>CBIHQY010000009.1:0-134453 GCA_966212305.1 uncultured Azospirillum sp.
TGGTGGGTGAACTGGACGAGCAGGCCACCGTGGTGGCCGCCACCAGCTTCAGCCAGCTGAACACCATCCTCGACACGTCGATGCAGGACGGGGGGAGCGCGTTCGACCTGATCGTCATGGATTTGCGCATGCCCGGACTAGGCGGGCTCGACGATGTCGAAGCGCTGGTCAAGCGCGTGGCGCCGGTTCCGGTCGCCATCTTCTCGATGATCGAGTCGCCGGACGAGATGCGCGCCGTGCTGTCGCGCGGTGTCCGCGCCTTCATTCCGAAATCGACCGACGACGTGCTGGTGGTGAATATCCTGCGGCTGGTGATGGCCGGCGGGTCCTATGTGCCGCCGGTGCTGGGCATGCCGGGGGCGGCGGTTCCGGCTGCCGCGGCGACCGCCCGCGGCGTGGCACCCAGCATTTTCGACGGGCTGACCCGCCGGCAGCTGGAGGTGCTGGATCTGCTGGCTCAGGGCCTGTCCAACCAGGAGATCGGCGAACGGTTGGGGCTGAACCTGTCCACCGTGAAGACCCACGTCACCGGCGTCCTGAAGGCGCTGGGCGTCGGCAGCCGCACGCAGGCGGTGCTGCTGGTCAAGGAATCGGGGCGGGACCGGCTGGTCTGACCCGCTACAGGATGGCGTTCAGCAGCGATCCGCGGCCGCCATAGCTGGAGCCGGAGCCGCCGAGCAGCATCGAGGCGGGGTTGGGCGAGGCGCTGCCGGCGCCGAGGATCGAGGCCAGACCCTGCAGCTTGGTGTTTCCGCCGAAGGGATTGTCGCCCTTGGCCGGCTGCTTGGCGATGGTGTCGTAATCCTTGCTGTAGTTGCCCATGCGCAGCTGGACGCCGTAGCTCTTGGCGTCCTTGACCGGCACATCCTTGTCGCGGGCGATGCGCAGCGTGTAGTCGCCCTTGTCGAGGGTGAGCTGTCCCGATTTCAGCTTCTGGAAGGCGTCATAGCCGGCGCCGGCATCCTTGTTGCTGTCGGCGATGATCTTGCCGCCGCGGTCCATCAGTTGCAGCCGGACGCCGGCATCGCCCACCGTGCCAAGCGTCGCGGCGCCGGAGGTGGTGACGTTGAACTTGTAGAAATCGGCCGGATCGTTGGAGGCCAGCGAGCTGAAGACGTTGAGGCGGCTGCTGTCCTTGACCAGCGTTCCGATGTTGGTGGCGAAGGGAGCGGCGTTCATCGCCGACTTGGCTACGGTCTGCTCGTATTCCTGGACCTTGCCGGTGGCACCACCATTGCCCGCCGCCTGCTGCTGCACGCGCTTGACCGCAGCGTCGATCGACTGCTGCAGGCTCTGGGCCATGCCGCCGATATCGGCGTAACTGGACAGGCTGACCATGGTGCGCTCCCCTCTTCCCGCATTCCCGGAAAGGAATGATGGGCGAGGGGTTTGCAGGATGCGGGCCAGAGGCAAACCACTGGCGGAAAAGGAAATCTTGCGACGCCCGATGTGCCGGGCGGCAGGTTTGGACCGGCGGGGCGGCAGGATTTTCCCATCGGAACGGCAGGTCCGGCCGAATCCCCGTTCCCTACACGATGGACAGCATCGCCGCGGCCGGCGCGTCGATGGCATCGGCCAGCGCGCGCAGGCCACGGGCGGCCTCGTCGCGGCTGCGCGGCATGCACAGGCCGACGCGCACCGCATGGGGGGCACTGGCGCGGCCGACGGCGAAGGCATCGGCGCCGGTGACGATCACCCCGCGGCGGCGAGCCTCGCCGATGAAGTCCTCGCGCCGCCAGGGTTCGGGCAGGACCAGCCACAGATGCTGGGCCGCCGGGTGGCCATAGACCGTCTCGGCCGGCAGGATGGAGCGAGCGAGCCGCTGGCGGGCCAGGTCCTCCTCCCGCTGGGTGGCGACGATGCGGTCGGCGGTGCCGTCCTGGATCCAGCGCGCCGCGACCTCCGCCGGCAGGGCGGGGGCGGAATATTGCAGGGCGCGGATGGCGGTCTCGACGCGGGAGCGCAGTTCCGGAGGGGCGACGACGAAGCCCAGCCGCAGCCCGGCGGCGAGGCTTTTCGACACGCTGGACACATAGAGGGTGATGTCCGGCGCCATGGTCTGCATCGGCACGGCATCCGGCACCATGAAGCCGAACACGTCGTCCTCGATAATGATCACGCCATAGCGGCGGGCGATCTCGACGATCTCGTGGCGGCGGGCGGCGGGCATGACGACCGCCGTCGGATTCTGCAGGGTCGGTACCAGATAGACCGCCTTCGGCCCCAGCCGGCGGCAGGCGCTGTCGAAGGCATCGGGCACCAGCCCGTATTCGTCGATGGCGACGCCTTCCAGGTGATAGCCCTGGGTGGCGGCCAGCGCCTTGGTGCCGATGTTGGTCAGCCGTTCCGCCAGGATGACGTCGCCGGGGCGGGCGACGGCGGCCAGCGCCACCGCCAGCGCGTTCTGCGCACCGGTGGTCAGCAGCACCAAGTCGGCGGTCGCCTTCACCCGGTGCTGGCGTTCCAGCCAGGACGCGGCGGCGGCGCGGTGGTCGGGTAGGCCGGCATGGGGGCCGTAGCCGATCAGCGCCGCGGCATGACCGGAGGCGGCGATTGCCGTCAGCGTCTGGCCGAATGTCTGCACGGCGACCGCATGTTCGGGATGGACCGTCGTCATGTTGACGATGGCCGGACCGGCGGAAGTCTCGCCGGCCGGCGGCCAGCCGAGCGGCAGGGGGGTGGCGGGCGCCCGCTGACCCTGGACGAAGGTACCGCGCCCGACCTCGCCACCGATCAGCCCGCGCTTTTCCGCCTCGGTATAGGCGCGCGTCACCGTTCCGACCGTCACCCCCAGGCGGAAGGCGAGGTCGCGGTGGGTCGGCAGGCGGGTGCCGACCGGCAGCGCGCCGTCGGAGATGTCGTCGGCCAGCGCGTCGGCGATGACGCGATAGAGCGGGCCGGGACGGCCCTCCAGGTTCGGGGTCCAATTTGTCATGAGTACAAATGTGGCATTGTCCCGACCCGCTGGCAAGGTCCGCGCGATTGTCCCCGTCGACGAGGCAGGAAGACACCGAACAATCCGGAAACGCCTTGCGCAAGTCCGTTACGCTCTATCTTGTATCAAGTTTGAGGAACCGATAGCTTCGGTATGGGGTGTGGCAGACAATCCGCCACCCATCGCAGTCCGGCACGGGGGACAATGCACACCATCGCGGTGGTCGACGACGATCCCATCACCCGCGAGACCCTGAAGGCCTACCTGGAAGGGGAGGGCTATCGGGTGATGCTGGCGCGGGACGGCGACCAGCTGTCGGCGCTGCTGGCGCGCGGAAGGATCGACCTGCTGTTGCTGGACATCCGGTTGCCCGGCAAGGACGGTCTGGCGGTGACGCGGGAACTGCGGGCGACCTCCAACATCGGCATCATCCTGATCACCGGACGGTCCGATCGGATGGACCGGTTGATCGGGCTGGAAATGGGCGCCGACGACTACATCACCAAACCGTTCGAGCCGCGCGAAATCCTGGCCCGCACCCGCAGCCTGCTGCGCCGCATCGCCCGGCCGACGCGACCGGCAGGTGGGCGGGTGAAGCGGTTCGACGGGTGGGAACTGCATCTGGACAAGCGCCGCCTGCGAGATCCCGCCGGCGAGGATGCGCGCCTGACCTCCGCCGAATTCGAACTGCTCGCCGCCTTCGTCGAGAATCCGGGGCGGGTGCTGAGCCGGGACGATCTGCTGGACCTCACCCTGCGCGGCGATTCGGTGCCCTACGACCGCTCCATCGACCGGCTCGTCCGTCGTCTGCGCCGGGTGGTGGAGCCCGACCCGGCCGATCCCAGCCGCATCGTCACCGTGCACGGCATGGGATACATGTTCCAGGCTGCGGTGGATTAGGCGGCGATCAGGATTGCGCGGATGTGGCCCGGCGCTGCGGGCGGGCGACCACGCCGTCTTCCTCCGGCTTTCCGGGCTTGCGGAAGGTGCTGAGTTCGGAAATGCGGTTGACCGTCAGACCGTTCAGTCGACAGCCGGCGACCTCGACGATTTCGAAGCCGGCCTTGCGGGGATAGCGGGCGGCAACCCGTTCGCGCGCCTCGCGGTCGCCGTCGGCGATCAGCAGGTAGCGGCGGATCCCCGTCCAGCCGCGATAGCCGCGCTGGTCGGACAGGCTGACGCCGGTGGGGTGGCAGCGGACCGCGACCTCCCAAAAGCGGCCGGGACGCGGCTCGTTGCGGTCGAAGACGAAATAGCGCTGCATCGCCGACGACTTCTTCTGGTCAAGCTCCAGGATGGCGGCCTGCATGTCGATCTCCGCCTTCTGCACGCGCTTTTCCATGTCCGCATAGTGATGCGCCAGCTGGGCATAGTCGGAAGCGACGTCGGCGACCTCCTTGGTCACGTCGTCCACCTTGTCCTTCAACTTGGACATGGCGATCCGCGTCACCACCAGCTGGCGGCGCCAGTAGCGGTTGGACAGGACGGTCAGCACCATCAGGCCCAGCGCGAAATATAGCATCATGCCGGTCATAGGGCCGTCCTCTTCATGCCGCCCTCCTCATGCCGCGGACGCCTCCGCCTCGGGGTCGGGGGCGAGCGCCAGCGGAACCACCGGCGAGCAGATCACGCCGTTGCGCTGGGAAAAGCTGGTCCGCACCGTCCCTTGGGCCTGTTCGGCGGACGGGGCGGTGATGTGGGCGACGTTGCGGTATTCCCAGATCTGGCGGGAGAAGACGATGTCCTTGCGGTCCAACTCGTTGAAATTGGGTCCGGCGGCCAGCTGCGCCCAATAGACGTCGCCGTCGCCGTCCTGGTCGCCCAATTCGTGGACCAACTCGATCTTCGAATATTCCAGGGCCCGCAATTCGGTCAGCGCCTTCTGGCGCCGGCCGTTGAATTCGGTCAGGCGGGCCTGCAGCGTGGTCAGGTCGACGCGCTTGCGCTCCGTCTTCTGGCGCCATTCGGCGAGCGCGGCGCGCTTCTTCTCGTACTGGCGCTGGTTCATCGCCTCGCGCGTTTTCTCCGCGCTGACGCGGCCGACATCGACGACGATGGACAATCCGAGCGCGGCGGCGCTGGCAATCAGAAGCAGCATCCCCAGGAATTCGGCCGAAATGACCATTCGCCCTCCGCCAGCCGCACCGAATGCCCGCGCCGGTGTACCGACGCATCGTGCCACGGCGGGCGAAGGGCCGCGATGCCCTCGCGACAACCCGTCGCACGGGGCGGATCATACCATCGCGCTCCATGTCGAGGTTGTCATTTTTAGCCGAAATAAGGGTAAACTCACCTTTTTTGGGAGGGATTATGACCGGATGCCGAACAGGTGGGGTAAGCCCGGCAACCGGTCATAGTCCTGCCGGTCAGTCGGGTTTTTTCGCCGGCTCGAAGCTCATGGCGACCCCGTTCATGCAGTAACGCTTGCCGGTCGGCTGCGGCCCGTCGTCGAAGACATGGCCCAGATGGCCCTTGCAGGCGGCGCAATGAACCTCGGTGCGCGGATAGGCCAGCTTATAGTCGGTGGTGGTCTCGACGGCGTCGGGCAGCGGCTCCCAGAAGCTGGGCCAGCCCGATCCGCTCTCGTACTTCGTGTCGCTGGCGTAGAGCGGCTGGCCGCAGCCGGCGCAGCGGTAGACGCCGTTGCGCTTCTCGTCGTTCAGCGGGCTGGTTCCGGGATATTCGGTCGCGTGTTCGCGCAGCACCTTGTACTGGTTTGGTGACAGCTCCCGCTTCCACTCCTGTTCGCTTCTGGCCTGCTCGCTTTTTGCCGATTGCGTCTTGTCCGATTCGGGCATGCCGCCGGTCTCCCATGCTGATGGTCGGTGTCCTAAGCCTCCTATATTGGTCCGCACTCCCGCCTGCCCAAGCCGGGCAGGGCGGCCATCACGCGGCCATCACGCGGTCGTGACCAATGGGGCGGCCTATATCGGACCGGAATTGCGCCTGCGACAAAAGAATCTTGCCCATCGGGCGAAGGTTCGATGGCTGACGCCTTCCGAAATTGAACCGGTTTCGGTAACATCCTGGACGCGAACAGTCCTGGACAGCGTGTCCGGGACGGCAATGCCGGGGCAACGACGCGCCGCATGATGGATGAACGCTACCTCCGGGCGGTTCGCGATGCGCTGGTACGGCACCAGCAATGGCTGTTGCGCGACCCGGCAGGGCAGGGGCGTCGCGCCAATCTCAGCTTCTACGATCTGGCCGGACTGGGCCTGAACCGCGTCAACCTGTCGGGCGCCAAGCTGACCGGGGCCAGCCTTGCGCGGGCGCGGCTGGTCGGCACGCTGCTGTCCAAGGCGGATCTCTACGGTGCCGACCTGTCGAAGGCCGACCTGACCGGCGCGCAGTTGCAGGGCGCCGACCTGCGCGGGGCCAGGGTGGACGGCGCCAAGCTGCAGAACGCCAATCTGCAGGGTGCCGACCTGCGCCGCGGCATGGTGCTGGACGCCGGCGAATTCCGGGCGGCCGGCAACAGCGACGGCACCACCACCTTCGTCGGCTGCAGCCTGTCCAAGGCGATCCTGACCGATTGCCGGATGGCCCAGTGCGATTTCAGCGGCAGCGACCTGTCCGGGGTCGATTTCAGCGGCAGCGATCTCAGCGGCGCCATCCTGATCGGGGCTGACCTGACCGGCGCCACCATGCGCAAGACGACGCTTGACGGCGTGCTGATGTGCGGCGCGCGGTTGAACGACGAACTGCGCACGGCGCTGGAGCGGCACGGCGTCGACGTGGACGGCACCGGCCTGACCACCACCGCGGCCCGGATGACCGAACTGATCGCCGAGCATCAGATCTGGGTCGACAAGCTGGGGAAGGGGGGCGGCCGCATCCAGCTGCAGCGGATCGACCTGCGCGGCTACAACTTCGCCAACCAGCTGCTGTGCGGGGCGGTGATGCGCTTCTGCGGTCTGCGCGGGGCGGATTTTTCCGGCGCCAAGTTGATGATGGCGGACCTGTCCTACAGCGATCTGCGCGATGCCGACTTCACCAGCGCCGACCTGTCCGGCTGCAACCTGGAGGGCGCCAATCTGGCCGGCGCCAAGCTGTGGCGGGCCAAGTTCCGCAAGGTCGATCTCAGCGGCGACGGCAGCCGGCTGTGGCCGACCAGCTTCGCCAAGGCGCGGCTGAACGGCGCCGATCTGCGCGACGCCAGCCTTGCCGGCGTGGTGCTGCGGGGCACCGACCTGACGGCGATCAAGACCAGCTTCGCCACGCTGAAGGGCGCCGACCTGTCCGCCGCCCGCGGCTGGCAGCCCTTCGAGGCACCGGCGTAGGGGCGGCTCAGCTTCCGTCGGCGACGGGGATGCGGCCGGCGACGATGGCACGGCGGGCGGCTTCCGCCTCCTCCGCCATCGCCGGCGTGATGAGGCCGCGGTTGTTTTCGTCCACCGCGTAATCGACAGCACCCTCGGCAAGCCCCAGCGCCACCGTGCCGGCGCTCCAAGTGCCCTGGCGCGCCGCCTCGAGGCTCGACTCCACCGCGAGATCGACCCGTTTCAGCATCGAGGTCAGGATGGTGCCGGGGTAGAGATAATTCTGATTGCTGTCGACGCCGATGGCCAGCCGCTTGCCTTCGCTCGCCGCGGCGAAGATGCCGAAGTTCGAAACCCCGGCCCCGGCGAACACCACGTCGGCCCCGCGCTGGAACTGGCTGCGCGCCACCTCCGCCCCGCTGGCGGGATCGTTGAAGGCGGCCGGCGTGGTGCCGACGAAATTCACCAGCACCTTGACGTCGCCGCGGGCATGGCGGGCGCCCTGTTCGAAGCCGGCGACGAATTTGCGGATCAAGGGAATGTCGAGCGCGCCGATGAAGCCGACGGTCCCGCTTTTCGATGCCAGCGCCGCCAGCACGCCGACCAGGAAGGATCCCTCCTGCTCCTTGAAGATGACGCTGCGGATGTTCGGCCCCTCCGCCACCGCATCGATCAGCGTGAAGCGCACCGCGGGGTGCGCCGGGGCCAGCCGGGCCAGCGGCGTCGCGTAATAGAAGCCGATGGCGACGAGATCGGTCACCCCGCGCCGCAGCAGCGATGCCGCAGCCTGATCGAATTGGGCGGGGGTGGAGGGCAGATATTCGAGTACGGGAATGCCGGTGGCCGACCTGAACAGCTCCGCCCCGGCGAAGGCCCCCTCGTTGAAGCTCTTGTCGAACTTCTGCCCCGCCGCATAGACCAGTCCGGGTCGGATCGCCGCCGCATGGGAGCGTTGCGGAATCAGCGCCAGAGCGGTTCCGGCGGCGCCGAGGGACAGGATCGACCGGCGGGTGGGGTGCGGCATGGCGCGGCCTCTGGCATGGTGGAAGCCCTTCGTCCGGATTCAATTTTAGGCATGGATTTGCAGTCGGAACCAGAATTTTGTTGCGCTGCAGCCAGTCGTGGCAAGAGGGCGTCCGGCAAAGCCGGTGATAACCGGCCAAGGCGCGGATTGTCGCGGCGGCATTCCATCGCAGGTTACTCAAGGCAGCCATGCCGAGACGGGACTTTGCGTCGGACAGGGGACGGCGCAGCTTAAAAGCTGCGGATTCCGTCCGGCCGATTTCCCCCTGTCACATTTGGATTTGCCGATGTTCGCGCGCCTTGCCGCCGTTCGTTCCCGTTCGCCTGCCGAAAGCCCGTTCTTCATTGCGGCGCTGGGCGTGCTGATGTCGTTCGGGCCGATGGGCACCGACATGTATCTGCCCGGCATGCCGGCGATCGGCCGCGAACTGCATGCGGCGCAGGATCAGGTGCAATGGACCCTGTCGGCCTTTTTCCTGGGCTTCGGCGTTGGACAATTGCTGTGGGGCGCGCTGAGCGACCGGTTCGGCCGGCGCATCCCAGTGGCGACCGGCATCCTGCTCTATGCCGTGGGCTGTGTCGGCTGTTCGTTGACCGTCGATGTCGGCCATCTGGCGGCCTGGCGCTTCGTGCAGGCGGTGGGGGCCTGTGCCGGGCCGGTGCTGGTCCGCGCCATGATCCGCGACGTGTTCGAGCGCGACCGCGCGGCCAGCGTCCTATCGATGATGATGCTGGTGATGGGTGCGGCCCCGATCATCGCGCCGCTGATCGGCGGCCAGATCCTGATCTGGGCCAACTGGCGCTGGATCTTCGGAGCCCAGGCGGCCTTCGGCGCCATCGCGATGCTGGCGCTCGCCAGCCTGCCGGAAACCCATCCGGAGTCGCGGCGCACCAGCCTGCGCCCGATGGTGCTGGCCGAGTCCTATCGCAAGCTGCTGACCGACCGCCGCTATCTCGGCTATGCAATCGGTTCGTCCTTCATCTATGCCGGGATGTTCGCCTTCATCTCCGGCTCGCCCTTCGTCTATATCGAGTTGTTCGGCGTCCGGCCGGAGAATTACGGTTTCCTGTTCGGGTTGAACATCGTCGGCATGATCATCGTCAACACGCTGAACAGCCGCGCGGTCATGCGCTTCGGTTCCGACATGATGCTGCGGATCGGCGTTTGGCTGTCGGCCGCCAGCGGCATCCTGCTGGTCGCCTGCGTGCTCGGCGGCTGGGGCGGGCTGTGGGGGCTGGTCGGCTGCCTGTTCCTGTTCATGTCGCTGACCGGTTTCTGCTTCGCCAATTCGATGGCCGGCGCGCTGCAGTCCTTCCCGCAGATGGCCGGCACCGCCTCGGCGTTGGCCGGCATGCTGCAGTTCAGCAGCGGCGCGGTTTCGGGCTGGGCAGTCGGGTTGATGGCCGACGGCACAGCCCTGCCGATGGCGGCGGTCATCGGCGGGGGGGCACTGATCGGTCTGGCGCTGAACCTGTGGCTGATCCGCCCGTTCCGCCGCCGGTTGCCGGCGGGTGCGTAAGAACAGAATCGGTCTGTAAAATATAGATTGGGGCTGTCAGGGTTCGGCGTGAATTGAATTCCGCGGCCGGGCGGACTAGGCTCTCGCGGAAACAGGAGACCCGACATGCCGCAGACCCCGCCGCCGAAGCCGCTTTTCAACTTCGCCCGTCCGATCGCTCGTCGCGAATTGCTGGTGGGTGCCGCAGCGCTGGGCATCGCCGCCGCCGCCGCATCGCTGCCATTGCCGGCCTTCGCCGCGACGACCTTGCGGGTCGGCTACATCCCGATCATCCCGATGACCCAGCTTTACGTGATCACGGGCGAGGGATGGACCAAGGATGCCGGGTTGAACCTGGAGACCACCAGCTTCCAGTCGGGACCGGCGATGATCCAGGCGCTTGCCTCAGGCACGCTGGACGTCGCCTATGTCGGCATCGGCCCGGCGCTGATCGCCCGGTCGAAGGGGGTGAAGCTGAAGGTCGTCGCCGCCAACGTCATCGATCAGGTGGCGCTGATCGGCCGTGGTCCGCTGGCCAAGGCGATGGCCGGCGCCGCCAACCCCGCCGAGGGGGTCAAGGCCTTCCGCGCCGCCAATGGCCGGCGGCCGAAGATCGGCTCGCTGCCGGCCGGTTCGGTGCCTGACACGGTGCTGCGCTATTGGATGGCGGAGGTCGCCCACATCGCCCCCGACGATGTCGAGATCGTCGGCATGGGCGAGCAGCCCTTGCAGCAGGCGCTGCTGACCGGGGCCATCGACGGCGCTTCGATCCTGGAACCGATCCTGACGCTGGTGAAGTCGCGCCTGCCGGATGCCGCCATCATCGCCAAGGCCGGCACCCTGTTTCCCAAGCAGCCGGGCGCCGTGCTGGCGGTGACCGAGGACGCCATCGCCAGGAACCGCAACGCGGTGGCCGAGCTGGTCAAGCTGCACATCCGCGCGACCGCCTTCGCCAAGTCCAACCCGGGCCGCACGGCGGAACTGGTGACGGACATCATCGGCAAGGGGCTGGTCGAGCGCGACGTCATGCGGGCGGCGCTGACCTCCGACGCGACGACCTTCGTCGACGACCCGCGCGTGATCCTGGACTCCACCAAGAAGATGCAGGCTTTCCAGCAGTCGCTGAACCAGATCACCGAGCCGGTGGATGTCGACACGCTGTTCGACTTCTCCTTCCATGACGCGGCGACGGGGAAGTGACCGCCATGACATCCAACCTGCGGCTGGTCATCCATGCCCCGACGCCGGCCGCGCTGGAGCGGGCGCGGAACAATGCCCGCAATCTGCTGAAGGCGCGGCCTGATGCGGAGGTGCGCATCGTCGTCAATGCGGGTGCCGTCGCCGCGGCGCTCGACAACCCGGACGCGGAGACCGACCGGCACTTGCGCGTCTGCGGCAACACGCTGGCGAAGACCGGCCGGACCGCCGAGGGGCTGACGGTGGTCGCCGCCGGCGTCCTCGACATCGCCGAGGCGCAGGCGGACGGCTGGAGCTATATGCGGGCTTAGATCGGATCGCGTAGAATCGGAATCGATTTGAAGCGTGAATCCGATCGCCAAACACCGGGCCGGTTTCAGCAGACTCCCCAGCCGCCGGTATCGGGGAAGGGTGCAGACGGCGACGGGACGGCGGCAACAGGATCGGCGACGATGCCGCGCGGCAGGGCGGGAGCGCCGGGCGGGGTGGGGCGTAGGCGGGTCGGCTTCACCCACCAGCCGGGCGCCGTCGCCGCGATGGCCTTGGCCGCCGCTTCCGCCGCCGCCGCCGTGGCGTAGAGACCGAAGCAGGTTGCGCCGCTGCCGGACAGGCGGGGCAGCAGGCAGCCGGCGCTGCGCTCCAGCGCCGTCAGAACATCGGCGATCACCGGCGCCACCGTCAGGGCCGGGGCGGTCAGGTCGTTGGTGCGCTCCAGCAGCAGTGTTGCGAGGTCGGCCGCGTCGGCCGGCTTGCGGGTGAAGCGGGCGGGGGCGGTAAAACCGGCACCGCTCCTGGCGCGGGTGGCGGCCATCGCCTTGAACACCGCCGGGGTCGGCACCGGCACGTTCGGGTTGACCAACACCACATGGGTTTCCGGCAACTCTGGCGCCTCGGCCAGCACATCGCCGATGCCGCCGAAATAGCAGCTGCGCCCGGCGACGCAGACCGGCACGTCGGCACCCAGCCCGGCGGCGACCGCGAACAGCGCCGGGTCGTCGGGCGGCACTCCCCACAGCCGGGCGAGCGCCCGCAGGCAGGCGGCGGCGTCGGCCGATCCGCCACCGATGCCGGAGGCGACCGGCAGCGCCTTGGTCAGGGCGATCATCATGTCGGCCTCGCGGCCCAGCCGGGCGGCCAGCGCGTGGGCGGCGCGCATCACCAGATTGTTCGCCGGGTTCTCGCCCATCAAAGCCGGGCCGAAGGGACCGGCGATGGCCAGACGCGGGCCGGCCGGCGGCAGGTCGGCTCCGCGCAGCGCCACGCGCGCGGCGGACGGCGTCAGGGCGATGCTGTCGCCGAACTCGGCGAAGGCGACGAGGCTGTCCAGCTCGTGATAGCCGTCGGCACGCCGGCCGGTGACATGCAGGTAGAGGTTCAATTTGGCCGGTGCGGCCTCGACGATGGAAGTGCCGGTCATAAGCTCCAAATCCGCTGGCGGGCGCGCGACGACGCCTTCTGTGTCGCACCCTTTCGCCCGCAGCGGCAAGGGTGCGGTTCAGAGGCTTGGTTCAGAGACTTGCTTCAAATCTGGGCAAGCAGGTCCTTCAGCAGCGTCTCGCCCATCGGCCAAGGGCCGTGGCCGCTTTCGGTGTTGATATGGCCGGCATCGCCGGCATCGATGAAGTCGGCGCCCCACAGCGCGGCGAAGCCGCAGGCGCGGGCGGCGCTGCAGTAGGGATCGCTGCGGCTGCCGACCACCACCACCGGGAAGGGCAGGGGATCGGCCGGCACCGGGGCGAAGCGGCAGGCCTCGGCCGGCACCGTTCCGGGCGACTCAACGTCGGGCGGGGCGACCAGCAGGGCGGCGACGACCTTGGCCGCGGCCTCGCCGGTCGTCGCCCAGCGCGCCACCAGGATGCAGGACAGGCTGTGCGCGACCAGCACGACCGGGCCGGGTGCCGAGCCGACCGCATGGTCGAGCCGTTCCACCCACCGGTCGGGCTCCGGAGCGTCCCAATCGCCGAGATCGACGCGGGTCAGGGCCGGCTGCCGGTCTTCCAGCCAAGTCTGCCAGTGATCGGGACCGGAGTTGCCGAGGCCGGGAAGCACCAGAATGGTCGGCTGCGTCATTCTTTCAACTCTTCGTTCGTAAATGTTGCGTGTAGTGTCGTAAGGTTACCTGCGAATCGGAAAGATCTCTCCACGGGGTGGATCGGAATTCCAGGGCGCCGTCATGGAATGATGACGGAAAACCATAAGCGGGAAGAAGGGGAGAAGCGTCTTGGACATCAGCGCCACCATCGCACAGGAACTCTGCGAGTCCATCGGGCGGGAACTTGACTCCGTCGTGTCCTTCGTCGGCACGGGCGGCAGCGTCGTCGCCTCCACCGCGCGGGAGCGGATCGGCACCACCCATCCGGCCGGCGCCGACATCATGGCCCGCCGCCTGGACGAGCGCGCCGTCAGCCGGGACGAGGCGGCCAAGTCCGGCGGTGCGATGCGGGAAGGCCATGCCATCGCCATCGACATCGACGGCGACCGGGTCGGCGCGCTCGCCGTCGCCGGCCCGACGGAGCAGGCGCGCGGCTTCGCCCGCCTCGCCCGCCACTGGGTGGTGGCGACCCTGCGGGCCGAAACGGCGGAGACGCGCCGCCTCGCCCTGACGCGCGACCTGTCCGAGCGGGTGGAGCGCGAGGTCGGTGGATTCGCCGCCGAACTGGCCGAGGCCGGCCGCAAGCTGGAATCGGCGGTGGCTGCCGTCCGCTCCGCCGGGACGGAGGGGCTGCGACAGGCCGCCGATGCCGCCGGTGCGGCCCGCGCCGTCGACGGTTCGGTCAGCGCCATCGCCGGCATGCTGGACCGGCTGGCCTCCACCTCCGACCAGATCTCCGGCGACACCAACAAGGCGCGGGAAATCAGCTTGGCCGCGGCGTCCGACAGCGACCGCGCTACCACCGTGATGAACTCGCTGCGCTCCGCCGCCGAACAGATCGCCAGCGTGGTGAAGCTGATCAACGCCATCGCCAGCCAGACCAACCTGCTGGCGCTGAACGCCACCATCGAGGCGGCGCGGGCGGGCGAGGCCGGGCGCGGATTCGCCGTTGTGGCGAATGAGGTGAAGGCGCTGTCGCGCCAGACCGCCGACGCCACCAAGCAGATCGCCGATCAGGTCGCCAACCTGCAAAAGGAGACCGCCGCGGTGGACGAGGCGCTGGGCCGCATCCACTCCACCATCGGTTCGATCCAGGCGATCAACGGCACCGTCGCCGCGGCCATCGACGAGCAGGCGGCGCTGACCTCGGATGTCTCACGCTCGCTCGACCAGTCGCGCCAGGACGCCATGGCGGCGGAGCAGCGGATCGGCGATGCCGAACAGACGCTGGGCGGGGTGACGCGCACGCTGGAGGAACTGACGACGCTGAGCCGGACCATCGCGGAGCGGGCCGGCGGCCTGGGCAGCGGCATCAGCGGCCGGATCACCGACATGCTGCGTCAGGTGCGGGGATAAGGCTGCTGGCAGTCGACGGAGTCGCCGCCGGGGATGGTGGCTCCGGCGATGGTGGTGCGGGCGCTGCCGCTGCGGGCGGCGGGGGCCGCGCCGCCCGGCAGCGGCACGATCAGCCGGCGCTTCACCGGCTGCTGCGCCGCCCGGCGCGACACGCCGGCGAAGATCTGCTTCGACGCCTCGATCATCGTCACCCCGGCGAAGGCCTTGAACCAGCGCCCGCCGACCTCTTCCCAGGCCGGCGCCGTCTTTTGCAGGAAGTGCGAGCGCAACGGCGGCATGAACAGGGCGTGGCGGGTGCGTTCCGGCACGAACATGGTGTCGCGCAGCACCTGCTTCAGCTGCGAGGCGGAATAGGGGAAGCCATGGCCGAACGGCGTCCAGTCGGCGCGCGCCCACAGGCCGCGGCGGTTCGGCACCACCGCCAGCACCCGGCCGCCGCCGGCCAGCACCCGCCAGATCTCGCGCATCATCGGCCGCAGCTGTTCGGTGCCTTCCAGCCCGTGGACCAGAAGCACGCGGTCGATGGTGTTGTCGCCGAAGGGCAGGTCGGCCTCGTCGCCCAGCGCCACCATCCCCGGCCCTTCCGCCGGCCAGAAGCTGACGCCCTGGCTGGCCGGCATCACCGCCACCACCCGGTCGGCCTCGCCCATGAAGGGACGCAGGTAGGGCGTGGTGTAGCCGACGCCGAGAACGATCTGGTTGCGCACGTCCGGCCAGATGGTGCGGATGCGCCGGCGGATCATCCGCTGGGCAGTGCGCCCCAATCCGGACTCGTAGAACTCCCTCAGATCGACGATATCTGTGTACATGGTATCCCAAGCGTAACACGGGTTTCGTATCGCAACAGCAGGGAGTCCGCTGCCGTGGAGGTCATTCTCGTTCCGGCTTTCGCCGACAACTATATCTATGTGCTGCGCGACGCGGCATCCGGCAAGGTCGGCGTGGTCGATCCCGGCGACGCCGCCCCGGTGCAGGCCGAATTGGAGCGGCGCGGCTGGTCCCTCACCCATATTTTCCTGACCCATCACCACGACGACCATATCGGCGGCGCCGAGGAATTGAAGGCCCGCTATCGCGCCAGCGTGGTCGGCGCCCGTGCCGACGCCCACCGCATCCCCGGCCTGGACGTGATGCTCGGCGACGGTGACCGCACGGTGTTCGGCGAGCAGACCGCCCGTGTCTTCACGGTTCCCGGCCATACCAGCGGCCATATCGCCTTCTGGTTCGAGGCGGCGGAGACCCTGTTCAGCGGCGACACGCTGTTCTCGCTCGGCTGCGGCCGGCTGTTCGAAGGCACGCCGGCCCAGATGTGGGACTCGGTGCAAAGCCTGCGGTCGCTGACCGATTCGACCCGCGTCTATTGCGGCCACGAATACACCCAGTCGAACGGCCGCTTTGCCCTGACGGTCGATCCCGCGAACGCCGCCCTGCACCAGAGGATGGAGGAGGTGGCGGAACTGCGCGAGCGCAACCAGCCGACGATTCCCACCACCATCGGGATGGAGCGGCGCACCAACCCCTTCCTGCGCGCCGACGACCCTGGTGTCCAGTCCGCCATCGGCATGTCCGGCGCCCCGTCGGTGGAGGTGTTCGCCGAATTGCGCCGGCGCAAGGATCATTTCCGGGGATGAGGGTTGTTGGCCCGGCGGTGGACCGGCGATCCGGCCTGCCGCTAGCCTGTCGTCAACCAAACTGAAGCGGCCAATCAGAAGCGGAAGGAGCGTCCATGTTGAAGCTGCGCTGGAGCCCCACCTCGCCCTATGTGCGCAAGGTGATGATGGTGCTGATCGAACGCGGGCTGGAGGACCGGGTGGAGCGGGTGACGACCGATCCCTGGTCGGCCGACACCGACTTGGGCAAGGACAACCCGCTGTGCAAGGTGCCGGCATTGACGCTGGAGGACGGCACCACCCTGTTCGACAGCCCGGTGATCGTCGAGTATCTCGATTCGCTGGGCGACCGGGCGCCGCTGCTTCCCAACGCCGGCCCGGCCCGCTGGGCGGCGCTGCGGCTGCAGGCCATCGCCGACGGCATCTGCGATGCCGCCATCCTGCGCCGGCTGGAATCCATGCGTCCGGACGGCGAGAAATCCGCCAACTGGATGGAACGCCAGCGCAAGGCGGTCGCCCGCTCGCTCGATCTTCTGGAGGCCGAGGCCGCGTCGCTGGACGGCGAGGCCACCATCGGCACGCTGGCGGCGCTGGTGGCGCTCGGCTACCTCGATTTCCGCTTCGGGCATGAGGATTGGCGCGTGGGCCGGCCGGCGCTGACCGCATGGTTCGCCAAGGCCTCCGACCGCGACAGCCTGCGGCGGACGGCGCCGCCGGTGTAACGCCGGCCACAGGGCCAAGCTTTTACGCGGAATACGTGCAGTAGAGCGGCGTCCGGCAGGATCGGGCGCCGCTTTTCTATTCGCCGCCGTTTACCTTCGATTCACCATGACCGGCCGAGCGACGGATGATTTCACCCGTCCGGCAATCTTTCGATTGTGCGTCGCGAAAACTTCATCCAACCGTCACCGATTCATCCAATCAGAAGGGCTACCCATGGCGCCGGCCGGCTTGCGGAGAACCGCAGGCGCGGCACGGATAACCTCCAAGCCACGGGTGGCCCATATGGCAAAGCCAGTCGACCAGCGCCGGCGGTCCGGCATCAAGTCGAAGATGCTGATCGCCTTCGGCACCGTGGCGGCGCTTCCCTGCATCGCGGCGGTGGTGGGCTGGATGTCCTACGGCGCCGTCCGCGGCCATGTCGCCGACATCACCGGAACGCAGGTGCCGGTGCTGAGCGCCGCCCATGGCCTCGCCACCACGACGGCGCGGGTGCTGGCGCTGGGACCGCTGATCGACGCCGCGACCTCCGAGGAGGATCTGACCCGGCTGCGCAGCGCGGTGGCGGAACAGCGCGGGGCGCTGGACGGACAGCTCGCCCGGCTGGCGGACGGGTATGGTGATGCGGACCGCATTGCCGAACTGACCGGCACCGCCCGCTCGCTGCTCGGCACCATCGACGCGCTGGGGACGGCGACAGGCCGGCGGCTCACCCTGCAGGAACAGCGCAGCGGCCGGCTGGCGGAACTGAGCGACAGCCATACCAAGCTGCTGGCCGCATTGAAGCCGGACATGCAGGCCTCGCGCGAGCAGTTGGCCCAGGCGATCGCTGCGATGGTCGAGGCGACCTCGCAATCCTCCGCGGTGATCGGCGCGGAGTTGGGGCAGACGGTGATCCCGCTGTTCCAGCTGCGCGGGGCGGAAGCCGCCCTGGCGAAATCGCTGCTGATCGGCGCGTTCGAGACCGACCGGTCGAAGGTGATGTCGCTGTCCACCGACTTCGACTCCGCGCTGTCCGACCTGCAGGGCGCGCTGCGCCCGCTGGCGAAGAGCGAGGCGGCGGCCCCGGTGGTGGCGACGATCAACGAACTGGCGGCATATGGCGACGGCGACAAGAGCGTCTATACCCGCCGCGTCCGCCAGCTCAATCCCGGCATTCCGGAGGCGGAGGCGCACAAGCTGGCCGAGTTGCTGGCGGCCGGCGTCGACGACATCGTCCGACTGGACCGCGACGCCAATGCCCGCATGCTGCCGCTGATGCTGAATTCGCGCGGCCGCATTGCCGAGGCCGGCAACGCCATCGCCGAGCGGATGCAGGACCTCTCGACCAACGCCGTGCCGGCGGCCCAGCACCGTTACACCGTGCTGAGCGGCCTGATGGCCGACGCCAACCTGCTGGCCGGCAAGCTGGCGGAAGCCGGCAATGCGGAAACCCCGGCCCGGCTGGCCACCGCTCGCCGCACGCTCGAGCCGCTGGCGGCGACGATCCGCGGCACCTTGACGGACTCGCGTGACGATCTGGGCGCGGAGACCCGCCGGCTGGCGGAGCGGCTGCTGGCGCTTGGCTTCGGCGACGACGGCATCCTGGCTCTGCGCGGCGGCGAACTGGCGGCCTATGCCGAGAACGCCACGCTGATCGACAGCAACCGCAGCACCGGCGCCGCCCTGACCGCCATGGTCGACGGGCTGGTCCAATCGGCCGAGCGGGCGACCGCCGACGGGGCCGCCGCCGCCCATGACGCGCTGGAGCGCACCAATGAAATCCAGTTCCTGCTGGCGTCGGCCGGCGTGCTGCTGGCCGGCTTGATCGTCTCGCTCTATGTCGGGCGGCGCGTCGTCGGCCGGATGGAGGCGCTGGCCGACGCCATGCGCCGGGTCGCCGGCGGCGACCTGACGGTGGAGCAGAAGGCCGACGGCAACGACGAGATCACCGATATGGCCCGCGCCCTGTTCGTCTTCATCGCCAATGCCCGCGCCATGGAAGAGGCGCACGAGAAGGTGGAGGTCGAGCGCCGCAACGCCGCTTCCGCCCGCCGCACCAGCATGCTGGAGATCGCCGACCAGTTCGAACGCAACGTGCTGAGCAGCGTCGAGACCCTGGCGGAGGCGGCGAGCGTCATGGCCGCTCGTGCCCGCTCGCTGACCGACATCGCCGCCAACGCCAACGACCGCGCCGAGGCCGCCATGCAGTTGTCCGGCGAGATGGCGGCGGGCATCCAGCAGGTGGCGACCGCCGCGTCGGAAATCTCGCAGTCCATCGCCGAGATCAGCAAGCGCACCGGGGAATCGGCCCGCATCATCGGCGACACCGCCGCCGGGGCGGAGCAGGTGAAGGCCACCGTCGCCGACCTGTCGAGCACGGCGGGCGAGATCGGCACCGTCGTCGGGCTGATCGACGAAATCGCCGGCCAGACCAACCTGCTGGCGCTGAACGCCACCATCGAGGCGGCGAGGGCAGGGGAGATGGGCCGCGGTTTCGCGGTGGTCGCGGGGGAGGTGAAGGCCCTTGCCGGCCAGACCGCCCAGGCCACCGCCGAGATCGCCCGCCAGATCGCCGCGACCCAGGCGGCCAGCCGTGAAACGGCGGAGGTGGTGGCGACCATGACCGGCAGCGTCCAGCGCATCGAATCCAATGCCTCGGCCATCGCCGCGGCGGTGGAGGAACAGGCGACCATCACGTCGAGCATCGTCGACAGCTCCCACCGCGTCGCGGTCGGCACCCAGGCGGCGTCGGACCATGTCGCCGGCCTGTCGGAGGCCGCGGCCAAGGTGCGCACCCAGGCCGGCGACGTGCTGCAGGTGGCGGAAAGCCTGTCGCACGAGGCGACCAGCCTCGGTTCCGCCGTGCATCTGTTCCTTCAGGAAATCCGGGCCGCGCGATGAGCGTGCGGTCTCGGGCAAGAACGGGTCGGTTTCATAAAACTGACACGTAAACAAAACAAACCCGTCACCAGCGGCGGCTATGGTCACCGCGACGAAGAAGGCGGGTTACGACGTCCGGCCGAGGCCGGGCTTTTCTCCAACCCAACGACACCGTCCAAACCTATCGGGAGTTTAGCCGTGAAAACCATGACTTCGGCGTTCGTTCGCTGCGCCGCCTTCGGTGCCCTGGCCGCTCTGTCCGTGTCGGTCGCCCCGCTGTCGGTCGCCTCGGCCGCCGACATCTCCGGCGCCGGCGCCACCTTCCCGTACCCGATCTATGCCAAGTGGGCCGACGCCTACAAGAAGGAGACGGGCACGGGCCTGAACTACCAGTCGATCGGTTCGGGCGGCGGCATCAAGCAGATCAAGGCCAAGACGGTCACCTTCGGCGCTTCGGACATGCCGCTGAAGCCGGAGGAGCTGGAGCAGGCCGGTCTGATCCAGTTCCCGATGATCATGGGCGGCGTCGTTCCGGTCGTGAACCTGAAGGGCATCAAGTCCGGCGAAGTGAAGCTGTCGGGCACCGTTCTCGCCAACATCTACATGGGCGAGATCACCAAGTGGAACGACCCGCAGATCAAGGCGCTGAACCCCAACGTCAACCTGCCGAACACCGCCATCGCCCCGGTCTACCGCTCTGACGGGTCGGGCACCAACTTCCTGTTCACCGACTACCTGTCGAAGACCAGCCCGAAGTTCAAGACCCAGATCGGCGCCAACACCTCCGTCCAGTGGCCGGCCGGTATCGGCGCCAAGGGCAACGAAGGCGTGGCCAACATGGTCAAGCAGACGGACGGCTCGATCGGCTACGTCGAATACGCCTACGCCAAGCAGAACAACATCACCCACCTCGACCTGCAGAACAAGGACGGCAAGACCGTCGCTCCGAAGATCGAGGCCTTCCAGGCTGCCGCCGCCAACGCCGACTGGGCCAATTCCAAGGGCTACTACGTCCTGCTGACGGACGAGCCGGGTGCGGAGAGCTGGCCGATCACCGGCGCCAGCTTCATCCTAATGTACAAGAGCCCGCAGGACGCCTCGGCTTCCGCCGAAGCGCTGAAGTTCTTCGACTGGGCCTATAAGAAGGGCGACAAGATGGCGACCGATCTGGACTACGTGCCGATGCCGGCCAACGTGGTGGAGTTGGTCCAGAAAACCTGGGCGCAGACCATCCAGGCCGATGGCAAGCCGGTCTGGACCGCGTCGGCCAAGTAACCACGGCCAACCGACCTCGGGCGGGCCGCCGGCCGGCTCGCCCGAGGGCATGATCGCCGGTGGGAACGGAAATTGCGCCGTTCCCACCGCACGCCTCACGGAGCGGCCATGACCGAGATCGCGCTGACCTTGACCGACGCACACGCCTCCACCGCCCGACGGG
The DNA here is from genome assembly GCA_966212305.1 of uncultured Azospirillum sp. Classification (GTDB taxonomy): domain Bacteria; phylum Pseudomonadota; class Alphaproteobacteria; order Azospirillales; family Azospirillaceae; genus Azospirillum. Next base: position 20,995 of record CBIHQY010000009.1, read on the forward strand.
CCCGCCGCCAGCGCCTGCAGGATGCGGCCTTCCGCAACGCCACCCTCGCATTCGCGCTGCTCGTCCTGCTGATCCTGGGCGGCGTCATGGTTTCCCTGATCGACGGCGCGCTTCCGGCACTGCGCACGTTCGGCTTCGGCTTCGTCGCGAGCGAAGTCTGGAACCCGGTGACCGACCAATTCGGCGCGCTCGCCCCGATTTACGGCACGCTGGTCACCTCCCTCATCGCCATGGCCGTCGGCATTCCCGTCAGCTTCGGCATCGCGCTATTCATCACCGAGATGTGCCCGGCCTGGCTGAAGCGCCCGCTCGGCGTCGCCATCGAACTGCTCGCCGGCATTCCCAGCATCATCTACGGCATCTGGGGCCTGTTCGTCTTCGCCCCCTTCATGCAGTCGACCATCCAGCCCTTCCTGATCAACACGCTGGGCCAGATCCCCGGCATCGGCAACCTGTTCATGGGCCCGCCCTACGGCATCGGCATCCTGACCGCCGGCCTGATCCTGGGCATCATGGTGCTGCCCTTCATCACCTCCATCACCCGCGACGTCTTCGAGACGGTGCCGCCGATGGTGCGCGAATCCGCTTATGGGCTGGGCGCCACCACCTGGGAAGTGGTTTGGAACGTGGTGCTGCCCTACACCCGCACCGGCGTGGTCGGCGGCGTCATGCTGGGCCTCGGCCGCGCGCTGGGCGAGACGATGGCGGTGACCTTCGTCATCGGCAACGCGCACCGCATCAGCTCCTCGATCATGGCGCCGGGCACGACGATCTCGGCCTCCATCGCCAACGAATTCACCGAGGCGGTCGGCGACGTCTACACCTCGTCTCTGGTGGCGCTGGGCCTGATCCTGTTCCTGATCACCTTCACCGTGCTGTCGATCGCCAAGCTCATGCTGCTGCGCCTGCAGCGCAAGGCCGGAGTCTGAGGCCCATGACCATGTCCAATTCCGCGACGCTGGCGACGCCCATCGGGGGGCTGTATCACCGCCGGCGCATTGCCAACAAGCTGGCGCTGACCCTGGCGCTGGGCGCTGCCGGCTTCGGCCTGTTCTGGCTGGTCGCCATCCTGTGGACGCTGCTCTACAACGGGCTTTCGGCGATCAATCTCAGCCTGTTCACCGAGAACACGCCGCCGCCGGGCGGGGAGGGCGGTCTGCTGAACGCCATCTTCGGCAGCGTCATCATGACCACGGTCGCCACGCTGGTCGGCACGCCGGTCGGCGTCATGGCCGGCACTTATCTTGCCGAGTTCGGCCGCAACACCAAGCTGGCCGAGGTGGTGCGCTTCATCAACGACGTGCTGCTGAGCGCGCCGTCGATCATGGTCGGCCTGTTCGTCTACGAGGTGCTGGTCGTCCGCATGGGCCATTTCTCGGCCTGGGCCGGCGCCATGGCTCTGGCGGTTCTGGTCATCCCGGTCGTCGTCCGCACGACCGAGGACATGCTGAAGCTGGTGCCCAGCAGCCTGCGCGAGGCCGCCGCCGCGCTCGGTGCGCCGCAGTGGAAGGTCGTCACCATGGTGGCCTACCGTGCCGCCCGCAACGGCATGATCACCGGCGTTCTGCTGGCCATCGCCCGCATCAGCGGCGAGACCGCGCCGCTGCTGTTCACCGCCCTGAACAACCAGTTCTGGAGCGCGGACATGAACGCGCCGATGGCCAACCTGCCGGTGGTCATCTTCCAGTACGCGATGTCGCCCTACGAGGACTGGCGCCAGCTGGCCTGGGGTGGCGCGCTGCTGATCACGGTGACCATCCTGCTCCTCAACATCGGCGCCCGGCTGCTGGCCGGTCTCGGCACGACGAGAAAGTAACCATGACGATGACCCACATGGACGCCAACAGCCCCGCCCCCGGCAGCAGCAAGTTCCCCGCCGGCATGATGGCCGCGACCGGTGCCGAGCGCGCCATCGCCGGTGCCGGCCTGCCCGAGAAGTTCAGCGTCCGCAACCTGGACTTCTTCTATGACGGCTACCGGGCGCTGAAGAGCATCTCGCTGCCGCTGTACGACCGTCAGGTCACCGCCTTCATCGGCCCGTCGGGCTGCGGCAAGTCGACCCTGCTGCGCATCCTGAACCGGATGTACGACCTCTATCCCAAGCAGGTCGCCACCGGCGAGGTGCTGCTGGACGGCCACAACATCCTGTCGCCCAAGCAGGATTTGAACCTGCTGCGCGCCCGCGTCGGCATGGTGTTCCAGAAGCCGACGCCGTTTCCGATGTCGATCTACGACAACATCGCCTTCGGCGTGAAGCTGTACGAGAAGCTGTCCCGCGCCGACATGGACGAGCGTGTGGAGTTCTCGCTGCGCCGCGCCGCCTTGTGGGACGAGGTGAAGGACAAGCTGCGCCAGAACGGCATGAGCCTGTCCGGCGGCCAGCAGCAGCGCCTGTGCATCGCCCGCGCCATCGCGGTGAAGCCGTCGGTCCTGCTGCTGGACGAGCCGACCTCGGCGCTCGACCCCATCTCCACCGCCAAGTGCGAGGAGTTGATCGACGAGCTGCGTTCCGACTACTGCATCGCCATCGTCACCCACAACATGCAGCAGGCGGCCCGCATCTCCAACTTCACCGCCTTCATGTATCTGGGCGAACTGATCGAGTTCGGGAACACGGAAGAGATCTTCACCAACCCGACCAAGGAAAAGACGTCCGAATACATCACCGGCCGCTTCGGCTGAGCCAAACGTCGGGCTTGGGGTAACGCAAAGGCTCCCGTCACTTTGAGGTGGCGGGAGCCTTTGCGTTTTTACCGGACAGCTTCGGCCAGATCTTTAGCGGCGGTTTGGCCGGAAGGCCGACGGACTCCGTCATCGGAAGTGCCGATGATTGGAATCGTTTCTTCCCGTTTCCCGTCTCCCCGATGAAAAACGACACTGCCGCCGAGGCGAATTCCTCGCCCGTCATTTCGAGGAATGGGGCAGTGACATCATGAATACAGGGATTGAGACGGCGAACGAGCATGTCCTGATCGTCGGGGGCAGTTCGGGAATGGGGTTGGCGCTGGCGCGCATTCTGCTGTCCGAGGGGGTCAAGGTGACCATCGCCGGCCGGTCCGAGGCCCGCCTGGAAGAGGCGCGGACGAACCTTTCGCCCATGACGGACCGGCTGCAGACCAAGGTGGCGGACATCACGCAGGAGGAGCAGGTCGCACGCCTGTTCGAGCGGGTCGGGCCGCTGGACCATATCGTCACCACGGCGGCGAATATCGAGGGCGCCTATCAGCTTCTGCCATCGCTGGACGTCGCCGCAGCGCAACGGGTCGTCGGTTCGAAGTTCATCGGCCCGCTGCTGCTCGCCAAGCATGGCGCGCCGGTGCTGGCGCCACAGGGTTCCATCACCTTCACATCCGGGATCGCGGCCTATCGGCCGGCCGCGCGGGGATCGGTGGTCGCTGCGATCAACGGAGCCCTTGAATCGCTCGCCTACGCGCTTGCGGTGGAACTGGGTCCGATCCGCGTCAACGTGGTCTCGCCGGGCTGGGTCGATTCACCGATCTGGACGCATGTCGCCGGCGATGCCAAGGCGGCGACGCTGGAGGCTATGGCCAAGCGGCTGCCGGTCGGCCGGATCGGTCAGCCCGACGACATCGCCTCCGCCATCCGCTTTCTGATGCGCAACGGCTTCGTCACCGGAACCGTTCTGCATGTGGATGGTGGTCATCGTCTGGTCTGACAGCGCAGAAGCCGTTCCGCGCGGAGGTCAGGAACAGGCGCAAGCCCGGCGGCTGCACGCGCCGCCGGCGCCACAGCATGGACACCGGGACACTGTCGGCATCCCCGGCCCAGGGTAGGACTGCGAGCCCGGCGGCCGGTGCGACCGCCAGCGCCGGGACGAGTGCGCAGCCGAGCCCCGCCGCGACGAGCGCGCGGATGGCGCCGATGCTGTCGAACTCCCCGGCGATGCGCGGCCGGCCGGCACCATCGGCCGGAAAGGCGGTGTCGAACATCCGGCGGTACACGCATCCGGTCGCGGTCACCAGAAAGGGCTCGTCTCTGAGATCGTCTGGAGCCACGGCGTCGCGCCCGGCAAGCCGGTGCCCCGCCGGCGCAATGACGGTCAGGCGATCCCAAGCGACGGTTTCGCGCTCCATGCCGTCTTCTGGTAGCCCTTCACCGAAAGCGAAGGCCACGTCGATGTCTCCGCTGCGGATGCCGCTGCGCAGTTCACCGCTGCCGGCAGCCGTCATTCTCACCGCGACCGCCGGGTGCGCGGTGCAGAAGGTCATCAGCAGCGGCGGGAGAAAGCTGCTGCACAGTGTCTCCAGCCCGCCGACCGTCAGGCTGCCCGCCGTTTGGCCGGCGACGTCGGCAACCGCCGACCGTGCCTCGTCTGCGAGGGAAAGGAGATCGGCGGCATGGTCCAGCAGGCGCCGACCGGCCTCCGTCAAGTGCAGGCGGCGTTTCGACCGGTCGAAGAGGACGACGCCGAGATCGGTTTCCAGAGCCTGGATCTGCTCGGTCACACTCGACTGGGCGAGGTGAAGCCGCTCGCCAGCCCGTGTGACGTTGAGCGTCGACGCCACCGTTGCGAAGGTTCGAAGATGCTTGAGCTGCATGCCTCAGTGTGGCGGGTTCGGTGGCGAACTTCCAGTTCGGGCTTACCGGGCATCGCCGGGCAGTCTCAAGCGACCGTGCCAGAAAGGCTGCTGCTGATTATTTCCATAATCGAAGTTATGTGTTTTTGGTATGTAGGCGCAATGTCAGAATGTCAGTCCAGCGCAACATAGAACCGTCAGTCTTCCGCCAGCCTTGCGATGCCAATGTGCCGGTGCCGATAACTCTCCCGCTTCGGCAGGATGTGCAGAATTTTCCAAACCGGCCGCGAACCGACAAGACCAGCGTCGCGCCGATGACAGACCTTGTCGCTCCACCCACCTGAAACCTTGGGAAGGCGACGGCAATGTCCGCACCGGCCGCGAGCGGCACTTCTCCCCTGCCATGGCTTCTGCTTCTCCTGTCGGTGACGACAGGGCTGGTCGACGCCATCAGCATTCTTGGGCTGGGCAAGGTCTTCACCGCCAACATGACCGGCAACATCGTCTTTCTCGGTTTCGCCGCGGTGGGAACGCCGGGCTTTCTGGTCATGCCGGCGGTGACGGCGCTGGTCTCCTTCCTTGCCGGCGCCCTGATCGCCGGCCGGCTCGGCCGGACGCTGGCCGGGCGGCCGATGCGGCACTGGCTGCTGGCCGCGGCTCTCTTCGAAACGTCGCTGTTCTGGATCGCGGCGGTCGTCGCTGCCGGCTTCGATGCCGACCTCACGGCCGGGGGGCAATCCAGGGCGTTCGGCATCTATGCGATCATCGCCCTGACCGGGTTCGCCATGGGCTTCCGCAACGGGACCGTCCGGCAATTGAAGGTTCCCGACCTGACCACGACGGTTCTGACCCTGACCGTGACCGGCTTGGCCGCCGATTCCAGCCTCGCCGGCGGGACGAACATCAACCTCGGCAGGCGGCTGGCCAGCGTGGCGGCGATCTTCCTCGGAGCCGCCATCGGCGCCGTCATGGTGATGCAGAGCGGACTGGTGCTTCCCCTGGCCGTCGTCGGCGCTCTGGTGCTGGCCGGCACCGCAGTCTGCGCGCTTCACCCCGTCGCTGCCGCGCCGGCAGCGGTCTGACGCTTCGGAGATCGATCATGAAGACCGGCCGGATGGAGGCGTTCACCGATGGGGTGCTGGCGATCGTCATCACCATCATGGTGCTTGAGTTGAAGGTGCCGGTCGACGGCAGTCTCGCCGCACTGGCGGAGCGTGTTCCCATTCTGCTGGCCTATGTGCTGTCCTTCATCAATGTCGGACTCTACTGGAACAACCATCATCATCTTTTGCAGGCGACCACGCGGAGCGACGGGCGGGTTCTGTGGGCGAATCTTTTTCTACTGTTCTGGCTGTCGCTGGTTCCCTTCGTCATCCGCTGGCTCGACGATAGTTCGTTCTCGCCGGTGGCGACGGCGGCCTATGGCGTCGTCCTCGGCATGGCGGCGGTCGGCTACAGCCTGACCGAACATGCGATCATCGCCTGCGGCGGCCGGGAGTCGGCGGTGGCCCGTGCCGTCGGTGCCGATCTGAAGGGCAAGATCAGCATAGCCATCTATGCGGTGGCCATTCCAGCGGCCTTCATCCTGCAATGGCTGTCCATCCTGCTGTACGTCCTGGTGATCCTGTTGTGGCTGGTGCCGGACCGCCGGATCGAGCGCACCCTGGAGGGATGACGAAGCAATCAGCGCATACGTGCTTTTGCCGTTGGCGGTGATGGGCGATCCGACCTCAGCGAGTGCGTCGACAAAATACATCCGCCATCGGAAATATTTCACTTCACAATCGGCCGCACGCAGCCTATGATTATGCTTGATTGCGCGATGCCGCCCGGCCTGCCCTCTCTGGCCGGGGCGCGCCCGCGCCCTGTTCGGGCGCCTTAAACCTCGTTGTTCCTGAAGGCTTTCCCATGTCTCCCGTTCTTCGTCCGCGCAAAGCCGCGACGGCCTTCATTCTCGTCACCGCGGCGCTCGATATTGTCGCGATGGGCATCGTCATTCCGGTGCTGCCGGCGCTGATCGAGCAGTTCGCCGGAGCCGACGCGCAGGCCGGCACCATCAATGGTGCGCTGATCGCGCTGTGGGCGCTGATGCAATTCTTCTGCTCCCCGGTGATCGGGTCGCTGTCCGACCGCTTCGGACGGCGGCCGGTGATCCTGCTGTCTGCGCTGGGGCTGGCGGCGGATTATGTGCTGATGGCGGTGGCGCCGAACCTGTGGTGGCTGGTGGTCGGGCGGGCGGTCGCCGGCATCACCTCCTCCAGCTTCACCACCGTTTTCGCCTATATGGCCGACGTGACGCCGCCGGAGCAGCGGGCGCGGGCCTATGGCCTGATCGGCGCCGCGTTCAGCGCCGGCTTCGTCGCCGGTCCGCTGCTGGGCGGTCTGCTGGGCGAAATTTCGCCGCGGGCACCCTTCTGGGGGGCGGGCCTGCTCAGCGGGCTGGCGTTCCTCTATGGTCTGGTGGTGCTGCCGGAATCGCTACCGCCGGAAAGCCGCATGGCCTTTTCCTGGCGGCGGGCCAACCCGTTCGGGGCGCTGCGCCTGCTGCGGTCCCATCCGGAACTGTCGGGTCTGTCGATGGTCAATTTCATGCTTCATGTCTCCCATCAGGTCTTCCCCGCCGTCTTTGTGCTCTATGCCGCGCACCGCTATGGCTGGAGCGCCTGGGATGTCGGGCTTCTGCTGGCGGTGGTCGGCGCGCTCGACATGGTCATGCAGGGGCTGGTGGTGTCGCGCATGGTGAAATGGCTGGGCGACCGCGGCACGATGGTCGTCGGCCTGTTCGGCGGGGCCGTCGGGCTGGCCTGCATGGGGCTGGCGCCGAATGGCGGCTGGTTCGCGCTCGCCATCCTGCCGAACGCGCTGTGGGGGCTGGCGATGCCGACCATCCAGTCGCTGATGACGCAGCGGGTCAGCCCGTCCGAACAGGGTCAGTTGCAGGGCGCCAACATGAGCGTGGCCAGCGTCGCCGGCATCCTGTCGCCGGTCTTCTTCGGGGCGGTCTATTCCGCGTCGGTGGGCAGCGAAGCGCTGTTCCCGCTTCCGGGTGCGGCCTTCCTGATCGCGGCGCTGGTGCTGCTGGCCGGTGCGCTGATCGGCTGGGTGGTGGCGCGCCGCAATGGGCGGGCCGTGGGGCCGGACGGCGTCGCCGCCTGAACGGCACCCTGCCCCGCGCCCGACACCCATGGCTGGCCCTTGCACCGGCTGTGGGGCGTCCCACATAGCTGTCGCGCCACCCCGCACAATGTCCCATTGCTCCGCTGCGTTATCAGCGGTGGGATTTTGCCGGCCGACAAGGTAAGACTGTCGGCTTATCCATCCGCATTGTTGATAGAGACCCGGAGAACGCGATGCTCGCGGCCCCCAACCTGTTCACTCACCGTCCGGACCGGAGCGTGCGCCCCAAGGCGGCGCCCTTCCTGCCGATGTCGCGTGCGGAAATGGACCGGCTGGGCTGGGACCAGTGCGACGTCATCGTCGTCACCGGCGACGCCTATATCGACCATCCCAGCTTCGGCATGGCGATCATCGGCCGGCTGCTGGAATCACAGGGCCTGCGCGTCGGCATCATCGCCCAGCCGGATTGGAGCAGTGCGGAGCCGTTCAAGATCCTGGGCAAGCCGCGGCTGTTCTGGGGCGTGACCGGCGGCAACATGGATTCGATGGTCAACCACTACACGGCCGACCGTCGCCTGCGTCACAACGACAGCTACACGCCGAACGACGAGGGCGGGAAGCGGCCGGACCGCGCCGTCATCGTCTATTCCCAGCGCTGCCGCGAGGCCTTCAAGGACGTGCCCATCGTCCTGGGCGGCATCGAGGCCAGCTTGCGCCGCATCGCCCAGTACGATCACTGGAGCGAGAAGATCCGCCGCTCCGTCCTGGTCGATTCCAAGGCGGACATGCTGGTCTACGGCAATGCCGAACGCGCCATCATCGAGATCGCCCAGCGCGCGCTGAAGGGGGAATCGCCCAAGGCGATGACCGACATCCGTGGCACTGCCATCATGCGGTCTTCCCTCCCGGAAGGCTGGACGGTGGTCGACAGCAGTTCCATTGACGATCCGTCCGCCCCGGTCTCGCCGCGTGCCGAGGGTGCCGACCGCATGGCGGTTCGGCTGCCCAGCTTCGAGCAGGTGACGGCCGACAAGGTGCTCTACGCCCATGCCAGCCGCGTGCTGCACCAGGAGAGTAACCCCGGCAACGCCCGCGCGCTGGTCCAGCGCCACGGCGACCGCGACGTCTGGCTGAACCCGCCGCCGATCCCGCTGGAAACCAACGAGATGGACGGCGTGTACGACCTGCCCTATGCGCGGGCGCCGCATCCGTCCTATGGCGATGCGCGCATCCCGGCCTGGGAGATGATCCGCTTCTCCGTCAACATCATGCGCGGCTGCTTCGGCGGCTGTTCCTTCTGCTCGATCACCGAGCATGAGGGGCGCATCATCCAGAGCCGGTCGGAAGGCTCCATCCTTCGCGAGATCGAGCATATCCGCGACAAGACCAAGGGCTTCACCGGCGTCATCTCCGACATGGGCGGGCCGACCGCCAACATGTACCGGCTCGCCTGCAAGGACAAGGAGACGGAATCCGTCTGCCGGCGGCCGTCCTGCGTCTTTCCGGACATCTGCAAGAACCTGAACACCGACCACTCCTCGCTGGTCCAGCTCTACCGCAAGGCCCGCGCGGTGCCTGGGGTGAAGAAGATCCACATCGCGTCGGGGCTGCGCTACGACCTCGCCGTGCGCAACCCGGAATATGTGAAGGAACTGGTGACCCACCATGTCGGTGGTTACCTGAAGATCGCGCCGGAACACACCGAGCCGGGTCCGCTGGCCAAGATGATGAAGCCCGGCATGGGCGCATACGACGAATTCAAGCGGATGTTCGACAAGGCGGCGAAGGAGGCGGGCAAGAAGCTCTACCTGATCCCCTATTTTATCGCCGCTCACCCCGGCACCACGGACGAGGACATGATGAACCTCGCGCTGTGGCTGAAGCGGAACGGCTTCAAGGCGGATCAGGTGCAGACCTTCCTGCCCTCGCCGATGTCGCTGGCGACGGCGATGTACCACAGCGAGCGCAACCCCCTGCGCCCGGTGCGCCGCGTCGGGTCGGAGATGGTGTCGTCGGCCAAGGGCCTGAAGCAGCGCCGGCTGCACAAGGCCTTCCTGCGCTACCACGATCCGGAGAACTGGCCGATCCTGCGCGAGGCGCTGAAGCGCCTGGGCCGCGAGGACCTGATCGGACCGGGCGACGAGCAGTTGATCCCGGCCTGGCAGCCGGTGGGTGCCACGGCGAAGCCGCGGGAGAAGGGGCCGAAGTGTAAGTCCTTCCTGACCCAGCAGGCCGGCCAGGGCCGCCGCGTGGTGCCGCCGGTGGGCAAGCCGCCGGGGGCGAAGCCGGCTGGGGCTGGGGGCAAGCCGTCCGGCATGAAGCCGCGCCAGACGAACTTGAAGGGTCGGTGACGGTAAAGGGTAAACGCCCCATTCCCCTCTCCCCCCTGGGGAGAGGGTCAGGGTGAGGGGGGCGCACGGCGAGGATTCTCGTAGAGTCCCGCCGCGCATCCCCCTCACCCTCCCCACTTCGTGGGTCCCCTCCCTCTCCCCGGGGGAGAGAGGGCGATCATTGTCGCATTAAGTTTCGCGCCGGCTGCCTCAAGCCGCGCACCGCGACCATTCCCCATTCCCCCAACGGCGCCGCCGCCTTCATGGCCGGCCCTGCCCCGGTTGGATTCCAATGGCTCAGTCGAAACGTACCCCACGGCCGAACGCCATCCGCAGCGTTCTGGCTTTCACCTTCCGTCACTGGCGCCGCCAGACCCCGCTGGCCGTCGGCATCGCCGGGGCCATCGCCCTGTCGACTCTGGCCGACGTCTTCATGCCGCTGTTCGCCGGCCGGCTGGTCGATGCGCTGACCCTGCTGCCGGGCGACCGCGACGCGGCGCTGCATGCGGCGCTGAACGCCTTCGGCGCCATGGTGGCGCTGGGCGTCGGCATGGTGGTGATGCGCCATATCGCCTGGAGCGGCGTCATCCCCTTCACCCTGCGCATCATGGCCGATGTCGGTCAGGACAGCTTCCACCGCATCCAGCGCTTTTCCACCGACTGGCACGCCAACAGCTTCGCCGGGTCGGTGGTGCGCAAGATCACCCGCGGCATGTGGGCGCTCGACACGCTGGACGACACGCTGCTGCTGGCGCTGTGGCCGTCGCTGGTCGTGCTGATCGGCACGATGGTAACGCTGGGGCTGCATTGGCCGGCGATGGGGCTGGTCATCGCGCTCGGCACCGCGGTCTACATCGCGATGACGGTGATGTTCTCCACCCTCTACATCGCGCCGGCCGCCCGGCTGTCGAACGCCTGGGATACGAAGCTGGGCGGGACGCTGGCCGACGCCATCGGCTGCAACGCCGTGGTCAAGGCCTTCGGCGCCGAGCCGCGCGAGGACGGGCGGCTGGCCGGCGTGGTCGACAAGTGGAGCCGCCGCACCCACCGCACCTGGACCCGCCACACCCGCCACAGCACCGTGCAGCTGGTGGTTCTGCTGCTGATCCGCAGCAGCGTGGTGGCGACTGCGCTGTGGTTGTGGTGGCGGGGGCAGGCGACGCCGGGCGACGTGGCCTATGTGCTGACCACCTATTTCGTCGTGCATGGCTATCTGCGCGACATCGGCATGCACATCAACCACCTCCAGCGCTCCGTCAATGAGATGGAGGAGCTGGTGGCGATCCACGCCGAGCCGCTGGGGGTGGAGGACCGGCCGGACGCGACGCCGATCCGCATCGGCGCGGGCGAGGTGCGCTTCGATCACGTCACCTTCCAATATGGCGGCCACACCACCCCGCTCTACCGCGACCTGTCCGTGACCATCAGGGCCGGGGAGCGTGTCGGTCTGGTCGGGCCGTCGGGGTCGGGAAAGACCACCTTCGTCAAGCTGATCCAGCGCCTGTACGACGTGACGAACGGCCGTGTGCTGATCGACGGGCAGGAGGTCGCGGCGACGACCCAGCAGTCGCTGCGCTCGCAGATCGCCATCGTTCCGCAGGAGCCGATCCTGTTCCATCGCACCCTGGCGGAGAACATCGCCTATGGCCGGCCCGGCGCGTCGATGGCGGAAATCGAGCGGGCGGCCCAGCTGGCCAACGCCCACGACTTCATCGCCAGCCTGCCGAAGGGCTATGCGACGCTGGTCGGCGAGCGCGGCGTCAAGCTGTCGGGCGGCGAGCGGCAGCGGGTGGCGCTGGCCCGCGCCTTCCTGGCCGACGCGCCGATCCTGATTCTGGACGAGGCGACCTCCAGCCTGGATTCGGAATCGGAGGCGCTGATCCAGGAGGCCATCGAACGGCTGATGCAGGGCCGCACCGCCATCATCATCGCCCACCGCCTGTCCACCGTGCGCACGCTGGACCGCATCCTGGTCTTCAACCAGGGACGGGTGGTCGAGGAAGGCAGCCATGCCGCCCTGCTCCACCGCGCGGGCGGGCTGTACCGTCGCTTGTTCGAACAGCAGTCGGCGCCGGAACCGATCCGCCGGATCGGCGGCTGAGCGGACCATTCCCCTTACCGAAGGGTGGGGCCGAAAGGAGGGGTGGCCGCGCCGGTGCGGCGGCGTATGTCCCTGGCGACCAACTCAGTTCGCCGGCAACGGCGCATCACGAGAGACCGCAGGAGTCGTCATGGCACAGACCGCAACCGACACGCCCGTCTGGTTCATCACCGGCTGTTCGACCGGCTTCGGCCGCGAACTGGCGCGGCTGGTCCTGGAGAAGGGCTGGCGTGTCGCCGCGACCGCGCGCGATCCGCGCAAGCTGGACGACCTGCTGGCCGGCCATGGCGACCGCGGACGCGCCATCGCGCTGGACGTCACCGACCAGTCTCAGGTCGCCCGCGCCGTCCGCGAGGCGGAAGAGGCGTTCGGCCGGCTCGACGTTGTCGTGAACAACGCCGGCTACGGCTACCTCTCCGCCATCGAGGAAGGCGAGGATGCGGAGATCCGCGCGATGTTCGAGACCAACGTCTTCGGGCTGGCCGCGGTGACGCGGGCGGTGCTGCCGGGGATGCGGGCGCGCCACGCCGGCCACATCGTCAACATCTCGTCCCAAGGCGGCATGGTCGGCTTTCCGGGCTCCGGCTATTACGCCGCCACCAAATTCGCGGTGGAGGGGCTGTCGGAGTCGCTGTCGAAAGAGGTGGCGCCGCTGGGCATCCGCGTGCTGATCGTAGAGCCGGGGCCGTTCCGCACCGACTGGGCCGGGCGTTCGCTGAAGCAGTCGGCGACCTGGATCGACGATTACGAACAGACCTCCGGCGCGCGGCGCAAGCAGATTTCCGGCTACAGCGGCAAGCAGCCGGGCGATCCGGTGCGAGCGGCCGAGGCGATCATCACTGCGGTGAATGCGGAGAACCCGCCACTCCGCCTCGTGCTCGGCCGCCCGGCGCTAGAGGGCGTGCGCGGCAAGCTGCGCTCGGTGCTGGATGAAATCGACGCCTGGGAGAAGACGACGCTGGGGGCCGATTTTCCGGATGCGGGGTGAGGGGGTATCGCCCCCCTCCCCTCACACGAACAGTTCCATCGTCTGCGGCACGTTGCGCGGCCTCTCCCCCGCCAGGATCGCGCGGGCGACGTCGACGGCGGCGATCAGGCCGCTTTCGGTGAAGGGCTTGGGCAGACAGCCGATGCCGGTCAGCGGGCCGTCCTTCTTCAACTCGTCGCGGAACGACGTGATGAACAGGCAGGGCACGCCCAGCTTCGTCAGCCCGCGGGCAGCGTCGATTCCGTTGGAGCCCATGCCCAGATGCACGTCGACCAGCGCCAGATCGGGCTTGTCGGCCGTGGCGATCTCCATCGCCTCCGTCGCGGTGATCGCCGGGCCGATGATGCTGTGGCCGACATTCTCCAGATAGAGCTGCTGTTCCAGAGCGATCAGCACCTCGTCCTCCACCAGCAGGATCTTCATCCCCCGATCTCCTCGGTGGACGTCGCTTCGAGAAGCGGCACCTCGTCCGGCACCGGCAGTTCGATGCGGAAGGTGGTGCCCTGCGGCGTGGTGTCGATGTCGACGCTGGCCCGGATCTGGCCGGCGAGGCTCGAGATCAGGCGCATGCCCAGGCTGCGGCTCTTGCGGATGTCGAAGTTGGACGGCAGCCCCGGACCGCGATCGGAAACGGTCAGGGCAAGGTCGTCGGCCTCGCGCATGAAAGTCACCGTCACCCGCGCCGGCTCTTCGCCGCGATGCTTGACCGCATTGGTGATCAGCTCGTTCGCGATCAGGCCGAGCGGCGCGGCATGGTCGATCGGCAGGTCGATCACGTCCGACCGCACGTCGATGTCGCACATGCTGTCTCCGCCCGACGCACGCGCCAGATCCTCGCACAGCTCGTTCAGGTATGTGCCGAACTCGATGGTCTGGAACTGGTCGGCCTGATAGAGCCGGTTATGGACGCGGGCGATCGCCTCGATGCGGCTGCGGGCGTCCTGGAAATGCACCCGCACCCGTTCGTCGGGTAGGCTGAGAGTCTGCAGCGTCAGCAGGCTGGAGACCAGTTGCAGGCTGTTCTTGACGCGGTGGTTGACCTCGCGCAGCAGGGTCGATTTCTGGCCGACCAGCTTGCGCAGCGCCGCTTCCATCGACTTGATCTCCGTCACGTCGATGTGCATCAGCACCGTGCCGCCGAAGGGTCCGGCCGGCATCGGGGCGGCGAGGCAGCGGAACCAGTGCTGGGAGTTGGTGACGTACTCGGCCGACACCGGCGGGCCACCCTCGCTCAGCAGCGTGCGCAAGCCCTCCATCACATCGTCCGCCCGCGGATCGGCGGTCTCGCCCCGGCCGCAATGGTCGAGATAATCGTCGCCGACGATGCAGCCCTGGCCGAGAAAGCTGGTCTCCGGCCCGGCTTCCGCCCAGGCCCGGTTGACCGACACGATATGGCCGGAGCGGTCGAGCACGGCGATGAAGGCCGGCAGCGCGTCCAGCGTCGCCTTGGTCTGTTCGGCCAGCTGGCGCATGGCGAGCGCGCTGGTCCGCAGTTCCTCGCGGGTGCGGCGGCGTTCGGTGATGTCGCGCAGGATGCCGGTGATGAAGCTGCGCCCTTCCGATTCCCAACGCGCCATCGACAGTTCCAGGTCGATGTGGCTGCCGTCGCGGCGCCGGCCGGACAGTTCCACCGGCTGGGTGGCGGCGTCCACTCCGGTGACACCCGGTCCGCTGCGCTCGGCCATGGCGATCCAGTCGGGTGCATCGTCGCCCAGCAGCACGGTGACGCTCTGGCCGATCAGCTCGTCCGGGCGGTAATCGAATTGGCGGGTGGCGGTGCCGTTCATCCACTGCACCATGCCGCGGGTGTCGGTGGTGATGATGGCGTCCGGGGCGGTGTCGACGATGGCGCGGTAACGCGCGTCGCGCTGTTCGCGCAGCACCCGTTCGCGGTTCACCGACGCGGTGACGTCGGTCACCTGGATCAGGCAGCGCGCCTCGCTGCCCGCAGATTGCGAATGGGGCGACACTGCGTTGGACAGCAGCGGGCGGATCACCACATTGTGGACCATCCGCCGCCCGTCGGCCAAGCGCAGCGGGAACAGCATCGGGTTCAGCGTGTGCGACAGCACGCCGGGGGCGCCGGTAGCCAGCGTGTCGCGCACGGCGATGTGCAGGCGCGATTCGCGCAGGTTCGGCAGGGCGTCGAACAGGTCGTGCCCCAAAATCTCCCTGGCCCTCAGGGTGGAGGCCTGCTCCATCCAGCTGTTCCAGTAGAGGACGCGGCAATGGCGGTCCAGAAGCAGGATGCCGGCATCCAGTGCGCCCAGGACATCGAGGGCCCAGGTGGGTTGTTCAGGCAATCTGGGAGCCATGCGACGTTCCGGCGGATGAGGGTTCTTCGGACGCGATGCCTTCGATGAAGGCATGAATCAGCTGTTTCAGCGACTGCAGGGACGATACCCCCATCAGCAGGGCGATGTAACCGCGGATGCTGCGGCTGCGGATGGTGAAATCGATGTAGAGGAACAGCACAAGCTCGTCCGGGCCTCCGGCCTTGTCGGTCAGGATGTTGGCGCCGTCGCCGCGCAGAACCGCCGGCAGCGAGATGGTCAGCCGGTCCCTCAGCGCGTTGGCGACCACCACGAGACAGCCGTTCAGGATGATGTTGCCGATCTCGGCCAGGGCGTCCTGCTCCAGATCCACGATCTCCGCCAGGGTCAGCTCGCCGCCCAGGACCGCGCGGGCCAGTTCCAGGCTGTTGGCCTCCGGAAAGATCAGCATGGCGCGGCCGTCGAAGGAACCCTGGAACTGCTGCTCCACCGCCACCAGCCCGGTGCGTTCGCGCGCGGTCAGGAAATCCGACGCCTCCTGCCGGCTGACGATGTCCACGGTCGGCACGGACAGCAGGACCTGGTCGTTGACCATGCGGCTGAGATGGGTGGCGGCGCGACCGACCCCCATGTTCACCAACTCGGTCAGCGCATCGCGCTCCAGGTCGGTCAGTTCCACCATCTCTCGGCGCCTGTTCATTCTTGGTCTCGGCTTTGCAACCGGCGCCGCCGGGCGGTCGCATCACAAATGTGGCCTATCGGTTGGTAAAAAGGCACCCCCGTCAATGTCATATGTTAAGCGCGGCGACGCCATAGCCGATATAGCCGCCCCTATTCCCACAATGGTCAGGCCAACAGTCCACCATCCAAAGAACCGCGTTCGGAATGTTCGGCAAGTTGCTGGTGCGTTTGCGCAATGTTGCAGATGTCCCGAAATGAAATGACCATGTCCACGTCGGGCGGTAGAATGGCCTGCGGGAGCGGGGCCGCCCAACTGGGGACTTGTCCGGCGGGGGATGGTGACTCCACATCAAGGAGAGGCGCCCCTTGCGATGGGCGCCATGTTAGGAGACGTCGATGACCCCCGAGGAACGCACGCTTCTGTCCGATCTGTTCCGCCGCCTGCGCGAGGTGGAAACGCAGCAGCAATCCCAGCCGCGCGACGCCGAAGCGGAGGACTTCATCCGCCGGTCGGTCCAGGACCAGCCGCTGTCGTCCTATTACATGGCACAGACGGTGCTGGTGCAGCAGCAGGCGCTGACCGCGGCCCAGACCCGGATCGAGGATCTGGAGCGGCAACTGCGCGACCGCCCGGCCCAGCCGGCGCAATCCGGCGGCAGCTTCCTGTCGAACGCGCTCGGCATCGGCCGCAGCCCCTGGGGCCGCGGCGCCGAACCTCCCCCTGCCCCATCCTATTCCCAGCCGGCGCAAGGACAGCCCGCCCAAGGACAGCCGGTCGCCGGCCGCAGCCCCTGGGGTGCCGCGCCGGGAGCGGCCTATCCGCCGCAGCAATACAGCCCGCCCCCCTTCCCGCAGCAGGGCATGGCCCCGCGCGGCGGCGGGTTCTTCGCCGGAGCGGCGCAGACCGCCGCGGGGGTGGCCGGCGGCATGCTGGCGGCAAGCGCCATCTCCTCGCTGCTGCATCATTCGCCCGGTCCCTTCGGCACGGCGATGGCCCAGCCCCTGGGCGGCGAGACGATCAACGAGACCATCATCAACAACAATTACAACGGTGACGACCAGGGGCCGCAGGGCGATACGGCGCAGGATGCGGCGCAGGATGCCTCTTATGACCCCGATCCGCCGCCGGCCGACGATGCGTCGTACGACGATTCGTCCTTCGACGACGGCGGCAGCGGCGGTGGGGACGATTCCTGGATTTAGCGGCGGGACCGCGCGCTCACTCCTCGTCGCTGTAGCGGCTCGCGATATCCATGAACTCGTCCTCCAGCGCGGTGAAGGCGGCGACGATGGCGGGATCGAAATGGCTGCCGCTGCCTTCGCGGATGATCGCCGCCGCCTTCTCGTGGGGGAAGGGCGGCTTGTAGCAGCGGCGGCTGATCAGCGCGTCGTACACGTCGGCGACCGCCATCAGCCGGGCCGATAGCGGGATCGCCTCCCCCGCCAATCCCTGCGGATAGCCGGTACCGTCCCAGCGCTCGTGGTGGCCGTGCGCGATCTCCCGCGCGATGCGCAGGAAGGAGCTTTCGCCGGCCAACGCGATTTCCGCCTGCCCTTCGGCGGCGAAGATGGCGTCGTGGCCCAGCGCCGCGTGGGTCTTCATCACATGGAATTCGTCGTCGCTGAGCTTGCCCGGCTTCAGCAGGATCGAATCCGGGATGCCGACCTTGCCGACATCGTGCAGCGGCGCCGATTTGTAGAGCAGCTCGATGGTTTCCTCGTCCAGCCGGCCGGCATAGCGCGGATCGCGGCTGAGATGCAGGGCGAGCGCCAGCACATAGTTCTGGGTCCGGCGGATGTGGTTGCCGGTCTCGTTGTCGCGGGTTTCCGCCAGCGAGGCCATGGCGCGGATGGTGGCGTCCTGGGCGCGCAGCAGGTCGCGCGTGCGCTCCGCCACCCGGTCCTCCAACTGCCGGTTCTGGGCGGCGAGCGCGCGCCGCGCCTCGCGCAGGGCGATGTGGGTGCGGACGCGGGCCAGAACCACCGGCGGGGAGATCGGCTTGGTGATGTAGTCGACGGCCCCGACCTCGAACCCGCGGGTCTCGTCATGGACCTGTCCCATGGCGGTGATGAAGATCACCGGGACCTCGCTGGTGCGGGCATCCTCCTTCAGTTTGCGGCAGACCTCCAACCCGTCCATGCCTGGCATCATCACGTCCAGCAGGATCAGGTCGGGCAGCGGATCGCCGGACAGACGGGCGAGCGCCTGCGGCCCGTCCTTCGCCACGATCAGGCCATAGCTGTCGCGCAGCAGGTCGGCCATGACCTTCAGGTTGATAGGCTCGTCGTCGACCACCAGGATGCGCGGCTTATCGCCGTTCGGCAGGGCAACCGGGTTCGGCAGGCTCATGTCGCGGTCTCTCTCCAGTCACGCAGGCGGTCGCGCAGGTCTGTCAGGGCGGTGGCCGCATCGTCGAAATCGAAGGCGCCGGCATGGCGGTTCACCCGTTCGGCCATTTGCGCCACCGGGCTGCCGGCCAGCAGGCGGGCAAGCGCATCGGCCAGATCGCCCGCCTCCGGGTCGCCGGCGATCAGCAGGCCGCCCAGCCGGTCGGCCAGCGGCAGGGCGGCCCGGAGCAGGTCGCGCGGAAGCGGAAGCCCTGCCGCCGAGGATGGCGGCGCAACCAACGGTCCTGCCGCCGGGACGCTGTCCGCCGCCGGTCGCCCGAGGGTGCCGATCCCCTCCACCACCAGCGCGAGCGCGTCGGCCAGCCGGTCGAGCATGTCGTCGTCCAGGACCGGCGGCACCGTCATCGCGCCGGCTTCGATCCGCCCCGCCAGGGCGGACAGGTCCATGGCGCCGACCGTGGCCGCGGTGCCCTTCAGCGTGTGGGACAGCCGCAGCACATCCTTCCAGCGTTCCTCCCGCACCGCGGCGGCCAGGCGTATGGCCTCTCCTTCGTGGGTAACGGCGAAATCGATCAGGATCCGGCGCAGCAGGGCGAGGTTGCCGTTCACATTGCGCCGGGCGACGGCAAGGTCCAGCGCCGGAAGGCTGTCGGGCAGCGCCGGTGCCGCCGATACGGCGGCGGCCGGCATCGCGGCCGTTCCGGCTGCGGCACCCCCGATCCCGCGCACCGGCTTCAGCCAGCGGGCGAGCGCCGCATACAGCGTGTCCGGATCGATCGGCTTGGAGACATGGTCGTTCATGCCGGAATCGAGGCAGCGTTCGCGGTCGCCGGCCATGGCGTGGGCGGTCATGGCGATGATCGGCAGGCTCGACAGCTCCAGCTCGCGCCGGATCAGCCGCGTCGTCTCATAGCCGTCCAGCCCCGGCATCTGCACGTCCATCAGCACGAGGTCGAACTTCACCTCGCGCAGGCATTGCAGCGCCTCCTCGCCGCTGCCGACCACCGTCGCCTCGATGCCGACCAGTTCCAAGAGGCCGCAGGCGACCTGCTGGTTGACGGGATTGTCCTCCACCAGCAGAACGCTGCGCCCGACCAGCGCCGAAAGCTCGGTCGACTGGGCGGGATCGTTCACCCGGCGGGCGATATCGGCGGGCCGGGCCGCCCCGCCCAGCGCAATCATCACCGAATCGAACATGGCGGAGGGCGTCACCGGCTTTTCCAGCACGGCGGTGACCGGTCCGGCGGGGCCGGCCGTTTCTCCCAACGCCCCATCCAGCGCCCCCTGCACCCCGTCGGCGCCATAGGCGGTGGTCATCACCACCGGCGGCTGGGCGCCCGGCAGCGCGCGCAGGCGGCGCAGGGTCTCCACCCCGTCGAGATCCGGCATGCGCCAGTCCAGCACCACCAGCTCCACCGGCGGCTTCGCCCCGGCCTGCCCCTCCTCCAGCCGGCGCAGCGCCGACCAGCCGTCGCCGACCGATTCCACGGTCAGGCCGAAGCGTTCCAGCATGTCTGTCAGGATGGAGCGCACGGCGTCGCTGTCGTCCACCACCAGAACCCGGCGTTCCATCAGGTCGCGCGGCAGCCGGTCGTCGGCGGTGTCGCCGGCCGCGACCCGGCAGCGGATGGAGAAGCGGAAGATGCTGCCTTCCCCCGGCCGGCTTTCGACCGACACCCCGCCGCCCATCAGCTCCACCAGCTGCCGGCAGATCGCCAGCCCCAGCCCGGTGCCGCCGAAGCGCCGCGTGGTGGAGCTGTCGGCCTGGGTGAAGGGGCGGAACAGCGCAGCCGCCTGTTCCGCCGACATGCCGATGCCGGGGTCGCAGACCTCCACCTCCAGCCGGTAATCGTCGCCGGTGCCGATGCGCCCGCCCACCGTCACCACCACCTCGCCCCGCTCCGTGAACTTCACGGCGTTGGAGACGAGGTTGAGGATCACCTGCCCCAGCCGCAGCGGGTCGCCGACCAGGGTGCCCGGCACGCCGCCATGCAGGTCGACGATCAGCTCCAACCCCTTTTCCCGCACCTTGGGCAGGACGACCGTCGCCACCTCCTGCAGCACGTCGCCGATGTGGAAGGGGATCGCCTCGATCGTCAGCTTTCCGGCCTCGACCTTGGAGAAGTCGAGGATGTCGTTGATGATGCCGAGCAGGCTGCGCGAGGAGGCGTGGATCTTGTCCAGATAGTCGCGCTGGCGCGGCGACAGCTCCGTCTTCATCATCAGGTGGCTGAGCCCGATCACCGCGTTCATCGGCGTGCGGATCTCGTGGCTCATGTTGGCCAGGAAGTCGCTCTTCTGGCGGTTGGCGCGGTCGGCCTCCTCCTTGGCGCGGGCCAGCTCGTCCTCGGTCCGCTTGCGGTCGGTCACGTCCTTGTGGATGCCGGTGATGCGGGTGGGCAGGCCGTCCGCGTCGCGCTCCGTCACCTTGCCGGCCGACAGGATCCAGACCCAGGCGCCCGACTTGTGGCGCATGCGGAATTCAACCTCGTAGACCGCGGCGCGGCCGGCCACATGCTCCTCCAGCGTCGCCAGCACGCGGTCGCGGTCGCCGTCGTGCAGCAGCCCAAGCCAGGTGGCGCCGTTGCCCGGCAACTCGCCGGGGGCATAGCCCAGCATGCCGAGCCACCGGTCGGAGAAATAGGCGTGGTCCGACACCGGGTTCCAGTCCCACAGCCCGGTGTTGGAGGCGTCGAGCGCCACCGTCAGCCGTTCCTCGCTTTCCTGCAGGGCGGTCAGCATGCGCTGGCGTTCGGTGATGTCCTGGAAGACGGTGACGGAACCGACGATGCGGCCATCCTCGCGCAGCGGCACCGCGGTGATAGCGATGGGGAAGATGGTGCCGTCGCGCCGGACGAAATGGTCGGTTTCCGAACGGTGGATCTCGCCGCGCCGCACCGTGTTCAGCACCGCGCAGTCCTCGCCGGCGACCGGCCGCCCCTGCCCGTCCTTGTAATGCACGGCGTCATGCAGGGTGATGCCGCGCAGGTCCGCGAGCGACCAGCCGAGCAGCCGCTCCGCCTCCGGGTTCAGGAAGGTGCAGAAGCCGTTTCGGTCCAGCGAGAAGACGCCCTCGCCCATGCTGTCGGTGATGCTCTGCAGGAAGCGGCGGCTGTCCTCCAGCTCCGCCTCCATCCGCTTGCGCTCGGTGATGTCGGTGCGGATGGCGATGTACTGGTGCGGCTGGCCGTCGGTGGTCAGCAGCGGGACGATGGTCGCCGCGACCCAATACTCCTCGCCCGCCTTGGTGCGGTTGCAGATCTCGCCGTGCCAGACCTGCCCGTCCATGACGGTATGCCACATCTCCGCGAAGAAGCCCGAGGGATGGCGGCCGGAATTGACGATGCGGTGCGACCGGCCCAGCAGCTCTTCGCGGGAATAGCCGCTGATCTGGCAGAACTTGTCGTTGGCGTAGGTGATGATGCCGCGGTGGTCGGTGATGCTGACGATGGCATGCTGGTCGAGCGCGAATTTCTGCTGCTCCAGCGCCCGTTGGGCCGCCGAGCGTTCCTCCACCAGTCCCGCCATCAGCTGGCTCAGCCGTTCCAGGCTGTCGGTCGGCCCGCTGTCGGCGGAATCCGGCAGTTCGGGGCGGCCGTCCGCCCGCAGCAGGCTGTTGGCGATGCCGCGCAGCCTGCGGATGGCGTGGGCCTGCGCCGCCGCCTCGCGCCGCAGCCGCTCGTTGGTGTCGGCCAGTTCCTCCGAACTCAGCTGCAGGCTGCGCGCCCTGAGCGTCAGGTCGCGGTCGGCCTGTTCGTAGCTCTGGCCGATGCGGGCGAACAGCGTCGGCAGCGATTCCAGCATCCGCGATGCGTCGGCCGACAATCCGGCGGTGCCGGCGAGCGCCCTCAGCTCCGCCAGGACGGAGTCCGCCGCCTCGACGGTCGGCAGGCCCAGCACCCGCTTGAACTGGCTTTGCAGCAGGCGGTGCATGCGGTCAGCGTTCCGTCAGCAGGGCGACCGTCATCGTCTGGTTGTGCAGCCGGCAATCGACCAGATCGCGCATCGGTCCGATCTCTCCATAAGAATAGAAGCCGGCCAGCACCGCGCCGGGGCCCATTCGGTCGGCCACCGCCTGCACTTCCTCCTCCACCCGGTCGCCCATCACCAGCTTGCGCCCGACGCAGCTGACCAGAAGGGCGAGCCGGTCGCCCTCCGCCCCACCCTCGCCGCCGCCCTCGCTTCCGGCGGCGGCGATGGCGCCGGCCTGCTCCGCACCGTCGACCAGCCCGTCGGTGCTGGCGTGCATCAGCCGCAGGAAGAAGCCCTCCTCCACCGTGCCGGCCAGGATCAGACCGCCGGCCGCCTCGTCGACGCCGAGGATGGTGCGGATCAGCCCGACCGAATCATGGTTGCCGTTCAGCAGTTCGAACGGGAACAGCAGGCCCGACGCCGGCAGGTCGCGGGCATAGTCGCCGAGATAGCGCTTGTAGACGTTCAGCGCCGGCTCGCCGTCGAGCTGAAGCAGCAGGTTGCCGACGGCCTTCGTCACCTTGCGCGCCGGCCCGAACGGTTCCCAGCCGCCGACGGAGCCGAGGCCGAGATGCAGGCTCCCGCCGTAAAGCCCGACCGCCACCGCCCGGCTGTCGGACACGCCGGACGGTCCCAGCACCATCGTGCGGACGAAGGCACCGCCGTCGCCGGCCAGCCCGCCCGACACCGGAAGGCCCGCCGGCAGTCGCGAGGACAGCCCGTCGATCAGCGCGCTGCCGTTCACGCCGACGCCGCGGGCGAACAGCAGAACCCCCGACAGTCCGGGCCGGGCGGCAAGCGCCTCTCCCAACACTTCTCCTGCCCGCTGGCTGTCGTCGGCGGAGGCGATGTCGGCCTCGACCGCGACCGCATCGCCGCCATGGTCGAAGCGGATGGCGGTGACGGTGCAGGACCCGTCGAGCACGGCGTCGCCGGCGATCTCGCCCGCCGTGCTGCATCCGGCGATCACGGCGCCGGGGAATGTGGAGGCCAGCCGGGCGCCGAGGTCCGGGCCGTCGAAGATTTCGACGGAACCGAAGACCAGGACGAGATCGGCCGGCTGCGGAGCCAGCTCCGCCGCCGGAGGTGCGAATGCCGCCTGCCAGACCCGCATACCTCTCCCCCTCGCCGATGATTTCCGGGGCAGACTATCACGCGGCCGGAGTCGGGAAGAGGCTCTATAACGTTCGGGGGTAGCGGATGGTCATAATGACGCATGCGGAATCCACCGGCGGTTGGCCGTAATCCGAAATAGGTATGACCCGGAGTGGCAGAAAATGAGAGTTCCCCCGTAAGGATCTGTCAACCACACTGCGGTATGGTTGGTCAGCCAAGCAGTGCGGATCGAAACCAATCCCTGGGAGTGGGGGAGCGGTCCGTGGCCGGCAGGAACGAACAAAACGGGCAAAAAGCTCGATCTGAGACATTTGCGGGGGAGCAGGACGCATTATGACGATGGACGCGCGTGACGACACCATGATGCCGGACCGCCAGGACGGCACCCCACGCAGCAGACGGATGGGCGTACGCGGCAAGCTTCTGCTCGCCTTCGCCGGCATGGCCGGCATGACGGTCGCCGCCAGTATCGTGGGGCTGACGTCCTTCTCGGCGGTGGAACGGCCGCTGACGCAGATCGTCGGCACCGGCCTGCCGGAGATGGAACTGGCGAAGCGCCTGTCCGGCGAAAGCAGCGGCATCGCCGCCGCCGCCCCGGTGCTGGCCGCCGCGGAAAGCCAGAGCGAGCGCGAGCGCGTCTATGGCGAGATCATGGGCAACGGCAAGACGCTCGGCGCCCTGGTGGAGGAACTGGCCTCCCACCGCTCCGGCGACCCGCGGATCGGCGAGCTGCGCAGCAAGACCGAAGGGCTGATCGCCACGCTGGAGCACGGCAACGCCGCGGCCAACCAGCGCCTGTCCGTCCGCGGCACGCGCGAGGCGATGGCCGTCGATCTGGCGAAATCCTATGACGCCTTCCTCGCCAGCCTCGCCCCGCTGACCGAGCGGGCCGGCGCCACCCTGCGCAGCAAGGGCGAGACGCTGGACAACAGCACCGAGCGCGACATGAATGCGCTGGGCGACGCTGTCCGCTCCCTCATCACCATGTATGAGGTGCGCGGCGACCTGGGCGTGGCGTCGGAGTCGCTGACCCGCGCCGGCAGTGCGGAGACCGCCTTCGCCGTCACCCAGCATCAGCAGAGCTATTTGGAATCGGCCGCCCGCATCGTCAGCGCCACCGCGCAGATCGGCGATCGCCTGAGCAAGGAGGCTTCCGACGGGCTGGACGCCTTCTTCCAACTGGGCGACGGCGCCACCGGCGTCTTCGACATGCGTCGCAAGGCCTTGGAACTGCCGGTCGGCAGCGCCGAACGGGATGCCCTGCGCCAGAAGACGGCCGAGGTCCTGGCCGAGGCCGCACGCCGACAGGCTTCCCTGCTGGAGCAGATGGAATCCCCGCTGATGCGGCTGAAGGCGGAAATCAAGCTGTCGAGCGTCAATGTCCGCTCCCAGACACGCGATTCCATGCAGGATCTGCTGGGCGACGGGCTGGCCCGCTTCCGGACCTATCTGGAGCTGTCGACCTACGCCGCCGCCACCGTCGGCGCGCTGAACGAGGCGACGCAGGCGCCCAACGCCGAACGGCTGACGATGCTGGAAACCCGTTTCACCACCGCCGCCAAGGCGATGGAGGAGCGGCTGAAGGCGCTTCAGGCCACCGGTGACGACGGGCTGCCGAAGCTGGTCAAGAGCGCCGAGGTCCTGGCCGGCTTCGGCAAGGGCGACAACAGCCTGTTCACGCTGCGCCGCTCCGAACTCGCCGCCGCCGAAGAGAACGAGAAGGTTCTGGCGGAGAATCGCCAGATCGCCCGGCAGTTCGCCGGCATGGTCGACGATCAGATTTCGGCGATGAAGCAGGAGGCGGACACCGCCGCCGCCGGAGCGACCGACGCGCTGTCGGCCGGCCGCAAGATGCTGATCCTGTTCGCGGTCGCCAGCCTGATCGGTGCCGCCGCGCTGGCGTGGTTCGTCGTCGGCCGCAACATCGTTGCGCGCATCGGCCAGTTGTCCGACGCCATGCGGGCGATCGCCGCCGGCAACCTGAATGCGCCGATTCCCAAAGCCGGTTCCGACGAGATCGGCGACATGACCCGCGCCCTGATGGTCTTCCGCGACACCGCCAACGAGGCGAGCGCGGCCAACGCCCGCGCCGAAGCCGAACGCAGCCGTGCCGCCGGCGAACGCCGCCGCGCCATGGTCGAGATGGCCGAGAATTTCGAAAGCAGCGTGCGCGGCGTGCTCGATCGCGTCGCCCGCGCCGCCGGAGAGATGCAGGATATGGCCCAGCGCATGAGCCGCAACGCCGAGGCCACCACCGGCGAGGCGGCCACCGCGGCCAGCACCTCCCAGCAAGCCGAAGGCAGCGTCAAGGCGGTGGCCGCCGCGACGGAGGAGTTGTCCGCCTCCATCCAGGAGATCGGCAGTCAGGTTCACGCCTCCAGCCAGATCGCCCGCAAGGCTGCGGGCGAGGCCGAACGCACCGACCGCACGGTGGAGGGCCTGTCGCAGTCCGCCAACAAGATCGGCGAGGTGGTACAGCTCATCAACGACATCGCCAGCCAGACCAACCTGCTGGCGCTGAACGCGACGATCGAGGCGGCCCGCGCCGGGGAGGCCGGCAAGGGCTTCGCCGTGGTGGCGAGCGAGGTGAAGAGCCTCGCCAACCAGACCGGCAAGGCGACGGAGGAGATCTCCAGCCAGATCCAGGCGATGCAGTCGGTGACGCAGGATGCGGTGGACGCCATCCGCTCCATCGCAGGCACCATCCGCGAGATCAACGAGATCGCCGCCACCGTCGCCGCGGCGGTCGAGCAGCAGAGTGCCGCCACCCGCGAGATCGCCCGCAATGTGGGCGAGGCCGCCGACGGCACCCAGCATGTCCGCCGCAACATCGACTCCGTCGCCCGCGCCGCCGCGGAGTCCGGTGAATCCGCCACCCGCGTTCTGACCGCCTCCTCCACCGTCGCCGACGAGGTGCGGTCGCTGGGGTCCCAGGTCGATGGCCTGGTCAACCGCATGCGGGCGGGCTGACCGGTCGAAAGACGCGACTGACGATAAAAAGAAAGCCCCTCTTCCTTCGTCGGAGAGGGGCTTTTCCTATGCCGAGACGGTCGATCAGCGGCGACGCGGCTCCACCAAGATCGGCCGCCAGATCACCGCGGCGCCGGCACCGGCACCGCAGGCACCGCCGCAGAATTCCTCGTATGTGTCGGTGGCGCCGCCCTGGGTGCTGGGGGTGCCGCCCTGGGTGTCGATGCCGGCCCGCGCCTGTTGCTGCTGGGCCATCTGCTGCTGCTGGGACTGAGTGGTCATACCATTTCTCCTCTCGGGGAGGCATGAGGTATCAAAATATTCAGAGGCGATCAACTTGGATTTTTGGCCGATACCTCGTGACTTATTTTGGGCAGGAGCCTGAAAACCGCCGTTTGTTTTGCAATGCCGAAGAGTTGATCGTGCATCGCACAAGAATAGGGCAAGTCGGGCCAAACCCTTCGTCTGCAAACAAAATGCGCCCTTCCTCGCGGTGGAGGAAGGGCGCATCTGTGGGTAGCGGTGCGGCGGAAAGCCGCGCGGTGGTGCGGTGCGGTAAGACGGTCAGCCGCTGTTGCGCAGACCGGCGGCGATGCCGTTGATGGTCAAATGGATGCCGCGGGCGATCTGCTCGCCGCTGTCGCTGGTGCGGTGGCGCTTCAGCAGCTCGACCTGGACATGGTTCAGCGGGTCGAGATAGGGGAAGCGGTTGCGGATCGACCGCGCCAGCAGCGGGTTGTTCTCAAGCAGGGCCGTCTGGCCGGTGATCGCCAGCAGGGCGTCGATGCTGTCCTGCCACTCCGCCCGGATGCGGGAGAAGATGGCGTCGCGCAGCGCCGGATCCGACACCAGCCCGGCATAGCGCGACGCGATGGCGATGTTCGACTTCGACAGCACCATGTCCATGTTGGACAGCAGCGTGCTGAAGAAGCCCCAGTCGCGGTGCATGGCGCGCAGCCGTTCCATCCCGTCGGGATGCTGGGCCAGATAGGCCTTCACCGCCGACCCGAAGCCGTACCAGCCCGGCAGCATCAGGCGGCATTGCGCCCAGCTGAACACCCAGGGAATGGCGCGCAGATCCTCGATGCTGGTCGATTTCTTGCGCGACGCCGGCCGGCTGCCGATGTTGAGGTTGGCGATCTCGCCGATCACCGTCGATTCCCAGAAATACTTCTCGAAGCCCTCGGTGTCGTAAACCAGCCCGCGATAGGCCTTGAAGGCGTGCTCCGACAGTTCTTCCATGGTCTGGAGGAACAGGTCGGTGCAGGGAGCGGCCGATTCCGGGTGCAGCAGCGTGGCTTCCAGCGTCGCCGCCGCCAGGGTTTCCAGGTTGCGGCGGCCGACTTCCGGGTTAGAATATTTGCCGGCGATGACCTCGCCCTGTTCGGTGATGCGGATGGCGCCCTGCACGGCGCCGGCCGGCTGGGCCAGGATCGCCTGATAGCTGGGGCCGCCGCCGCGACCGACCGAGCCGCCGCGGCCGTGGAACAGCCGCAGCCGCACGCCATGCTTGGCGAACACCTCGACCAGCGCGATCTCGGCCTTGTACAGCTCCCAGCCGGAGGTCATGAAACCGCCGTCCTTGTTGCTGTCCGAGTAGCCGAGCATCACCTCCTGCAGGTTGCCGCGGCTTTCCAGATAGCGCCGGTAGGTCGGGATCGACAGCAGCCGGTCCATGGTGGCCGCGCAATTGCGCAGGTCGCCGATGGTCTCGAACAGCGGCGCGATGTTCAGGTCCAGCGCCTTTTCCTTCGGCCGCAGCAGCCCGGCTTCCTTCAGCAGGACGGCGACCTCCAGGATGTCCGACACGCCGTCGGTCTTGGAGATGACGCAATTGACCACCGCATCGGCGCCGAAGCGGGCGCGGGCATCGGCGGCGGTGCGGAGGATGTCCAGTTCGGAGTTGGTCTCTTCCGAATAATCGGCGTAGCGCGAGGCCAGCGGGCGGTTGGTTTCCAGCTCCCGCACCAGCAGCTCGATCCGCTCGTCCTCCGAAAGGGACTTGTAGTCGACGCCGGCGTCGGCGAAGGACAGCAGTTCCGCCACCGACCGCTCATGGACGTCGGAGTTCTGGCGCAGGTCGATGCTCGCCAAATGGAAACCGAACAGGTCGACAGCGCGGCGCAGGTGGCGCAACCGGCCCTTGGCGAGCGCGGCAGAACCGTTGACGGTCAGCGAGCGGTCGATGATGTCGAGGTCGGCGCCGAATTCCTCCGGGGTCAGGTAAGGCGGCGCGTCGCCCACGGCGTGGCGCGGCGCCTCCAGCCCGTCCAGCGTCCGCAGCGTCGCGGCGACCCGCGCATAGAGGCCGGAGATGGCGCGGCGGTACGGTTCCAGCTTGCGGTGCGGCGAGGGATCGGGCGAGCGTTCGGCCAGTTGGCGCAGCGGCTCCGACACGTCGATGACGCGGGTGCTCAACGACAGTTCCGACCCCAGCGTGTGCAGTTCGTCCAGATAGAATTGCAGGGCGCGGGTGCTCTGCATCCGCATCGCCTGCCGCAGGACCGGCGCGGTGACGAAGGGGTTGCCGTCGCGGTCGCCGCCGATCCAGCTGCCCATGC
Organism: uncultured Azospirillum sp.; assembly: GCA_966212305.1. Taxonomy (GTDB): domain Bacteria; phylum Pseudomonadota; class Alphaproteobacteria; order Azospirillales; family Azospirillaceae; genus Azospirillum. The sequence goes on from CBIHQY010000009.1 coordinate 49,991, forward strand.
GCAGGAAGGACGGCAGCTCCGTCGTCGCCCAGGATGGGTCGGTCTTGCGCAGATGGTCTTCCAGCTGGGCGTAGAAGCGCGGCATCTCGCGCAGGAAGGTGTAGTCGTAGAAGGTCAGGCCGTTCGCCACCTCGTCCGTCACCGCCAGCTTGGTGGCGCGCAGGATCGCGGTCTGCCACAGAGTCAGCACGGCGCGCTGGAGCGATTCGAGGTTGGTTTCCTCCTCCTCCGCCGTCATCGGCCCGTGGTCGCGCTCCGCCAGCAGCTTGGCGACCGCCATCTGCACGGTCAGGATGCTCTTGCGCTGCACCTCGGTCGGGTGGGCGGTCAGCACCGGGCTGACCAGCGCGCCGTCGAAGAACTCCTTCAGCTGCTGGGTGGTGACGCCGGCCTTCGTCGCCTCGTCCAGCGCATGGGCCATGGTGCCCTCGCGCGGGGCCGACCCGGCGAGCGCATGGGCGCGGGTGCGGCGGATGTGGTGCTGATCCTCGGCGATGTTGGCGAGATGCGAGAAGAAGCTGTAGGCCCGCACCACCCGCGCCGTCTGCGGCGGCGACAGGCTGTTCAGGATCGCCTCCAGCTCCTTGCGGGCGCCCTGGTCCTCTTCACGGTGGAAGCGGATGGAGGTCTGGCGGATCCGCTCGACGATGTCGAATACCGCCTCCCCCTCCTGGCTGCGGACGGTGTCGCCCAGAATGCGCCCCAGCAGGCGGATATCTTCGCGGAGCGGCTGGTCCTTCGTCTCGGAACTTTCCTGCAGCAGGATGGCGGACATGGGCGACGGTTTCCTGGTCGAGGATGGACGGATACGGGTCGATGCGCGAACGCTGGATACTTGAATGGGGATGATCAAAGTCCGGGCAGGAGAAGCCCCTGCACGCGAAGTGGTCAGACCATCGGCGACAGCATGCCCATTCTGTCGGAAGTTTCAACCGTCCGTGTGCTGGTGCGAAATGATTTCCATAATTCGCAGCGCTGAGAAATGCGACGTCGCATAGAGCCTTTCGGAATCGAGAGGCTTGCTTGTCAACTAGTATGGTAGTATCCTTGATTTGTTGTAGCCGCCAGCCGATGGTCCCTCGACCGGATCGGGCGGACTTTGGGGTGGAAAAGCGATGCTGAGCAAGATCGACGTGGACTCCGGCGAGCCGATCGCGCGGCGCGTGTACCGGGTGCTTCGCCAAGCCATCGTGACGATGCAGTTCCGCCCAGGTCAAGCCCTGTCCGAGCAGGAAATCGCCGACCAGCTCGGCGTCAGCCGCCAGCCGGTGCGCGAAGCCTTCATCAAGCTGAGCGAGTCGGGACTGCTGACCATCCGGCCGCAACGGGGGACCTTCGTCGTCAAAATCTCGGTCAAGCAGGTGCTCGACGCCCGCTTCGTGCGCGAGGCGGTGGAGACCGCCGTGGTGCGCAAGGCCTGCGAAACCATCACGCCGGCCGGCATCGCCGAGCTGCGCGATAACCTGAAGGCCCAGTGGGACATCGCCGACGAGGCGGTCCCGGTACGCTTCCTGGAACTGGACGAGGCCTTCCACCGGACCATCGCGATCGGGGCGGAGTGCGAGTATGCATGGCGCATCGTCGAGGAGACGAAGGCCCAGATGGACCGCGTCCGCTACCTCAGCGTTCCTTACGCCACGCCGATCCGCCGGCTGATCTCTCAGCATCAGGCGGTGGTCGAGGCCATCGTCGCCCGCGACCCCGTCAAGGCCGAGGCGGCGATGGGGCTGCACCTGCGCGAGATCCTGACCTCCCTGCCCGAGTTGGAGGGCAAGTTCCCCGACCTGTTCACCCTGGATGACGCCGCCCCTCCGCCGCCCCAGAAGGCGGCATCCCGAAGTGCGGGCCGCGCGAGGGTTGCCGGAGCGCGCTGATCGGCCCAGCTTTCAGGTGGCACGGCGAAGGGCGGTCTGGCGTGGTTCGTCCGTCTCCATAGACGGCACGGCCGAAGAGATCGGTTCGTCCAGGGAACAATCCGGGTTGCCCTTCCCCGACACTAGTGACATACTACCATACAAGAATGTGAGCCTGCGGCTCGCCAGGAAGGAAACAGCTCCCATGCAAACGTCCGCATCGTCCTCTTCTCCTTCCGGCACCCCATCCCGGCGCCTCGGCGCTTCCGCCCTGTCCTCCCTGCCGGCGGCGGTCGCGCGGCCCGGCTATGACCGCCGGAATCTGGAGATCGGCATCGTCCATCTCGGCGTCGGCGCCTTTCAGCGCGCCCATCAGGCGGCCTATACCGACGCGCTGCTGGAGACGCAGTTCGGGGCGTGGGGCATCGCCGGAGTCAGCCTGCGCAGCCCCGACACCCGCGATGCTCTGGAACCCCAGGACGGGCTCTACACGGTCGCCGTGCGCGACGCGGAGGGGGAGCGGCTGCGGGTGATCGGCTGCCTGCTGGAACTGCTGGTGGCGCATGAGGACCCGGAAGCGGTGCTGGAGCGGATGTGCCGTCCGTCGGTGCGCATCGTCACCCTGACGGTGACGGAGAAGGGCTATTGCCACGACCCGGCGACCGGCGCGCTGAACGAGGACCATCCCGACATCCGCCACGACCTGGACAATCCGGCCAAGCCGCGCACCGCCATCGGCTTCCTGGCCGAGGCGCTGGCCCGCCGCCGCGCCGCCGGGCTGCCGCCCTTCACCGTGCTGAGCTGCGACAACCTGCCGAGCAACGGCGACACCGTCGCCCGCATCCTGCGCCGCTTCGCCGAACTGCGCGCTGCCGATTTCGGCGCCTGGGTGGCGGAGTCCGTCGCCTGCCCCAACAGCATGGTCGACCGCATCGTCCCCGCCACCACCGAGGCCGACCGTGCCCGCGTGTCGCAGTCGCTGGGCGTGCAGGACGCGTGGCCGGTGGTGACGGAGCCCTTCACCCAATGGGTGGTCGAGGACCGCTTCCCCGCCGGCCGCCCGGCCTGGGAGACGGTGGGGGTGGAACTGGTCGCCGACGTCCATCCCTATGAGACGATGAAGCTGCGGTTGCTGAACGGCAGCCACTCCACCATCGCCTATCTGGGATATCTGGCAGGCTACGAGACGGTGTCGGACACCATGGCCGATCCCGCCTTCGCCACGCTGGTCCGCAACCTGATGGACCGCGAAACCGGGCCGACGCTGCACATGCCGCCCGGCGCCGATCTGGAGCAGTACAAGGACGCGCTGATCGCCCGCTTCCGCAATCCGGCGCTGCGCCACCGCACCTGGCAGATCGCCATGGACGGCACGCAGAAGCTGCCGCAGCGTCTGCTGAACCCGATCCGCGACCGGCTGGCCGGCGGCGAAACCATCGACCGGCTGGCCTTGGCGGTCGCCGCCTGGATGCGCTACGTCGCCGGCACCGACGAGGCGGGCAAGCCCATCGACGTGCGCGACCCGCTGGCCGCGAAGCTGGCGGAGATCGCCGCATCCACCGCCGGCAACCCCGACCGGCTGGCTGAGGCTCTGTTCGGCCTGACCGCGGTGTTCGGCGACGATCTGCCGCGCGATCCGCGCTTCACCGGACCGGTCACCGCCGCGCTGAAGCGCCTGTTCACCGAAGGCGCCCGCGCTGTGGTCGCCGCCACCGCCTGACCCCGCTTCACAGCATCATCTTCTTTAGGGAGTGCTCCCGTGGTTGCCCTGACCGTCGAAAAGCCGCATGTGCTGGCGCTCCGCCCCGAAAACGCCCCGGATGCCGGACCGGTCAAGGCCGGCGAGGTGCTGGTCCGCGTCCAGCGCGCCGGGATCTGCGGGTCGGACCTGCACATCTACCACGGCTCCAACCCCTTCGCGGTCTATCCCCGCGTCATCGGCCACGAGTTCGCCGGTACAGTCGAGGCGGTGGGCGACGGCGTGGGCAACGTCGCGGTCGGCGACCATGTCGTGGTCGATCCGGTGGTGTCCTGCGGCCGCTGCTACGCCTGCCGCGCCGGCCGTACCAATGTCTGCGCCAATCTGGAGGTGTTCGGCGTCCATCGCGACGGCGGCTTCCGCAATCACGTCGTGGTGCCCGCCGCCAACGCCATCAAGGTGCGCTCCGACCTGCCGTTCTCGCTGGCCGCACTGGCGGAGCCGTTGTCCATCGCCGCGAACGTGCTGTCGCGCACCGGCATCGGGCCCGACGACACGGTGCTGGTCTATGGCGCCGGGACGGTCGGGCTGACGGTGGTGCAGGTCGCCAAGCTGCACGGCGCCCGCTGCATCGTCGCCGACCTGGACGACAAGCGGCTGGAGCGGGCGAAGGAGTTCGGCGCCGACGTCGTCCTCAACTCGTCGCGCGTGTCGGTTCCCGACGCGGTGCGCGACGAGAATGACGGCCTTGGCCCGACGGTGGTGATCGACGGCGCCGGCGTCCCGGCCCTGCTGGAAGAGGCCTGCCGCCTTGCCAGCCCGGCGGCGCGCATCGGCCTGCTGGGCTTCTCCCCCGCCCCCTGCAACATCAGCCAGCAGGAGATCGTGAAGAAGGAGCTGACGCTGGTCGGTTCCCGCCTGAACCGCCGCCTGCTGCCGCAGGTCATCGACTGGCTGGAGAGCGGCAAGCTGCAGCCGGCGGCGATGATCACCCAGGTCTTCCCGATCGCCGACGCGGCCAGCGCCTTCGCCCTGATCGAGACCGACCCGTCCAGCACCATCAAGGTCCAGCTCGACTTCGAAAGCTGACCGCCGGCCGAACTGCATCCATCAGCAAACAACGGCGGACCCGATCTGCCAACAACGGAGGAACACCAGGATGAACAGCAAGACCCCGATCTCCCGCCGCACTCTGGCCAAGAGCATCGGTCTCGGCGCCGGCATCGCCGCCGGTGCGACGCTGCTGGGCGGCATCGCCGCGCCCGCCATCGTCCGCGCTCAGGCCAAGACGACGCTGAAGCTCGGCCACCTCGCCAACGAGGACAATGTCTGGCACAAGGCCTCGCTGGTCTTCGCCGAGGAAGTCGCCAAGCGCACCAACGGCGCGGTCGAGGTCAAGGTGTTCCCCAACGAGCAGCTCGGCAAGGAAACCGACCTGATCAAGGGCATCCAGCTCGGCACCATCGACTTCACCATCACCGGTGAGTCGCTGCAGAACTGGGCGCCGGCCGCGGCGCTGCTGGCGGTTCCCTATGCCATCCGCGACCTCGACCATCTCGACAAGGTCGTCACCGGCGAGCCGGGCAAGAAGATCGCCGAGGCCATCGAGCAGAAGACCCAGCTGGTCCCGCTGACCTACTTCGCACGCGGCCCGCGCAACCTGACCAGCAAGCGCCCGATCAAGTCGCCGGACGAGCTGAACGGCCTGAAGATGCGCGTTCCCAACGTGCCACTGTTCGTGTCCTTCTGGCAGGGTCTGGGCGCCAAGCCGACGCCGATGGCCTTCTCGGAGGTCTTCACCGGCCTGCAGAACGACACCATCGAGGCCCAGGAGAACCCGCTGGCCCTCATCAAGTCGGCGAGCTTCTACGAGGTCCAGAAATACGTGAACCTGACGGAGCACGTCATCAGCTGGATCTATCTGGTCGGCGGATCGAAGAAGCTGAACAAGATGCCGGCCGACCAGCGCGCCGCCATCATGGAAGCCGCCAAGGCAGCGCAAGCCGCCGAGCGCAAGCTGTTCATCGAGGACGAGACCAAGCTGGCGGCCGACCTGAAGGCTAAGGGCATGGAGTTCATCACCGTCGACAAGGCCGCCTTCGCCGAGAAGGGCCGCCCGGCTGTCGTCGCGGCTCTGTCGCCGGAGATCAAGCCGATCTACGACGAAATCCTCGCGGTGAAGTGAGCGGAGAGCAAGGCCCTCTCCCGCCCCGGAACGGGCGGGAGAGGGGACTTTCCCCCCAACCGCAAGAGCCATTCCGATGCGCAAAGCCTTTTCCGCCGCGGTGGCGGCCGTATCCGCCCTTTGCCGCTGGGGAACCCTGGCGGCCATCGGCGTCCTCATCGTCGTCGTGACCATCCAGGTGCTGGGCCGCGTCCCCGGTTTCCCCTCGCCACCCTGGACGGAGGAGGTGGCCCGCTTCGCGCTGGTCCATCTCGTCGCCTTCTCCTGCGGGCTGGCGCTGCTGCGCGGCGAGCTGGTGAACGTCGACATGTTCATCCTGCTGCTGCCCAAGCCGCTGCAATGGGCGGTGGCGCGGGTGGTCGATCTGGCGATCCTGGTCTTCGCCGTCGCCATCATCCCCGGTGCCTGGGACTATGTCGTCGGCAGCGTCGGCGAGCGGGCACGCTCCATCAATGTGCCGATGATCTGGGTCTATGTGGTGACGCTGATCATCCCGGTGTCGCTCGCCTTCTTCTCGATTGCCCGGCTGGCCGGGCTCGGACGCGATTCCGCGCCGCCCAGCCATGGGGAAACCGTCTGATGGTCACCGCACTGTTCGTCACCTTCGCCGTCCTGCTGATCCTGGGCGCGCCGGTGGGCATCGCGCTGGGCGGCGCGTCGGCGGTCTATCTGGTCGGCAGCGACATCGACCTCGCGGTGGTTCCGCAGTTCATGTATGCGGGCATGGACAGCTTCGTCCTGCTCTGCATCCCCGGCTTCGTGCTGGCCGGCAACCTGATGAACGGCGGCGGCATCACCGACCAGATCGTGCTGTTCAGCAACCGGCTGGTCGGCCATATCCGCGGCGGCCTCGGCCTTGCCAACGTGACGGGGTCGATGGTGTTCGCCGGCATCTCCGGCACCGCGGTGGCCGAGACCGCCTCCATCGGCGCGGTGATGATCCCGGCGATGCGCAAGTCGGGCTATGACGCGCCCTTCGCCGCCGCTGTGACCGCCGCCGCCTCCACCGTCGGGCCGATCATCCCGCCCAGCGTACCGATGATCATCGTCGGCACGCTGACCGGCCTGTCGGTCGGCAAGATGTTCATGGCCGGCGCCATTCCGGGCCTGCTGCTGGGCATCGGCATGATGCTGACGGTCTGGATCCTGGCGCGGGTGCGCAATTACCCGAGGGAGCCGTGGCAGGGCTTCGGCGCCCTGCTGCGCGCCAGCCGCGGCGCCTTCTGGGCGCTGCTGATGACGGCGATCATCCTGTTCGGCATCGTCGGCGGCTATTTCACCCCGACCGAGGCTTCCATCGTCGCGGCGCTCTACGCCTTCGTCATCGGGCTGTTCGTCTACAAGGGCTTCAAACTGCGCCAGCTGCCCGGCATCCTGCTGGAAAGCGCCATCGGCGCGGGCGGGCTGATCCTGCTGGTGGGCCTTGCCAACGTCTTCGGCTGGATCCTGACCAGCGAGCAGATCCCGCAGGCCATCGCCGCCTCGATGCTGGCGCTGACCACCAACAAGTACCTGATCATCCTGATGATCAACATCCTGCTGCTGTTCGTCGGCACCTTCATGGAGACGATCGCGGCGCTGATCATCCTGTTCCCGCCGCTGCTGGCGGTGGCGACCCAGGTCGGCATCGACCCGATCCACTTCGCCACCTTCGCCGTGCTGAACCTGATGATCGGCCTGACCACCCCGCCGGTCGGCGTCTGCCTGTTCGTCGCGGCCAACATCGCGAAGATCTCGTTGGGCGCGATCACCAAGGCGATCTGGCCCTTCCTGCTCTGCAACATCGTGATCCTGTTCCTGGTCTCCTACATCCCGGCCCTGTCGCTGTGGCTGCCGAGCCTGCTTTTCCGCTGACACCCAAATCCAAAGCCCCTCTCTTTCCAAGGAGTTCGAAGCCATGGAACAATCCTGGCGCTGGTTCGGCCCCGAAGACGCGATCAAGCTGAACCACATCCGCCAAGCCGGCGCCACCGGCGTGGTCACCGCCCTGCACCACATCCCCTACGGCGTCGTCTGGTCGGTCGAGGAAATCCAGAAGCGCAAGGCGATGATCGAGTCCGACAAGGAACTCGGCCTCAGCTGGACCGTCACCGAAAGCCTGCCGGTGCACGAGGCGATCAAGATCGGCGAAGGCGACCTGACGGAGCTGTTCGACAACTACCGCCAGTCGATGCGCAACCTCGCCGCCTGCGGCGTGACCACCATCTGCTACAACTTCATGCCGGTGCTGGACTGGACGCGGACGGAGCTGGCGGCGGCGCTGCCCGGCGGCGGCACCTCGCTGCGCTTCAACGCCCATGAGCATGCCGCCTTCGACGTCTACATGCTGGAGCGTCCGGGCGCCGAGGAGGACCATTCGCCGGAGGTCCTCGCCAAGGCCAAGGAGTGGTTCGACCGCTCTTCCGAAAGCGACCGGGCGAAGCTGCTGACCAACATCATGGCTGGCCTGCCGGGCGCCTACGACCGCTACGACATCCCCGGCCTGCGCAAGATGATCGCGCGCTTCAACGGCATGTCCGCCGACGGCCTGCGCGAGACGCTGGCCCGCTTCCTGCGCGAGGTGATCCCGACGGCGGAGGAGGTCGGCATCCGCATGGCGATCCACCCCGACGACCCGCCCCGCCCGCTGTTCGGCCTGCCCCGCATCGTCAGCACCGAGGACGACCTCGCCCACCTGATCGACGCGGTGAAGTCGCCGAACAACGGTCTGACCTTCTGCACCGGTTCGCTGGGCGCGGGGCAGACCAACAACGTGCCGGCGATGGCCAAGCGCTTCGCCGAGGACATCCACTTCGTCCACCTGCGCAACGTCACCAAGGAGCCGGACGGGTCCTTCGAGGAAGCCGACCATCTCGGCGGCGACGTCGACATGGTGTCGGTCGTCACCACCCTGCTGGAGGAGCAGAAGCGCCGCCAGGACGCCGGCAACGACAACTGGCGCCTGCCCTTCCGCCCCGACCATGGGCATGAGCTGCTGGACGACGTCGGCAAGCCGACCCACCCCGGCTACCCGATGATCGGCCGCCTGCGCGGTCTGGCCGAGATCCGCGGCGTGATGACCGCCGTCGCGGCGGTGAAGCAGCTGCCGATGTGAGGCGGACGCGCCGGCCTCACCCGCCGGCGCGCATGCCCAGCCGGGCGAGCTTCTTGTAGAAGGCGGCCCGGGAAATGCCGAGTGCCCGTGCCGCCTCCGTCGCCCGGCCGCCGCTGGCCGCGAGCGCACGGCCAAGCAGACCGCGCTCGAACTCGTCGAAAGCCTCGTCATAGCCCGGCAGGGGCTGCGGCTCCGCCCGGACGACCGCCGGAACCCTGACGGGAGGCGCGCCCGACGGTTCTGCATCCACCAGATCCGGCAATGCCTCGGCAAGGTCGGCGGCGGTTAGGCGGCGGTTGTCGGTCAGCAGGCAGGTGCGCTCCAGCACGTTGCGCAGCTCGCGCACGTTGCCGGGCCAGCGGTGGCGGCTCAGTGCCTCTACCGCTTCCGGGGTCAGGCCGCGCAAGGGAAGGCCGCTGCGGGCGGCGATCTCCTGCAGGATGGATTCGGCGATGGCTTCCAGCCCGCCGCCCATCTCGGCCAGGGCCGGCAGGCGGATCGGCAGCACGTTCAGCCGGTAATAGAGGTCGGAGCGGAAACGGCCGTCGCGGATCCGCCGTTCCAGATCGACGTTCGTCGCCGCGATCACCCGTACATCCACCTTCACCGGCCGGTCGGAGCCCAGCGGTTCGATCTCCTGCTCCTGCAATGCCCGCAGCAGCTTGGCCTGCAGCCCCAGCGGCATGTCGCCGATCTCGTCCAGGAACAGGGTGCCGCCGTCGGCGGTCTTGAAACGGCCTTCCCGGCCCCGGCGGTCCATCCCGGTATAGGCGCCGGGCACCGCGCCGAAGAACTCCGCCTCCAGCAGCGTTTCCGGAATCGCCGCCACATTGACGCCGACGAAGGATCGGCCGCTGCGCGCCGACAGGCCGTGGATGGCCTGGGCGATCAGCTCCTTGCCGGTGCCGGTCTCGCCCAGCAGCAGGATCGGCGCATCGCTGCGGGCGGCGAGGCGGGCCTTGCGCTTGACCTCCAGGCAGACCGGGCTGTCGCCGACATAGCTTTGCAGCGTGTAGCGCGGCTGCCGCCCCTCGTCGAGCCGGCGCCGGGTCGCCGCCAGTTCGGCCTCCAGCCGCGACAGTTCGGCCAACAGGGGTTTCAGGCGATGCAGACTGTCATAGAGGACGAAGCCGACGGCACCGATGATCCCGCCGCAATCGTCGGTCAGCGGAAAGCGCGTCACCACCAGCCGTTGGGTGCCGAACAGCATCAGGTCGAGCAGGATCGGCTGGCCGGTCGCCAGCACCTGACGCATCTGCGAATGGGGGATGATCTCCTCCACCTCGCGGCCGATGGCCTCGGCGGGGTCGGAAATGCCGAGCATGCGGGCGTATTTCTCGTTGATCCACACCACCCGCGCGTCGCGGTCGACCGCCACCGTGCCCTCGGACTGGGTTTCCAGCGCCTCGAACAGTGAGGGGATGGCGCGGCTGCGCAGCAGCGCGGCGTTCCCGGCGAAGGCATCGCCCTCCAGGGAAACCGCCGCCCCGTCCGCTCCGCCGCGCCAACCGCCGTCCGCCCGTTCCGTCACCCTGGCCGCTCCCCCCTGATTCTCGCTCCCCCCGTGTTATCGGGACCTCGCCCGGATTCCGCAATGGCGGAGCGACCCTTGGGGCAATGCCGACCGCAGTGCCGCAGGCCCTTGCGGAGTCGCGGTCGGCCGGTCCATGCTGCGGCCCGTCGCGCTTTCCGGCTCCGATGCGGAGCGGTCGCGCCACTCCACCGGAGCCATCTTGCCCGTCCCCTCCGTTCCGCCATGCTGACCCTGCCGGCCCTTCTCCTGCTTGCCGCTGTGCTGGCGACCTTGTGGACGGCGTGGCGCAGTTGGGCGCTGCCCCCCTTTCCCGGACGCTTCAACTTCGTGGCGATGCAGTTGTCCGCCTCCTGGTGGGCAACCGCCGCCGCCATCGAAACCATCGTTCCGGCCCCGGCGGACAAGCTGTTCTGGGCCGAGATGGCGTGGTTCGGCATCGTCTGCACCCCCAGCTTCTGGGCGCTGTTCCTGTGGTCCTACACGCGGGAGGAGCTGGAGGCGCGCTGGCGACTGGTACCGGTCGTGGTGGGCGCGCTGACCTGGGCGGCGGCGCTGACCAACGACGTCCACCGGCTGATGTATACCGCGGCCCAGCCGATCAGCGACACGCCGGGCGCGGCGCTGGACTACAGCCACGGCCTGCTGTTCTTCGTTGTCACCATCTATCTCTATGCCTTCATGGTGATGAGCATCGTCGTCACCGCCAGCGGCATCCACCGGGCCACGCCGGCCTACCGCACCCATTATCTGGGCTTCCTGGTGGCGATGGCGGTGCCGTGGGTGGCGAATGTCGGCTACGTCACCGGCAACCTGACCCTGTTCGACTTGGACCCCACACCCTTCAGCTTCCTGCTGATGGGCGCGGTCTTCTATTGGCTGATCACCCGGCGGCGGCTGTTCGTCCTGCTGCCGGTCGCCCGCGACGCCCTGCTGGATGCGGTTCCCGACCCGGTGCTGGTGCTCGATGCCGACGGCACTGTGGTTGAGGCGAACCCGGCCGCCCTGGCGCTGGTGACCGACGGCACGCCGCTCGGCCGCCGGCTGGCCGACCTCCCCGGCCTGTCGGCGCTGTCGCCGGGCAACATCACCCTGCCGGTGCCGCTGACCCTGGAGAGCGACGGCACCCTGCGCAGCTTCGAGGCGACGCGCGTCCCGCTCACCTCCGGCAACGCCGGGGGGCGGATTGCGGCACGCGAGGTCGGCTGCCTGCTGATGCTGCGCGACGTCACCCACCGCCGACGCGCCGAGATGCGGCTGGAGGACATTGTGCGGCGCCTCGACCTCGCCCGGCTGGAGGCGGAGGAACGTCTGGCGGCGGAGCAGGAGGCCAAGCGGGCGCTGAACGGCTTCCTGTCGATGGCGGCGCACGAGTTCAAGACCCCGCTCGCCATCATCGACGGCGCGGCACAGCTTCTGCTGATGGATGCGGAGGTGAAGGCCCCCGGCATGCTTCCGCGGCTGGAGAAGATCCGCCGTGCCGTGCGCCGGCAGGTCAATATCCTGGAAACCTGCCTTGCCGACGACCGGCTGAGCGACCCCGCCTTCGCGCTGCGCCGCGATTCGCTGGACTTGCCGGCCCTGCTGCGCGCCGCCGCCTCCGCCCAGGGCGACGCCGCCCCTGGCCGGCGGATCGAGCTGGAGCTGGACGGCTGTCCGGAGCGAATGACCGGCGACGGCCCGATGCTGGAGCTGTGCGTCCACAACCTGCTGAACAACGCGCTGAAATACTCGCCTCCCGGCACGCCGGTCCGGCTGCGCGCCTGGAGCCACAACGGTCGGCACGGGCAATCGCAGCTGGAGCTGTCGGTGGCGGACCAGGGCATCGGCATTCCGGCGGACGAGGTGGAGCGCGTGTTCGACCGCTTCTTCCGCGCGACCAACACGGGGACGGCGGCGGGCAGCGGCGTCGGCCTGAACATGGTCCGCCGCATCGCCGCCCTGCATGGCGGGACGGTGACGGTCGACAGCCGGCTGGGCGGGGGCAGCGTCTTCACGCTGCGGCTTCCTCTTTGCGATGGGGCGCTCTGCGAAGACCGGATGGCCGGCATGCCGGCGGATTAATCCGTCGGAGAGATCGTTTCTTGCATTGATTGACGGGTGAAGGGAATAATCCCGCTCCCTTCATCTGGACCCTGGCAATATGAGCGATCACGACCCCACCGTCGTCCGGCCGGTGCCGAAACCCCGCGTCCCCCTGGGCATTGAAGAGGTGCTGGTCGCCATCACCATGGGGGTGGTGGCGCTGATCACCTTCGCCAACGTCGTGGTGCGCTACCTCACCGACGTCTCCTTCGCCTTCACCGAGGAATATTCGATCGCGCTGATGGTGATCCTGACCTTCCTCGGCGCCTCGGCCGCGGTGGTGAAGGACCGGCACATCCGCATCACCTTCATCACCGACAAGCTGTCGCCGGCCAACCGCCGCCGGGCGGAGCAGTTCGCCATGGCCTGCGTGGCGGCGATGTACGGGCTGCTGGTGGTTTACGGCACCTGGACGACCTGGGACGACTACCGGTTCGAGGTCACCTCGCCGGCGCTGGGGCTGCCGCAGTGGATCTACACGATCTGGCTGCCGGTGCTGTCGCTGGTGGTGCTGGCCCGCACCATCGGCCGGATGATCCGCATCCATCGCGGCACCGAACCGCTGGAAACCGGACATATCCCGGAGGGTGAGCCGTGATCACCACCCTGCTCTTCGGGTCCTTCCTGGTCATGATGCTGGGGGGCGTGCCGATCGCCGCCGCCCTGGGGCTGGCCGGCACCGCCGCCATCGCCTTCGCCCATCTCGGCGTCATTTCGGTTCCGACCAGCGTCTATACCGGCATCGCCAAATATCCGCTGCTGACCATCCCGATGTTCGTGCTTGCCGGCACCATCTTCGACCGGTCGGGCGTGGCGCAGAAGCTGGTGCGCTTCGCCACCGCCATCGTCGGCCAGGGGAAGGGCGCGCTGGCGATCATCGCGGTGGTGGTGGCGATGATGATGGGCGGCATCTCCGGATCCGGCCCCGCCATCGCAGCGGCGGTCTGCGGCGTGATGGCGCCCAGCATGATCCGCGCCGGCTATCCCCGCCCCTACATCGCCAGCGTCATCGCCGCGGCGGCGGCCACCGACATCCTGATTCCGCCGTCGGTCGCCCTCATCATCTACAGCGTGCTGGTTCCGGCCGCCCCGACCACCTCGATGTTCGCCGCCGGCATCATCCCCGGCACGCTAGCCGGCCTGGCCCTGATCGGCCCAGTCTTCTGGCTGGCGCGGAAGCACAATCTGGGCGCCAAGCTGTCGAACGAGCCGCGCCCGCCCTTCTGGCGCAGCCTGTGGGACGCATCGCTCGGCCTGTTCGCCAAGGTCATCATCCTGGGCGGCCTGCGGCTGGGCGTCTTCACCCCGACCGAGGCGGCGGTGATCGCGGTGGCCTACGGCCTGCTGCTGGGCATGGTGGTCTACCGCACCATCCGCTTCCGCGACCTCTATTCCATGCTGGTGGAGGCCGCGGAGATCTCCGCCATCATCCTGACGGTGATCGCGCTGGCCAGCGTGTTCGGCTGGGCGCTGAGCACCCTGTCGGTGATCGACCCCATCGCCGACGCCATCATCCATTCCGGCCTTGGCGAATATGGCGTGCTGGCGCTGCTGGTGGTGATGCTGACCATCATCGGCACCTTCCTGGACGGCATCTCGATCTTCATCATCCTGCTGCCGCTGCTGATCCCCATCGCCACCGCCTACAAGTGGGACCTGACCTGGTTCGGCGTCATCCTGACCCTGATGATCGCCGTCGGCCAGTTCACCCCGCCGATGGCCGTCAACCTGATGGTGGCCTGCCGCATGACCGGCTGTTCGATGGAAAGCACCCTGCGCTGGGTGATGTGGCCGCTGGTCACCATGCTGCTGGTGGTGGTGGCGGTGATCCTGTGGCCGGATCTGGCGCTGTGGATGCCGCGGCAGATGGGATTCTAGCGGATGGGGCCGCGGCGGAAACAGTGCCCGCCGCGGCCCCGCCCCATTCAACGACCCCGACGATCCTCGTGAGGCCGTTCCACGCGCTGTCAGGCCGCGCCGACCAGACGCCCCTGCGCCCGTTCCGTGAGAAGCCAGTTCCAGAGCTGCATATCGTAGCCGTTCAGTTCGTAAAGGCGGTTCAGCACGCGGGGATCTTCGGTATCGTATGTCGCGCGCTGCGGCGTGACGTTGTCGCGGCGCATGGCGATCTCAAGACCGAACTGTGCCGCCAACCGTCCGAGATCCTCGTTCAGCGTTGAATAGGTGCCGACCCAGGCGGCGCTGCGCAATGTCTCCTTGGCGCGTTCCAGCAATTCTGGAAGGCAATCCGGCTTGTCCAGCATGTGCCCGCCAAGTTGGCGTACCATCGTGTTGTGCAAATTCTCCTGCGCGCCGGCGGTTTCGATGAGTTCCAAGGTGCTCATACGGTGTGCATCGATGGCAACCTGGGCACCTTCCGGCTTCAGGGACTTGACGTAATACAGAAAAGACAGCCCCCGATCAATTGGCTCCCGCAGAACGGTCAATACTCGACGATCGCCAAACCACTTCAGCTGGTCTGCCCGGCTGATATGTCCGCTCACTATCCTGAATCCAGAATAATAGTTTGATTCCTCCAACGTCATGTAGTTTTGGATAAAGGGCGGAGAGCAGTGACCACCGCCATACGCTTGCTCCAGCATATTGCGCAGACTTGTTCCGGCTGTCTTTCCAATATGGATGTGCACAAAACTTTCCATATCCAATCCCCATCAAAATCGAAATTCCATTAATTCAGCTCATACCTGAAATTCAGGCACAGATCAATTCGTTGCGATTTTTGGGCTTCATGCGGGCGGTTCACGAACTTTCAATGATCACCGGACGGGTATCTTCAAAGCCGCGCCGTTAATCCAGTTGGGATTTCAGGACCATGCGGGCAATGTCACGGCTGGTCAGATGCAGATTGACCGCCTTTCCATAGCTGCGTTTCTCAATCTTGGCGGCCGCCGCAGCCTCGAATGCAGTGCGATGGGCCGCGGCATAGGCGAGGCAGTCGTCCGCCATCAGCTTCCGCTTGCCGAGCAGGGCGCGGAAAGCCAGCCGGTGGACGGCGCACCAGCCGCAATGCCCGGCCGGGCGGAAAACCAGCGCGTCCATTTCTGTCCGCCAGGACATTTCTTCCGCTGTCATTCGCGCAAGCCCAACCGACGGGCGAGGCGGAACAGGTTGCTGCGGTCCAGCCCGAGCGAGCGTGCCGCCTGCGCCCAGTTGCCATCGTGGCGGGCCAGATGCTCGCGGATCATCCGGCGTTCGAGATCCTCCACCGCGTCGCGCAACGGCAGTTCGGGAAAGTCCGGCGGTTCCGGCAGGCGGGGTTGCTGCGCCGGCATCGCTGCCGTCACGGCACTCCCCTCCTCCTGCCCCGGATCGGCCAAGCCCAAATCCTCCAAGCCCAAATCCACCGGGGTCAGGGTCAGCACGCCGCCGTCCGGCGGACGGGCGACGCGGGCGCGGATGGCGCCGCGGCCGATGGCGTGCTCCAATTCGCGCACGTTGCCGGGCCAGGGGTAGGCCAGCATGCGCCGCTCCGCCGCTGCCGACAGGCGCAGATTGCGCAGGCCCAGCCGCGCCCGGTTGCGTTCCAGGAACAGGCCGGCCAGCCGCAGGATATCGGTGCCGCGGTCGCGCAGCGGCGGCACCCGCAGCGGATAGACGCTGAGCCGGTGATAGACGTCGGCTCGGAAGCGGCCCTCCCGCACCTCCGCCGCGAGGTCGCGGTTGGTGGCGGCGATCACCCGCACGTCGACGGTTATGTGGCGGTCGGAGCCGACGCGCTGGATCTCGCCGTTTTGCAGCGCCCGCAGCATCTTGGCCTGGGCCGCCAGCGGCAGTTCGCCGACCTCGTCCAGGAACAGGGTGCCGCCGTCGGCCAGCTCGAACTTGCCGCGTCGGTCGGCCACCGCACCGGAGAAGGCGCCGCGCACATGGCCGAACAGCTCGCTTTCCACCAGCGCGTCCGGCAGGGCCGCGCAATTGACGTGGACCAGCGGCCCGGCTGCGCGGGGGGAGTAGGCGTGCAGCCGGCGGGCCACCAGTTCCTTTCCCACCCCGGTCTCGCCCAGCACCAGCACGACAAGGTCGCTGGCCGCCACGGTATCGACCTCGGTCAGCAGAGCCGCCATCGCCGGGCTGCTGCCGACGGGGTCGAAATCGAGCCCCTGCGGCGGATCGTCGAGGATGCGCAAGGGCGTTCCGCCATCCGCTGCCATGGCTGCGTCCTGTGCCGCCCGCCGCTCCACCGCGGTCGCGAGGTCGGCAGTCAATTGCGCCCAGGCGGCAATCGCCCCGTCCCAGCCGTCGAAACGCCCCTCGTTCAGCGCATCCAGCGTCAGCACGCCCCAGGGCCGCCCATCGACGCTCAGCGGCGCCCCGACGCAGTCATGGACATGCAACCGCTCGCGCAGGTCGGGGATCAGTCCGTCATAGGGATCGGGCAACTCGCAGCCGGCGGGAAAGCGCAACGGCCCGCCATCGGCTTCGGCAATCGCCCGCAGGCGGGGATGTTCGTCCAGTTCGAAACGGCGGCCGAGCGTGTCGGGACTGAGCCCGCGCGTGGCGAGCGGAACCAGCAGCCCCTCCCCCGCCCGGCCGTCGTGGCGCAGCAGCGCGCAGGCGTCGCACGGCAGATGCCGGGACATCAGGTCGAGCAACAGGGGCCAAAGCCGTACCGGATCGTCCAGCGCCAGCAGCAGCGCCCCAGCCTCTTCCAGGGACAGGGATGATGTCGAAATGACCGCTTCGTTGTCCATTCGACATCATAGCGGGTGCAGTCGCTTTGACAACAGCCCTTCTGTGCAGCGCGGAATCCCGGGCTGCGTCGCTTTGGCACAGGGCTTGCCATTCCATTGCGACATCGTGACGCGCAAAAGGATTGCCCTCTTCATGCTGACGCCTGCCCAGATCGCCGTCATCAAGGCCACCGCCCCCGTCGTCGCCGCCAACGCCAACGAGATCACCGGCACCTTCTATCCGCTGATGTTCGAGCGCTTCCCCGAAGTGCGCGCCGTCTTCAACCAGAGCCATCAGCGCAGCAGCGCCCAGCCGGAAGCGCTGGCCAACGCCATCATCGCCTACGCCTCCAACATCGACCGGCTCGAGGTTCTCGGCCCGGCGGTCGAGGCCATCGTGCAGAAGCACGTCTCGCTCAACATCACCCCCGACCAGTACAAGATCGTCGGCACCTGCCTGATGGAGGCCATCGGCAAGGTGCTGGGCGACGCGGTGACGGCGGAGGTCGCCGATGCCTGGGGCGCGGCCTACTGGCAGCTGGCCGACCTGCTGATCGCGGCGGAGGAGACGGAATATGCCCGCAAGGCGGCGCTGACCGGCGGCTGGCGCGGTGCCCGGCGCTTCCGCATCGTCGAGAAGACGCCGGAAAGCGCCGTCATCACCTCCTTCCGGCTGGCTCCGGTCGATGGGGGGCGGGTGATGGACTTCCATCCCGGTCAGTATCTAGGCCTGCGCCTGACCGTCGACGGCGAGACCGTCCACCGCAACTACAGCCTCTCGGCCTCGCCCAACGGCCAGGATTACCGCATCTCGGTGAAGCGCGAGCAGCAAGGTCTGGTCTCCGGCTTCCTGCATGACCGCGTACGGGTCGGTGACGAGATCGACGCCTACCCGCCGGCCGGCGAGTTCGTGCTGCGTGATGGTGCCGGCCCGCTGCTGCTGATCACCGGCGGCGTCGGCCAGACTCCCGCCCTGCCGCTGGCCGAACAGGCGCTGGCCGCCGGCCGGAAGGTCATCTATGTGCATGCCGCGCTCAATGGCTCTGTCCACGCCTTCCGCCGGCAGATCGATGAACTGGCCGACCTGCATGAGGCGCTGAAGCCGGTCTATTGCTATGCCGAGCCGCAGCCGGGCGACCAGCCGCACATGGTCGGCCTGCTCGACGAGAAGCGGTTGGCCGACCTGCTGCCGAAGGAGCCGGGCGTGGCCGCCTATGTCGTCGGCCCGAAGCCCTTCATGGCGGCGGTCATCAAGGCGTTGACCGCGCTGGGTCTGCCGGAGTCGTCGATCGTCCACGAGTTCTTCGGCCCGCGGGAAGCGCTCGTCTGACGCGGCACCCGAACAACACTGCCTCCGACCAAACGAGCCGGCCTTTCCGAAGGCCGGCCCTTTTTTGGCCGATGTCCGCCCGCTCGTTGCCGGTGCGTCCGGCGGTTGCGAGTAAATCTGTTATATCACCTAAATCAGATATGATTTGCCGTGGCATAGACCACCAATCCGACTTGCATTCTGCAGAGTGTGCGTCTTTTCGGTGAAATCTTCGTGTGGCGCGGCTGGCCGACCATTGCGATGCGGCAGGATGCGCAACGCACTGCGGAAGAATCGTGGATTCTCCTTATTTCTTTCTTAGCGATTTTGGCGCTTTCCTAGTCATGGAACGGTTAAATTATTTGCAACTGTTCCCTTTCCGTGACATCGCCGCCGGCGTTCGCAGGAGGGGACGGAGGAAACGGTGATGCGGCGAGAGCCGGAACGGCCGGCCGCAGTGACGTGTGGAGCGCTGGTGCCCGAGAGCACCGAGGGGGAGGACGGTATGTCGAACGATAGCCGGAGCATGACGCTCCAGAGAGGGACCGCCAAAGGCGCCACCTGGTATTCCGGGCTGCGCGCCAAGCTGATGATCGCGATCGGCGTGGTGTTGTCCGGCACGCTGGTCGCAGCCGCCGTGGCGCTGATCGGCTATGCCAACGTGCGCACCACCATCGACGCCATCGTCGGCGAAGCGGTGCCGGCGATGACCGAGGCCATGGCGGTGGCGCAGCAGGCCGAACGGCTGGTGGCGCTGGCCCCGGCCCTGACCTCCGCCACCGATGCCGCCGCGCGGGAAGCGGTTTCCGCCCGCATCGCCACGGCGAAGGAGGAATTCAACGCCCGCCTTTCCCGGCTGCGGGCCACCGGCTCCGCCGGTGACCAGCTCGCCGCCATCGAGGAGGCGTCGCAGGGGCTGCTCAACAACCTCGTGCAGCTCGACCAGGCGGCGGCCGAACGGGTGGCGCTTGCCGCCGAACGCACGACGATGCTGCCGAAGGTGATGGCGGCCGAGGCGGAAATCCAGAAATTCGCCGCTCCCTGGACCTCCGTCCTCAACAATGACGAGGAGCAGGCCCGCACCACCCTGTCCGAACCCGACACCGACCCCGCCGCGCTGCGCGAGGCGGCGGCCGCACTGTCCAAGATCACGACCGAGAAGAAGCCGCTGGCAACCGTCACGGCCGAGGCGGCCAACGTCCGCAACATGCTGATGGAAGCCGGCAGCACCAGCGACGACCAGCGGCTGGCCATCATCGAGACCCGTGTCGGCGTTTCGCTGGCCGGGCTGGTGAACAGCGCCAAGGAGCTGCCGGAGCGGTTGGCGGCCGTCGCCTCCAAGCAGGCGGACCTGCTGAACGGCTATTCGATCGGCGAGAACTCGCTGGTCACCATCCGGCAGAAGGAACTGCTGATCCAGGGCTATTTCGTCCAGCTTCTGGAGAGCAACCACGCCCTGACCACCACCCTGTCCAAGGGGATCGCCACCCTGGTCGAGGGCCAGAAGCACAACATCGCCGAGGCCAGCGGCGCCACCACCCGCATGCTGGACAACAGCCGGCTGATGCAGACCGCCGTTGCCGGCGCCAGCATCCTGGTGTCGATCCTGGTGGTCTGGCTCTATATCGGCCGCATCGTCATCCGCCGGATGATGGATCTGAAGACCGGCATGGGCCAGATCGCCGCCGGCGACCTGGACGCCGAGATCAAGCTGAGCGGCCATGACGAGATCGCGGAGATGGGGACGGCGCTGCTCGTCTTCCGCGACACTGCGCGCGAGGTGGAGACCACCCGCGCCGCCGCCGAGGCCGAACGCCAGCGGGCGGCGGGCGAACGCCGCCAGACCATGCTGTCGCTGGCCGACCAGTTCGAGAACGGCGTGAAGACGGTGGTGGAGACGGTGTCCGCCGCCGCGACCCAGATGCACCAGACCGCCGCCGGCATGGTGGCGACCGCCGACGACACCTCCCGTCAGGCCGGCAGCGCCGCCGAGGCGGCGGAGACCGCGTCGGTCAACGTCGACGGCGCCGCGTCGGCTGCGCATGAGCTGTCGCAGTCGATCAGCGAAATCGCCCGTCAGGTGACGGAATCGGCGACCATCGCCGCCAAGGCGGCAAGCGAGGCCGACCGCACCGACAGCACCATGCGCGAGCTGAACGAGGCCGCCAGCCGCATCGGCGCGGTGCTCGACCTCATCTCCGACATCGCTGGCCAGACCAACCTGCTGGCGCTGAACGCCACCATCGAGGCCGCGCGGGCGGGAGAAGCCGGCAAGGGCTTCGCCGTGGTGGCCCAGGAGGTCAAGCAACTGGCCAGCCAGACGGCGAAGGCCACCGACCAGATCGCCGGCCAGATCGGCGCCATGCAGCAGGCCACGGGCGAAGCGGTGAACGCCATCCGCAGCATCGGCCTGACCATCGGCCGCCTGAACGACATCGCCGCCAGCATCGCCGCGGCGGTGGAGGAGCAGGGCGCCGCCACGTCGGAGATCGCCCGCAACGTCCAGCAGGCGGCGGGCGGCACTGCCCAGGCCTCCCAGAACATCGGTCAGGTCCGCACCGCCGCCGGCCAGACCGGCCAGTCGGCGCAGGAGGTCCTGTCGGTCGCTCAGGAGGTCTCGACCCAGACCGGCCGTCTCCAGCAGCAGATCGACCGCTTCCTCAGTCAGGTGCGGTCAGCCTGACCCACCCGAAAAGCCCCTCTCCCGACGGAGAGGGGCTTTTCATTTGCCCCCCAGGACCACCACCCCGCATTGGGCCACTCCTTCAACGCGCGCCCGGAAAGTAGAGAGGGTGAGTGGACGAAATGTAGCGTTGCTTCACGGACGGGTCGACAAAGCAGCGCGTCTGTAGTAAAACTACATTCGTTCCTCGGCAGCCACGCTGGCCCTCCCATGCTGGACACCATCACCTCATCCCTCGACAGCCTGCGCCGCGCCGAAGCCGCGGTGGCCCGCACCGTTCTGGCCGACCCGGAGGCCGCGGTCCGCGACAGTCTGGCGCAATTGGCCGGGAAGGCGGGGGTCAGCGAACCGTCGGTCCTGCGCTTCTGCCGTTCCGCCGGCTTCGGCGGCTTTCAGGAATTCAAAATCTCGCTGGCCCAGCATCTGGCGGCGTCCGCCGTGCGGGAGGAGGTCGGCGACCGCCCGACCCCGCTGGTGCGCGACCTCACCCCCGGAGACAGCGTCGCCAGTGCGGCGGAGAAGGTGCTGAACCGCTCCATCGATGCGCTGGTCCGCCTGCGCGGCCGGCTCGACAGCATGGCGCTGGAAAAGGCGGCCGGGGTGCTGGCGCGGGCGCGGCGGGTGCAGATCGTCGGCGTCGGCGCGTCGGGCGCGGTGGCGCTGGATGCCCATCACAAGCTGTTCCGCCTGCTGCCGCAGGTCACCGCCAGCACCGACGCCCATCTGCAGGCGATGGCAGCGGCGACTCTCGGCCCCGGCGACGCCCTGCTGGCGATTTCAAAGACCGGCACCAGCGACGAGATATTCGATGTCGCCGCGATTGCCCGCGACGGCGGCGCCACGGTGATCGCCATCACCGCGTCGGCGACTCCGCTGGCCGAACGCGCCGACATCCGTCTGACCGTCGATGTCGACGAAGACACCGCCGTCCACACCCCGATGGCCTCGCGGTTGGCGCAACTGGCGCTGATCGACGTGCTGACCGTCGCCGTCGGCCTGCAGGCCCCGCCGGGTCTCGACCGCCGTCTGGCCCGCATCAAGGCGGTCCTTGCCGGTCACCACCGCGTGCCGGAGCGGCCGGCTTCCCTTTCAAATTCCGCATCCCCAAACATCCAGAAGAAATTCGAGGAATCCTGATGTCCGCCACCCAGAGCCCTGTCGAAATCCTGGACCAGCTCGTCGCCTATGGCGTCGTTCCGGTCATCCGCAACAGCTCCGCCGATCTGGCGCGCACCGCCGTGACCTGGCTGCGCGAAGCCGGTTACGGCACCTTCGAGATCACCATGACCACCCCCGGCGCCGTCGGCCTGATCGAGGAGCTGTCGGCCGAGGGCGGCGCCCTGATCGGCGCCGGCACCGTCCTGACCCCCGCCGCCGTCGCCGACGTGGTGAAGGCCGGCGCCAAGTATGTGGTGTCGCCCTGCGTCGTGCCGAAGGTGGCCGCCGCCTGCCGCGATCACGGCGTGGCCTGCCTGATGGGCGCCCTGACCCCGACCGAGGTGCATGCCGCGATTTCCGCCGGTGCCGACGCCATCAAGATCTTCCCGGCCTCCACCGTCGGCCCGGCGCACATCAAGGCGCTGAAGTCGGTGTTCCCCGGCGTCCGCTTCGTCCCCACCGGCGGGATCGACGCCACCACCGTGGCGTCCTATGTCGCGGCCGGCGTGGCCTGCGTCGGCGCCGGCGGCAAGCTGGTCGATGAAACCCTGGTCAAGAATGGCGACCGCGAGGGCATCCTCGCCGCCGGGCGCCAACTGATGGAAGCCTATCGCGCCGCCAAGGGGGCGTGAGCGGACTGGGGCATGAGGCGGGGGCCGAACTCCCGCCTCAAACCCCCTCCAGCACACCCCGCACCGCATCCATCGCCGCAAGACCGCGGCTGAACGTCGACTCCGCGGTGGCGGCCAACTCCTGCGCCTCGGTGCGGCGGCCTTCGCGCATACCGTCCTCCACCGCGCGCATCAGGCCGACGAAGCCGGTCAGGCCGAAATGGCTGGCGGCGCCGGCAAGCCGGTGGGCGATGTCCTCGATCTCCTCGTCGGAGCTGTCGGCAGCGGTCAGGCGGGGAAGCCCGTCCTGTGCCGATTCCAGCAGAAGGCCGCGGATGGTGCCGAAGCGCGCAGGCCCAAGGGAGCGGATGTAGCGCTCCAGAATCTCCTCGTTCACGTCCTCCACCACCACCACCGGCCGGCGGGCGGGCGGCTCGACCGGCACCGTCCCGGCAGCCGTCTTCTCGTCTTCGTCGGACCGCGCCGCGACGGCGTTCGACAGCAAGTGCATCAGGCGTTCCGGGAAAATCGGCTTCTCGATCACCGCATCGATGCCGGCCGTGATGTAGCGGGCGCGATCGGCGGCGAAAACGTTGGCGGTCACGGCTACGATGGGCACCGCCGCTCGGTCGGCGTCCTCCAGGGCGCGGATGCGGCGCGCGACCTCAGGCCCGTCGATGTCGGGAAGGCGGATGTCCAGCAGGATGGCGTCGAAACGCCGCCGGGTCGCCAGTTCCAGCGCCTTTTCCCCCGTCTCGGCGACGGTGATGCGGTGGCCGGCGTCGGACAGCAGGCCCAGCGCCACCTCGCGGTTGATCGCGTCGTCCTCCACCAGAAGCAGGGCCAGCGAGCGCACCCGGCTGATCGGCAGCAGCCGGCCCGGCCGGGCGGGTAGCGCCGGCTCGATCACCCGCTGCAAGGGGATGGTGACGGTAAAGACGCTGCCAAGCCCCTCCGCGCTGTCGACGCGGATGCTGCCCTGCATGGCGTCCAGCAGATGACGGACGATGGCGAGGCCAAGGCCACTGCCGCCGAAGCGCCGGGCGATGGTGGGATCGGCCTGCTCCAGCTTTTCGAAGATGGCGGCGCGGCGGTCCGCCGGAATGCCGATGCCGGTGTCGCGCACGGCCAAACGCAGCATCTCTCCGGAGCCGGAACGTTCCGGAGCCGGTTCGATATCGACGCGCAGGTCCACCCCGCCGCGCTCGGTGAACTTCACTGCATTGCCGACGAGGTTCACCAGGATCTGGCGCAGCCGCTGGCGGTCGACCACCACCAGCTCCGGCACCTCCGGAGCGATGTCGAGGTCGAGGTCGATCCCCTTCTCGTTCGCCAATCCTTCCACCGTCGCAACGACCTCCTCCAGCACCGGCAGCAAGGCGCAGGGAGCCGGGTCAAGGTCCAGCTTGCCGTCCTCGATCTTGCGCAGGTCCAGGATGTCGTTGACCTGATCGAGAAGCCCATGGCCGCAACGCATGATCGACATGGCATACCGCCGCTCCCCGGCGTGGAGCTGCCCGGTCAGCAGCAGCCGGCACAGGCCGAGGATGCCGTTCAGCGGCGTGCGCATCTCATGGCTGACGGTGGCGAGGAACTCCGTCTTGGCGGCGTCGGCGCGCTCCGCCCGCTCCTTGGCCTGCCGCAATTCCTCGCGCGCCCGGCGGGATGCGGTGATGTCGTTGGCGACGCAGATGATGCGGCAGCGCCCGTCGCCCGACCATTCGAAGGGATGGCGCTGCAACGCGAAGACGGTGTTTTCGCCGTTGCGGGGGAGCACCAGTTCCTCCACCCCCAGCGAGCGCATCGAACCGGGATCGCCGCCGGCAAGCGCCCGTCCGGTCTCCGGCCCCAAAACCTCGGCCAGGGTACGGTTCTCGATGTCGGCGCGGCGGGTGCCGAAACAGTCCTCCGCCGCCCGGTTCCACAGCAGGACGCGGCCGCTGTCGCCGTCCAGCACGTAAAGGACGCTCGGCACATTGTCGATCACCGCATCCAGGAAGGCCTGGGTCCGCCGCAACAGTTCCTCCGCCTCGCGGCGGCGGGTGATGTCGACGACCGAACTGAGCAGCACCTCCTCGCCCTGGAATTCGAAGGCGATGCCGGACAGCAGGCCCCACAGGCGGCGGCCGGACTGGGTCACCAGTTCCGTCTCCACATCGAGCGCGAGGCCGCTGGAGAAGACGTCGTGGACGAATTCCTCCCGCACCTGCGGGACATACCAGACGCTGGCGGCCGGACGGCCCAGCAGATCGCCGGCCTCGTCCACTTCGAACAGGTCGGCGGCGCGGCGGTTGACGAAGCGAATCTGCCCGTCGGCGCGGCCGGAGATGACCAGCGGGACGGGTGCCGCCTCCAGCACCGTGCGCAGCCACTGCTCGTTGCGGCGGAGCGCTGCGCTCTTGTCCTCCGTCTCCTGGATGTAGAAGCGCAATGCACGGGCAAGCTGGCCGATCTCGTCGGCGCCGGTCACCGGCACTTCCGCCCGGCCACCACCGGTGCGGTCGCGGATCGCCTCGCTGACCGCCCACAGCCGGGCCAGGACTTTGCGCCGCACATACAGCACCGACAGCACCATCCCCAGCACGACCACGCCGACCGAGGCGAAGAACAGGCGTGTATAGGTGGTCGACACCTCGATCACCTGCTGGCGGCTTTCCTCCGCCGCCTTGGTCTGTTCGACGAAGATGCCGGTGTTCAGCCCGGTGTTGACCAGCGACACCTGATTGGCGCGGTCGACCAGCCCGTTCAGCATCTCCGATGCCTGCAATTCCGCCTGCCGCTGGCGGAAGACGGAGCGGTCGCCCTCCACAACCGACCGCATACCCTCGGCCAGCCGGGCGAGCCGGTCCGACACGTCGCCTGCCGGAACCGACCCGTCCAGCGCCGCCAGTTGCGCCGCCGCGCTGTCGGCCAGCCGGGCAAGCGCGAAGCTGTTCTCCGCCTGATGGACCGAGGCGATCAGGAACAGCAGCCGCTCCGCCATCGCCAGCCAGCGCTGCACGGCGGCATCCTCCACCCCGCGCAACGCCGGTTCGGCCAGGGCGTCGGCCATCCGCCGCACGTCGCGGGTGCGGTCGGCCAAGGCGCGGCGGGCGGTGATGCGGGCGGCGACGCCGCGGTCGATGGCGTCGCGCAGCCGCAGAATTTCGTCGCGCTGCAGTTTCAGCCCGGCGATCCGCTGGGCCTGCCGGCCGTCGGCCGAATCCAGCTCCGCCAGCAGCCGGTCATAGCCGTCGAGCTGGTCGGCCAGCCCCTGCTTGATCGTTTCGCGTCCGAAATTCTCTTCGGACAGGGCCAATTGTTCCAGGGTCCGCATGATCCGCTGGTGCTGGCGCTCCAGCTTGGCGGAGGCGACGACGGCCGGGAACTGCTCCGACGTGACCTTGGTGATGCCGGCATGCAGCCCGTCGAAGGCGATGTAGGCGCCCAGCCCGATCAGGAAGGCGACCAGCCCGTTGAAGGCGAGCGCGCCGAACAGCCGCGCCCCGACGCCGATCCTGACCATTCCGGCCCTGTCCGGTTCAGAACCGCCAGACCCCGACCCGCTGCCGTCCGCCATTCCTGTCCCTGCTTGTCCGGCCACGCTGGCCCCGCATCGTTTGCGCGAGAACGATCGCAGCGTATCATAGCCAATCCGTCGGATAAGGGGAGAAGGATGGGGTCGAAGCCTGTTGCCGTCGCGTTCGGCCTGCTGCTGGCGCTGCAGTTGTTTACCGGTGCCGCCGCGGCGCAGCCGGAGCTCGCCGCCGTACGCAACGGCGACCGCCCGGTGGTTGCGGAGATCGAGCGGCGCGGGGTCGTGCGCTGCGGGGTGTCCTTCAATCCCGGCTTCGCCGCCAACGACGACGGCGGCCGTCCGGTCGGCTTCATGGTCGATCTGTGCCGGGCGCTGGCCGCCGCGGTGCTGGGCAAGGCCGACGCCATCGAGATCCGCCGGCTGTCGAAGCTGCAGGAGTTCGCCGCGGTCGCCGCCGGCGAGGTCGACGTCTCCTTCGCCCAGACTTCCTGGACGCTGACGCGCGACGCCACCTATGCCGTCGATTTCGGGCCGCCGATCTTCTACGACGTGCAGGGGATCGCCGCGTGGCGGCTGCCCGACGGCCGGTCGGCGTTGGACGGCGAGTTGACGGTCTGCGTTCCGGCCGGCACCACCACCCAGGCCGAGCTGGAGTCCCTGATCGCGAGTGGCAAGCGGCCGTGGAAAGTCCGCAGCTTTCCCGGCTGGCCCGACACTCTGGAGGCGTTTCTCAGCCGCGACTGCGCGGCGGTGAGCGCCGACCGGGCATTGCTGACCACGGCATTGCATATGCTGGACGCACCGCAGGATGCGCTGGAGATCGCCGACGCCCCCGCGGCCTCTCCCGTTGCCTCCCGCGAGCCGCTGGCCCCGCTGACGCCGAACAGCGACCGCATGTGGATGGCGGCGGTGCGCTGGGTCATGTTCGCGCTGTTCCTGACCGACGATGCCGGCGTCACCGGCGCCAACGCCAATTTCCAGCGCATCACCGGCAGCAGCGAGATGCGGCGCCTGCTGTCCGGCATGCCGGAGGTGGCGGCCAAGGCGGGCCTGCGGCCGGATTGGGCCTATCAGGCGGTGGTGCAGGTCGGGAATTACGGCGAGATTTTCGACCGCAACCTCGGCAGCCGATCGCCCTTCAAGCTGGACCGCGGCATGAACCGGCCCTGGACGCAGGGCGGGCTGCTGTACGCCCCGGTTTTTCAGTGACGCGGTTCCGGTAACCCGCGGCGCCTGCCCAAATTCCCGGCTATTCGGCCCTGCCGCAGGCCAACACCACCGTGTCGCCGAGCCACGGACCGGCGACCGACGACATCTATTCCGGCCTCTGCCAACCGTTCCAGCAAAGGAAATGGGCGGAGTGGATACCCCTCCGCCCTTTTTCCGTCCGGTTCCCGCAAGGCGGCCCCTATCAGGCGAACGACAGCGTCGCGTGCGGCTGCGTGGCATCGGCCGCGGCAAAGGCGCTACCGGTGGCCAGCGGCGAGGCGTCGCGGCCTTCATGGTAGCCGAATTGGACGTAATGGTTGGTCGCGGCCTGCAGATCGGTACCGAAGGCGGCCTGCAGATCCGGATAGCGCGCCAGATAGGACGAGGCGTCGAACTCCAGGTTCCGGCCCTCGTTGCGGCCGAACTGGGCATAATGGAGCGCCGCCGCGGTCGTGTCCGTACCGAAGGCGGCGATCAGGTCGGGGTTGGCGGCAAGATAGCTCATGGAATCGAAATCGGTCTGGCGGCCTTCCAGCCGTCCCATTTCGATAAAGTGACGGGTCGCCGCGCTGGTGTCCGCGCCGAAGGCGGCAAAGATGTCCGGATTGTCGGCGATATAACCCGCGGCGTTGAAGGTCAGGGTGCGCCCCTCGCTCCAGCCGAAGGACCGGTAATGGTCGAAGGCGGCATCGGAGTCCGTGCCGTAGGCCGCGGCAAGATCGGTGTTGGCGGCGAGATAGGACAGGCCGTCGAACACTGGGGCGGTGGCGCCGGCCACCGTCTGGTCGGTGTACTGGATGAACTCGACATTGGTCAGCCGGTCATAACCGTTGGCGTCGATCACATAGATCTCGCCATCATGCTTGACGGCGCCGCTGTCGGCCCGCGAGGCGTGGCGGGCCACCGTGTCGATGCCGTCGCCGCCGTCTATAATATTCACGCCCTTGCCGCCATCCAGCAAGTCGTCGCCCCGACCGCCGTTGATGGTGTCGTCGCCGGCATAGCCGCGCATCGTGTCGTTGAAGTCCGACCCGGTCAGGCTGTCGTTGCCGCTCAGCAGGGCATCACGGATCGCCTCCGCGCTTGTGCCGGCCGCCGCCCAGTTCAGCGCGGTCGCAACCGGCAGGTTCAACTGCGACACCGACAGGTCGGGAACGCCGTTCGTGGCGTTGGTGACGCTGGCGATGGTGCCGCCGGTCAGAGTCTGGCTGGCCGCGTCATAGGTGAAATTGCCGCGGAAGTCGGTGGACCGGCCGTCGCCATAGCTGATGACGAGCTGGTTGGGCGTGGCCACGGTGACCGTACCGCCCTGGATGCCGGCCACCCCGAGTTGGTCGGTGTTGATGCTGGTCTGGGAACCGGCGCTGACCGATACCATTCGGACTCTCCTTCACCTTGCGTTTTCGACCAAAGGCTTTGCAGCCCGGAAGGATGAACAACGACGGGTCGGAAGAGTGCCAGTTTCGCGGGAGGTGCGGTCGGGCGGCCACCTTTGCCCCCGTCGAAGGCCGGCATCCGCCTTATGCGTGCGGCCGAAGGTGGGTGGCGAATGCGGGCGCGGCGCACATGCGCGCCTTGTGATAGGCTGTCGCCCGCAGGGAGTGAAAATCAAGAACGGGATGCGCAAAGCCCCATGGAAAGCTGGTTCATCCTGGCCGCGTCGCTGGCCTATCTGCTGTCGCTGTTCGCCATCGCTTGGTACGGCGATCGCACAGGCAATCATGGCGGCGACCGGCGCACGCCCTGGCTCTATGCGCTGAGCTTCGGCGTCTATTGCACCTCCTGGACCTTCTACGGCGCGGTCGGGCGGGCGGCGACCGGCGGCTTCTACTTCCTGCCGATCTATATCGGGCCGATCCTGATGATCGGGCTGGGTTGGCCGATTCTGGCCCGCATCGTCCGGGTGGCGAAGTCGGAGAACGTCGTCTCCATCTCCGACTTCCTGTCCGCCCGCTACGGCAAGAGCCGCAGCCTGGCGGCGCTGGTCACCATCGCCGCGGTGATCGGGCTCCTGCCCTACATCGCCCTGCAGTTGAAGGCGATCAGCGTCAGCTTCGAAATCCTGGCCGGAGCCTCGCTGGGCACCGACCTCAGCCAGATGCCGGGCGGGACGGCGCTGATGGCGGCGCTGCTTATGGCGGCCTTCGCCATCCTGTTCGGCGTGCGCAGCGTGTCGGCCAACGAACATCATCGCGGGCTGATGATGGCCATCGCCGCGGAATCGGTGGTGAAGCTGGCCGCGGCGCTGGGTGTGGGCGGCGCCATCGCCTTTTCCGTCTTCGGCGACCCCGCCACCTTCATCGACGCCGCCGTCCGCAATCCCGGATTCCTCGAACTGATCCGGCTGGACAGCATCGGCACCGATTGGTGGGTGGCCTGCCTGCTGTCCGGGCTGGCGATCCTGTGCCTGCCGCGCCAATTCCACGTCGCGGTGGTGGAGAACACCCATGTCGGCGACGTGCGGTCGTCGGCCAAGCTGTTCCCCGCCTATCTGGTCGCCATCAACCTGTTCGTCATGCCGGTGGCGCTGGCCGGGCTGATGCTGCTCCCCGACGGCACGATCAATGCCGACACCTTCATGGTGTCGATCCCGCTGAGCCAGGGCTGGCCGTGGCTGGCGCTCGCCGCCTTCATCGGCGGGCTTTCGGCCGCCACCAGCATGATCCTGGTGGAGATGGTGGCGCTCAGCACCATGATCTGCAACGACATCGCCGTTCCGCTGCTGATGGCGTTGCGCCCCGACGACCGCCGGCTGCGCGACGATCCGGCGGGGATCCTGCTGCTGGTGCGGCGATCGGCGGTGATCGTGCTGGTTCTGCTGTCCTATGGCTGCTACCGGCTGATCGGCCCGGCGTTCCCGCTGGCGACCATCGGCATGATGAGCTTCACCGCGGTGGCGCAGTTCGCCCCCGCCCTGCTGGGCGGACTGGTCTGGAGCCGGGCCAGCCGCAGCGGCGCCTTCGCCGGCATCTGCGCGGGCTTCCTGGGCTGGGCCTACACCATGCTGTTGCCGTCCTTCGCCGATGCCGGCTGGCTGGCCTCCAGCGCGCTGCGCGAGGGGCCGTTCGGCCTGACCGGCCTCAGCCCGGTGGCGCTGGCCGGCATCGCCGGCATCGACCCGCTGACCAACGCCGCCCTGTGGAGCCTGGGCCCGAACCTCCTGCTGTTCGTGGTGGTGTCGCTGCTGACCCGCCCGTCGACGCTGGAGCGCCAGCAGGCCGCCCGCTTCATGAGCCTGCGCCGCGCCTCCGACGGCGAGCCGCACGGGCCGCGCGGCGCCACGCTGGCCGACCTGCACGACCTCGCCATGCGCTATGTCGGGCAGCCGCGCGCCGATGCCGCCTTTCGCCGCTTCACCGGGGTGGCGGATGGCGATCTGCGCACCGCCCTGCTGACCCGCACCGATGGGGAGGCGATCCAACTGACCGAGCGGCTGTTGGCCGGTGCCGTCGGTTCGGCGTCGGCCCGCGTGGTGGTGGCCGGGCTGCTGTCGGACCGACGGCTGTCGCGCACCGACGCGCGCTCCATCATCGACGAGGCGTCGCGCGCCATCCTGAAGCAGCACGAGCTTCTGCGCGCCACGGTCGAGAACGTGCCCCAGGGCATCGCGGTGTTCGACGAGGATTGGCGCGTCGCCACCTGGAACAACCAGTTCCTGGTCCTGCTGAATCTGCCGGACGGCTTCGTCCAGGTCGGCACCTCGCTTCAGGACATCGTCGGGCTCATCGCGCGGCGCGGTGAATATGGCCGCAACGGCGAGATCGAGACCCTGCTGGAGCGTCGCTCCGACCCACGCCGCCGCAACAAGCCCGATGTCTATGAGCGGGTGCGGCCCGACGGGACGGTGCTGGAGATCGCCACCAACCCGATGCCGGGCGGTGGTTTCGTCGCCGTCTACACCGATGTCACCGAGCGGCACCGCGCCGCCGCCGCCCTGCGCGAAGCCAACGAATCGCTGGAACGCCGCATCGAGGAGCGCACCCACGCCCTGTCGGAAGCGAAGGCGGAAGCAGAGCGCGCCAACCGCGGCAAAACCCGCTTCCTGGCCGCCGCCAGCCACGACCTGCTGCAACCGCTGCACGCCGCCCGGCTGTTCCTGTCCGCTCTGGGTGAACGCAACGGCGACAGCGCCATCCGCCAGATCGACGCCTCGCTGCGCTCGGTGGAGCAGATCCTGGGCGACCTTCTGGACGTCTCCAAGATCGACAGCGGCGTGGTGAAGCCGAACCCGGTGCCGATGCGCATCGAAGAGCTGCTGAAGCCGCTGGGCGAGGAATTCACCGTGCTGGCCAGCCGGCACGGGCTGGGGCTTCGGGTGGTCGACTGTTCGGCTACGGTACGCAGCGACCCGACGCTGCTGCGGCGCATCCTGCAGAACTACCTCGCCAACGCGGTGCGCTACACCCGTACCGGTCGCATCCTGCTGGGCTGCCGCAGGCGGGGGAATTTCCTGTCGATCGAGGTGTGGGACACCGGGCCGGGCATCCCCGAACACAAGGTGCCGGAAATCTTCATGGAATTCCGGCAGCTGGACAATGAGGGCGACGACCGCGGCAAGGGGCTGGGCCTCGGCCTCGCCATCGTCGAGCGTCTGGCCGGCATCCTCGGCCATACGGTCCAGGTGCGCTCCAGGGTCGGTCGGGGCAGTGCCTTCTCCGTCCTGGTGCCGCTGACCGACGAGCCGGTCGCCGCCCGCGCCGTGGTGGTCCGCCCGCGCGGCCGCGACCTGCGCGGCGTGCTGGTGCTCTGCCTGGAGAACGAGCCGGCCATCGCCCGCGCCACCGAGGATCTGCTGTCCAGCTGGTCCTGCCGCGTCATTACCGCGGTCGCCCCGGACCTTGCCCTGGAGAAGCTGGAGGGCCGCACGCCCGACGTGATCCTGACCGACTACCACCTCGACCGCAGCCTCACCGGCGTGGAAGCCCTGCGGACATTGCGCGCCCGGCTGGGCAGCGACATCCCCGCAGCAGTCGTCACCGCCGACCGCGACGCCGCCGTGCGCGAGGACATCGAGGCGGCGGGCTGCCGGCTGCTCTACAAGCCAGTGAGGCCGGGTGCGCTAAGGGCGCTGCTGGGGCAGTTGCTGGCGGAGGGGCAGCGGATGGCGGGGTGAGGGCTCGCCTGCCTCACTCCACCGGCGGCGGCGGGGCGGCGGACAGCGCCAGTTGGCTCGCCAGCACCGCCGCCTGCGTCCTGGTCAGCACGCCCAGTTTGCGCAGGATCGTGGTGACATGGGCCTTCACCGTCGTCTCGGCGACGTTCATCTCGTAGGCGATCTGCTTGTTCAGCTTGCCTTCGGCGATGCCGGCGAGGACGCGGAGCTGCTGGGGGGTCAGGGTGGCGGCGCGCTGGGCGGGGTCGGGGGCATCTGTCTCGGGGCCACCGTTGATCTCCGGCAGCCACAGCTCGCCGTCGAGCACGGCGTGGATCGCCTCGACGATCTGGGTGTTGGGGGCCGATTTCGGGACGAAGCCGGAGGCGCCATAGTCGATGGAACGCTGGATCGTCACCGGATCCTCCGACGCCGACACCACGATCACCGGAATCGCCGGATGTTCGGAGCGCAGCATCATCAGCCCGATCAGGCCGCTCATTCCGGGCATGTGCAGGTCCAGCAGGATGATGTCCGGCGGCTCCCCGGTGTCCAGCAGCGGCTTGATCTGGTCGAACCGCGACGCTTCCAGGATCGCGGCGCCGGGAATCGCCTGACCGATGGTCTGGGTCAATGCGGTGCGCATCAGCGGGTGGTCGTCGGCAATCAGGATGCGGTGCGACATCGGCCTTCTTAGGATTTCCCGGGTGTGGACATTCCGGGCATGGACATTCCGGGTTTAAAACCGTTCCACCAGTATCCGCTTGCAGCCGCCCGTTGACAACTGCGCCCAATGCCGCGCGTCGAAGTTTCCGATGGATTTTCCCTTATCCGTCCGCGGATGGAATGGCACCGGCGCTGGTGCGTTCGTGGATGGCCTGGCGTCGGAAGCGGTACAACTCGGCGGGCCGGCCGCCGGTCTGGCTTTCATAGTGGCCGGTGGGCTCGACGAAGCCGCCGGAGATCATCAGGCGACGGAAATTCTGCTTGTGCACCCGCTCGCCGGACAGCGCCTCCACCACCAGCTGGAGTTGATGCAGGGTGAAGGTCGGCGGCAGCAGTTCGAAGACGATGGGGCGGTAGCGCAGCTTGCCGCGCAGCCGCTCCAGCGCGGTCGCCAGGATGCGCCGGCCGTCGCGCGCCATCGGCCGGCCGAGTGCCCGCGGCATCGGCCCGCCGACCCGCACCGACGGGTCGACCCGGGCGGCGAGATCGCGGTCGCGGAAGGACTCCACCACCAGCCCGGCCTCGTAGAGCAGTTCGAACCGCTCCAGCACGCGCTCCATGTCCCAGTCGGCGCCGTCCAGGCCAAAGGCCATCTGGGCGCGCTCGGCCCGGCGCAGGCGGGTGCCGTCGTCAGGCGACGAGGCGATCCAGCCGCCGAGCGCCGGGGCGATCACGGTGTCCAGCAGCGGCGGCCGCTGGTCGCGCCAATCCTCCCACGGGAAATGATCGTAGAGGTCGCGCCATTCGGCCGAGGCCTCGCCGCCCAATGGGCCGTCGCGGACCAGCGCCAGATAGCCGACCACGACGGAGCGCGGGCCACCGAACAGCTCGTGCGGATCGCGGTAGCGGTCGCCGAAGGTATAGAGCTGCTCGACATAGCGCAGTGCCAGCCCCGACAGCCCTTCCGCCACCGCGCGGACGCCGTCCTGCAGGGTGCGGAACCGGTCGGGCTCGAAGGGGGCGCCGGGCAGCGCGTCGCGATGCGGCAACGGCTCGTCGCCGCGCCGGTGGTCTTCCGGCACGGTAAAGCCGCTGCGCACCGTCACGACGCGCGGCGTCCCGCCGGTCACCGCGACAATGGCGACCGACAGGCCGAGTTGGAGGGGCTGGGTCACGGGGCGCCCCTCTCCTTTCGGAGAGGGGGCGTCCGAGGCTGTGGGATCAACGCTTGTCCAGCGGGACGAAGGGACGGGCGGCGTGGCCGGTGAAGAGCTGGCGGGGGCGGCCGATCTTCTGGGCCGGGTCCTCGATCATCTCCTTCCACTGGCTGATCCAGCCGACGGTGCGGGCCACGGCGAACAGCACGGTGAACATGCTGGTCGGGAAGCCCATCGCCTTCAGGATGATGCCGGAATAGAAGTCGACGTTCGGATAGAGCTTCTTCTCGACGAAATACTCATCCGACAGGGCGATCTTCTCCAGCTCCATCGCGATGGACAGATGCGGCTCGTCCTGGATGCCCAGGCGATCGAGAACCTGATAGCAGGTCTCGCGCATGATCTTGGCGCGCGGGTCGTAGTTCTTGTAGACCCGGTGGCCGAAGCCCATCAGGCGGAAGTTGTCGTTCTTGTCCTTGGCGCGGCGGACGAACTCGGGGATGCGATCCACCGAGCCGATCTCCTCCAGCATCTTCAGCACGGCCTCGTTCGCACCGCCATGGGCCGGACCCCACAGTGCCGCGATGCCCGACGCGATGCAGGCGAACGGGTTGGCGTGGGACGAACCGGCGAGGCGGACGGTGGAGGTCGAGGCGTTCTGCTCGTGGTCGGCATGCAGGATGAAGATCTTCTCCATCGCCTCCGACAGGACCGGATCGACCTTCCATTCCTCGCACGGCGTGCCGAAGGTCATGTAGAGGAAGTTTTCCGCGAAGGACAGGTCGTTGCGCGGATACATGAAGGGTTCGCCGACCGTGTACTTGTAGGCCATGGCGGCCATGGTCGGCATCTTGGCGATCAGGCGGTGCGCGGCGATCTTGCGCTGCACCGGATCGAAGATGTCGGTGGAGTCGTGATAGAAGGCCGACAGGGCGCCGACGACGCCGCACATGATCGCCATCGGGTGGGCGTCACGGCGGAAGCCGCTGTAGAACTTGGCGAGCTGTTCATGCACCATCGTGTGGTAGGTGATGGTCCGCTCGAAATCAGCCTTCTGCTGCGGGTCGGGCAGTTCGCCGTTCAGCAGCAGGTGGCAGACCTCCAGGAAGTCGCAATTCTCGGCCAGATCGGCGATGGCATAGCCGCGGTGCAGCAGGACGCCCTGGTCGCCGTCGATGTAGGTGATGGCCGAATCGCAGGCGGCGGTGGAGGTGAAGCCCGGATCGTAGGTGAAATAGCCGGTCTCGGCGTAGAGCTTGCGGATGTCGATCACGTTGGGACCGGTCGACCCGCTGAGCACCGGCAGCTTCAGGGTCTTGCCGGTGGCGTCGTCCGTCAGCGTGACGGTGCCGACCTGGTTCACATCGCCGTGCGGCGTGTGCTTGCTCGATTCCATGACCTTCTCACACTCCTTGCTGGCCGGCCGGGCGGCGGCTCGCGGCCTCCGCTGCCGGACCTTGGTGGTTGGCCCGTCTTCGGCGCGCATGGGCGGCGCGCTTGTGTCGCGCGCGTTAGCCCCTTGCGGCGCCGCGCCGTCTTCTCCCGGTCTGACGCAAGGAGGGGCCGGGAGCGGAACCCCCACCCTTCCTAGTCGTTGACTCCTCCAGAAGATAGCAGAGGACATCATGACCGACACGCCTCAAACACGCACCCCCTCCGAAGGAATGCCCCAGCCGAGGAAATCCGGTGCAGACACGCATGACCAGACCCCGGCCGGCGAGCGCTCCCCGCGGGAGGACATGACCAAGACTCCGGGCGACGGAACGCTGCAGGACGCCACCCCGGCCGGCCTGTCGTCGGAAGAGCTGCGGGAGCGGGCGGCGGACGCCGACGGCTCGACCCAGCCCGGCACCGGCTGACCGCAATCCCGAAGGACGTAGGGACGCTCAGGCCGCCGTCCGCTGCACGCCGGTGCGCTCGCGCAAGGTCCGCTCCAGCCGGGCGGATTCGCGCAGCAGCACAGGCAGGAGTTGGCCCGCCTGATCCCTGTCGCCGTTGCGGCAGAGGACCTCCATGCGCCAGGCATGGTGCATGACCGTCATCCCGCCGAAGCTGCCGGCGAGGCTGGACAGGTCGTGCGCCTCCCCCGCCAGCGCCCGCAGGTCGGCGGTGCCGGCCAGGATGGACTCCGCCATCGCCGACAGCCGTTCCAGCCGGCGCGACACGTCGTCGAGGAAGCTGTCTACAATCAGCACCAGATTGTCGGCGCCCACCGTCTCCACCAGATCGGCCAGCACCGCCTCGTCCAGCGCCTCGCCGCTCTCATCGCTGCCGCTTCCGTCACCCGGGTCCGCCGGGATGCCGGCGGATTCGGTCCGGGTTTCCGACGCTCCGATCCAGCAATCCAGCGCAGTCAGCAGGCCGGCGCGGCTGATCGGCTTGGTCAGATAATCGCTCATGCCCGCCCGCAGGCACAGCTCCCGCGTGCCCGGCATGGCGTCGGCGGTCAGGGCGATGATCGGCAGGCTGGCCAGGGCGCCGCCGCGCGCCCGGATCGCCTGCGCGGCCTCCAGCCCGTCCATCCCCGGCATCTGGACGTCCATCAGCACCAGATCGAGGCCGCCGCGGCAGGCCGCCGCGACCGCCTGTTCCCCATCCTCCGCGACCTCGACCGTATAGCCCAGCTTGCGCAGCAGGGTGGTGGCGAACAGCTGGTTGGTGCGGTTGTCCTCCGCCAGCAGGATACGGCCACGGCGCGGCGCCTCCTCCACCCCCGAGTCGGTGGCCGGAGCGGCGGGAGCGGACGCCGGGGCTGCCGCCGCCAGCAGTCCGATCAGGCAGCCGGCCAGCGAACTCTGGCGCAGCGGCCGGTTCAACGTGGCGTGGGCCAGCCCCTGGACCGGCACGCCGTCGGAGCGCGCGGCCGGCGTCAGCGTGACGATCAGAACCCGCCGCGTCGCTGCAAGCGCCGGATCGCCGGCGACCGCCGTCAGCAGCGCATCGCCGCCCATGCCGGGCATGGTCTGATCGGCGAGCACCACGTCGAAGGGCCGGCCGCCGACAGCCGCGCGCCGCAACGCCTCCAGCGCGTCGGGTCCGTTTTCCACCGTGGCCGGCGTGGCGCCCAGGCTGTCGAGCATCGAAGCCAGCACCCGGCGGTTCACCGCCAGATCGTCCACCACCAGGGCGCGGCGCCCGGCGAGCGGCCGTTCGGCCGGCGGCAGGGCCCCGTCGGACGCCTCCTCTGACAGGGCCAGCGGAAGATCGACCAGGAAACGGCTGCCGGAACCCGGACTGCTCTCCACCGCGATGCTGCCGCCCATCAGTTCCGACAGCTGGCGGCAGATCGCCAGCCCCAGGCCGGTGCCGCCGAACTTGCGGGTGATCGACCCGTCGACCTGTTGGAACTTGTTGAAAAGTGTAGGCAGCGCTTCGGCCGGGATGCCGATGCCGGTGTCGCTCACGGTGATGCGCAGCACCAGATGGGAGTCGGTGGCGTCCAGCGCCTCCAGCTCCACCGCAACGGACCCCTCGTCGGTGAATTTCACCGCGTTGCCGACCAGATTGACCAGGATTTGCCGGATGCGCGTCGGATCGCCCAGAAGCGTGCGGCGCAGCAGCGGGTCGATGTAGAAGCCGATCTCGATCCCCTTCTCGTGCGCGCGGGGGGTCAGCAGCTCCACCACCCCTTCCACCAGATCGGCAGCGTCGAAGGGCAGCGTCTCGATGGTGACGCGGCCGGCCTCCAGCTTGGAGATGTCGAGGATGTCGTTGATGATGGTCAGCAGCGCATTGGACGAGCTGCGGATGGCCTGGGAGAACTGGTGCTGCTCGGGGGTCAGGGCGGTGTCGAACAGCAGCTCCGTCATGCCCATGATGCCGTTCATCGGCGTGCGGATCTCGTGGCTCATCGCCGCCAGGAATTCCGACTTCGCCTGGGTCGCCGCCTCGGCGCGGGCGCGCAGGGCGTCGGCCTCCTCGCGGGCGGCGTCGAGCCCTTCGGCCAGCGCGCACATGTCGGCGGCCTGACGCTGCAATTCCGCCTCGAAGCGCTTGCGCTCGGTGATGTCGGTGCGGGTGCAGACCAGCGAGCCGTTGCTGGTCCGGTTCTCCGCCACCACGATCCAGCGGCCGTCGGGCAACTCCCGCTCGAACGGGGTGCCGGGGTTGCGGTGCTGGGCCAGTTCAGCCTGGATCCAGGCTTCGTCGCTCGGGCCGTCCGGGTTGCCCGCGAACTCGCCATTGACGACGGCGGCGCGCAGGATCTCCTCGAACGGACGGCCGGGGGTCAGCAGCGGCGCCGTCAGCGGATGGGCTTCGCGGTAGCGCTCGTTGCACAGGATCAGCCGGTCGTCGGCGTCGAAATAGGCCAGCCCCTCCGGCACCGCCTCGATCGCGTCGTCCAGCGTCTGCTTGGCGAGCCGCAGCTCCTCCTCCGCCAGCTTCTCGCGCGTGATGTCGGTGTGAGCACCGACCATGCGCACGACCCGGCCATCGGCATCGCGGATGTGGATGGCGCGGCTGAGAATGTAGACGGTGTGGCCCTGCTTGTGGCGGAAGCGTTGCACCGCCTCGAATTTCGGGATCAGCCCGGCATTGTAGGCGCGGACCATCTCCAGCGCGGCGATCCGGTCCTCCTCGAAGATCAGGCCGGCCCACATGTCCAGGCTGTTTTCCAACTCGCCGTCGCGATAGCCGAGCTGCTCCTTCCAGGTGGGCGAGAACCAGATCCCGCCGTCTTCCAGGTTCCAGTCCCAGATGCCGTCCCGCGTCGCCTGGACGGTCAGGTCCAGAAGCTCGCGATTCGACCGCAGCTCCGCCTCTTCCCGCTTGGCGTCGGTGATGTCCTGGACGACGCCCAGCAGGCCGACCGGCCGGCCGTCGGCCCCGCATTCGGCCGTGCCGCGGATGAAGACATGGCGCCGGTCGCCGTTCGTCCGGATGACCCGCGCCTCGACCGAGAACCCCTCGCCGGTCGTCCGCGCCCGCTCGACCAGACCGGCCAGACGCGGCCGGTCGTCAGGGTGGTAGCAGGCGCGCGACAGCTCGACCGTCGGCGGCTCGCCCTGCGGCGGCAGGCCCATGATGCGGTAGACCTCGTCGGACCAGCGCCGGACATCGGTGACGAAATCGATGTACCAGTGGCCGAACTGGCCGATCTCCTCGGCGAGGTTCAGCAGGCGCGAACGGTCGCGCAGCTCCGCTTCCGCCCGCTCGCGCCGGGCCACCTCGCGGCGCAGCGCCATCTCGTCCACCACCAGCCGGGCAAGCTGGGCCAGCGTCTCCGCCTCGCGCTCGTCGAAACCGGCGCGCGGCACATCGTCGATGACGCAGAGCGTTCCCATCTTCTGCCCATCCGCCACCAGCGGCGCGCCGGCGTAGAAGCGGATGTTGGGCGCCCCGGTGACCAGCGGATTGCCGGCGAAGCGTGGGTCCCTGGTCGCGTCCGGCACAACCAGCACGCAGTCATCCAGGATGGCGTGGGCGCAGAAGGCCAGATCGCGGTGGGTCTCCGTCGCCTCCAGCCCGACCCGGCTCTTGAACCACTGGCGGTCGCGGTCGATCAGCGAAACCAGCGCGATGCGCGTACCAAAGAAATGCCGGGCCAACCGGGTGATGTTGTCGAAGCCCGGTTCCGGCGCGGTATCGAGGATACAATAGGACTCCAGGACCGCCTGCCGCCGGCTCTCGTCAGGCGGCAGCGCCGCAGGCACCGCCCCCGCGCTCAAGCGGCACTCTCCCCGACGCCGCGGGCTTCGGCGATGCGCCACTGCTGAAGCTTGCGGTAGATGGTGGACGGGCTGATCTCCAGCATCAGGGCGGCGCGCGGCACATCGTCGCCGGTCAGCCGCAGCGCCTTCCGGATCATGTCCTTCTCGACCCGCCATAGCGGCTGCACGGCGCCATCCTCCTCCGGCGCATCGGCGGCCGAGGAACCACAGGCGGCGCGGGGAGAGGCACCGGCTTCCGGACCGCCCATCGGCGGCAGCATGTCCAGCGTGACCTGCGGCCCGTCGTTCAACACCACGATGTTGCGGACGACATTCTGCAGTTGCCGCACGTTGCCGGGCCAGTCATGGGCACGCAGCCGCGCCTCCACTTCCGGGGCAAAGGCCGACAGCGACTTCCCTTCCTCCCGCGCATAGTCGATCAGGAAGGAGCGCGCGATCTCGATCACGTCGTCGCCGCGCTCGCGCAGCGGCGGCAGGGCCAGCGGGATGACGTGCAGGCGGTAATAAAGGTCCTCGCGGAAGCGGCCGGCCTGCACCTCGGCCAGCGGATCGCGGTTGGTGGCGGCGACGAAGCGGACGTCCACCCGCTCCTCCCGTCCGCTGCCGACAGGGCTGACCGTGCCGGTCTGGACGAAACGCAGAAGCTTGCTCTGCAGGTCGAACGGCATCTCGCAGATCTCGTCCAGGAACAGCGTGCCGCCGTCGGCCAGCAGCGCCGCCCCCGGCCGGTCGCCCGCCGCCCCGGTGAAGGCGCCCTTCACATGGCCGAAGATCTCCGATTCCAGCAAATCCTTCGGGATGGCGGCGCAATTCAGCGCGACCAAGGCGCCGTCGCGCCGCGGGCTGGCGCGGTGGATGGCCTGGGCCGCCACCTCCTTGCCGGTCCCGCTTTCTCCGGTGATGAAGACGTTGGCGCGGCTGGAGGCCACGCTTTCGATCGTGCGGTAGACCGCCTGCATCTCCGGCGAGCTGCCGATGAAGCCGTGGAAGCGCCCGCGGTCCAGATCCTTGCGGTATCCTTCCACCATCCGCGCCAGCGTCCGCCGTTCCAGCGCGTTGCGCAGGGTCAGGTTCAGCCGGTCGGCGTTGAAGGGCTTCACGATGAAGTCGAAGGCGCCGAGCTTCATCGCCTCCACCGCCAGATCGATGGAACCGTGGGCGGTGATGATGACCACCGAAACGCTCGCGTCGCGGGCCTGGAGCGCCTGCAACACCTCCAGCCCATCCATGTCCGGCAGCTTCAGATCCAGGATCACCGCGTCGGGAGGCATTGCCGCCGCCGCGTCCAGCGCCTCCCCCCCACGGGTGCAATGCACGACCTCATGGGCGTCCGCGCGCAGGAACTCGATATAGAGCTTGGCGAGCGGGACCGTGTCCTCGATCAGCAGGATGCGGCGCTTCTTGGGAGAGGACACTGGGCGGCACTCTGACGGTCGGTGAAAGGGCATCGATCAGGCAAGATTGCCCGCGCAGTGTAACCCGGCCAAGGCTCCGCCGCTAGTCGGGCCGAGCCTACCTGCATATGACTTTTGACGTAGAGCGCCGGTCGGGGCCGCCACCCCCCTTTACGCTCCGCTGTCGATCAGGTCGGTGCGACCGATCCGTCGCAACGAGACCTGGACACGGGCGTTGTGCTCGCGGATTTCGCGCAGGGTCTTCAGCGTGAATTCCACATGGACCTCGGCCGCCGCGCTGGCCGCCGCCGCGTCGCCGGCCAGAACCGCGTTGGCGATGGCGAGATGCTGTTGCAGCAGCAGTTCACGCACCCCCGGCCGGGAGTAGAGGTCGGTGCGGTTGTAGAACACGTCGTTGCGCAGCAGGTCGGACAGCGTCCGCATGATGTGCAGCATGACGACGTTGTGCGCCGCCTCATAGATCGCCAGATGCAGGTCTGCGTCCGAGTCCGCCTCCTCCGAGCTGTCGTCCTTGCCATGGGCGGCCTGCATGCGGGCGATGATGGTGCGGATGCCGTCGCGGTCGAGGTCGGTCGCCCGCTGGGCCGCCAGCCCGGCCGCCGCCACTTCGATGGAGCGGCGAAACTCCAGATAGTCGAAGGACGCGTCCGGCTTGTTGCGCATCAGCGTCATCAGCGGATCGGCGATCTGCGCCAGGAAGGTGGCGACATGGGTGCCGCTGCGCCCGGTGACCAACAGGCCACGCTCCTCCAGCTTGGCGATGGCGTCGCGCAGCGACGGGCGCGACACGTCCAGCTTCACCGCCAGTTCGCGTTCCGCCAGCAGCTTCTCGCCGGGGCGCAAGGCGCCTTCCAGGATCAACCGCTCCAGATGCTCGGCAATGGCATCGGCCAGCTTGGCCGGTTTGATCGTCCCCTGCATTGGGTAGGCGGCCTCTCCCTGCACGTCTTGATCCTCTTCAATACCGATGGACGGAACAGGCGTCCAGAGCAGTGGCTGACCGGCAACGTCGCACCCCCCTACCAAAGTGGGCCGCTTGGCAAACGATTCAGCCGTTGCACAGTCTGGTAAAATATTTTATCCAAGCTCCACCGTATGGATAAGAGATGTCCACCGCTTCCCGAATGGCAAGGGGTCTTGCCCAAGCTTAACCGGGGCGGAAGGTGCATCCACACGTACCGGGACAGGACGGAACAGCCCCACAAGGGCGCATCCGCACCGCGAGCATCGGGGCCGCAAGACCCCGGCGGCGGTGAACGCCTCCGCTTTGCCGAACGTCCGGCCTTCCCCCGCGCCCCCCTTCAGGATGCGGGCAGGCCGGGTGCAGCCAAATGCGGCCAGCCTTCTCCCGGGACACCGTTCGGACCGACATCACTCCCCGAGAAGGAGACCCCCGAGGATGACCTGGTCGCAAGTCTACGACCCTATGAACAACATCTGGCTGTCGACGCTGTTCGCGTCGCTGCCGGTCCTGGTGATGCTGGGCGGTCTCGGCATCTTCCACATGAAGGCGCACCGCGCGGCCCTGCTGGGCCTGGCGACCGCGCTGGCGGTGGCCGTCGCCGTGTTCGGCATGCCGGTGGCGATGGCGGGAAAGACCGCGCTGATGGGTGCGGCTTATGGCCTGCTGCCGATCGGTTGGATCGTCGTCAACATCATCTTCCTCTATCACCTGACCGAGCAGCGCGGGCAGTTCAAGATCCTGCAGGAAAGCATCACCGGAATCACCAATGACCGCCGACTCCAGCTTCTGCTGATCGCCTTCTGCTTCGGCGCCTTCTTCGAGGGAGCGGCCGGCTTCGGCACGCCGGTCGCCGTGACCGGCGCCATGCTGATCGGGCTGGGCTTCACGCCGCTGGCGGCGTCCGGCCTGTCGCTGATCGCCAACACCGCCCCGGTCGCCTATGGCGCACTCGGCACGCCGGTGCTGGCGCTTGCGGCCGTCACCGGCCTGCCGCTGCTGGACCTGTCGGCGATGATCGGCCGGCAGTTGCCCTTCTTCTCCGTCCTGGTGCCGTTCTGGCTGATCGTCGCTTTCGCCGGCTGGCGCGGCATGATCCAGATCTGGCCGGCCATCCTGGTCGCCGGCGTATCCTTCGCCGTCCCGCAGTTTGTGGTGTCGAACTATCACGGCCCCT
Organism: uncultured Azospirillum sp.; assembly: GCA_966212305.1. Classification (GTDB taxonomy): domain Bacteria; phylum Pseudomonadota; class Alphaproteobacteria; order Azospirillales; family Azospirillaceae; genus Azospirillum. The sequence goes on from CBIHQY010000009.1 coordinate 93,756, forward strand.
GGCTGGTGGACGTCGCCGCCGCCATCGTATCGCTGGTCTCGCTCACCCTGTTCCTGAAGGTCTGGCACCCGAAAACCATCTGGCACACCGCCGGCGGAGCGTCCGCGCTCACGCAGGGTGTCGGTGCCGCCGTGGTCGAGGGCGAGGCGCGCCGCAGCCACGGCTACAGCGCCGCGGAGGTCCGCCGCGCCTGGACGCCCTGGGCCATCCTCAGCATCCTCGTCTTCCTGTGGGGCATCCCGGAGGTCAAGACCTTCCTCGACGGCGTGTCGATCCTCAAGTTCCCGATCGACGGCCTGCACAACATGGTGATGCGCGTTCCGCCGGTGGTGGCCAAGCCCCATCCGGAGGCCGCCGTCTATGTCCTGAACTGGCTGTCGGCGACCGGCACCGGCATCTTCATCGCCGCCGTCATCTCCGGCTTCCTGATGGGCTATTCGCCGGTCGAGATGGTGAAGACCTACGGCCGCACCCTCTACGCCATCCGCAACTCGCTGCTGACGATCTCGGCGATGCTGGCGCTGGGCTACACCACCCGCTATTCGGGTCTGGACACCACGCTGGGCCTCGCCTTCGCCAACTCCGGCTTCCTCTACCCGTTCTTCGGCACCTTCCTGGGCTGGCTGGGCGTGGCGCTGACCGGGTCGGACACGGCGTCCAACGTGCTGTTCGGCAGCCTGCAGAAGGTGTCGTCGGAGCAGTTGGGCCTGCCGCCGGTGCTGATGGCCGCCGCCAACAGCTCGGGTGGCGTGATGGGCAAGATGATCGACGCCCAGAGCATCGTCGTCGCCGCCGTCGCCACCAAGTGGCATGGGCATGAGGGCAAGATCCTGCGCTTCGTCATCTGGCACTCGCTGGCGCTGACGGCGCTGGTCGGCCTGCTGATCATGGCCCAGGCCTATCTGTGGCCCTTCACCCAGATGGTGATCGGCCGCTGAGGCCGGTTCCTCCCGCCGGTTCCTCCCGCCACCTCCTCCACCACCAGCAGGAAGCGCTGCCGATGCCGTCCCTCCCCCTGGCCGCCCCCTACGACCGCGTGCTGGCCGAGCTTCAGGCCGTCATTCCCGAAGCCCGGCTGGTGACCGACCCGTTGCGCACGCTGGCCTACGGCACCGACGCCAGCTTCTACCGGCTGATCCCGAAGATCGTCGCGCTCGTTGAGACGGAGGAGGAGGTGGTGCGGTTGCTGCGCATCACCCGCGGCCACAAGGTGCCGGTGACCTTCCGCGCCGCCGGCACCAGCCTGTCGGGGCAGGCGGTCAGCGACAGCGTGCTGGTGGTGCTGGGGGACGGCTGGCGTGGCTGCAGCATCGGTCCGGGGGCGGCTACCGTCACCCTGCAGCCCGGCGTGATCGGGGCGGAGGCGAACCGGCGGCTGGCCCCGCTGGGGCGCAAGATCGGCCCCGATCCGGCCTCCATCGCCACCGCCAAGATCGGCGGCATCGCCGCCAACAACGCCAGCGGCATGTGCTGCGGCACCGCGCAGAACAGCTACCGCACGCTGGAGTCGATGCGGCTGGTTCTGGCCGATGGCACGGTGCTGGACACCGCCGACGCGGCCGGTTGCCGCGACTTTCAGCAGAGCCACGGTGCGTTGCTCGACCGGCTGGCGGATCTCGGCGCCCGCACCCGCGCCGACGAGGCGCTGGCGACCCGCATCCGCGACAAGTTCCGCATCAAGAACACCACCGGCTACAGCCTCAATGCGCTGGTGGACTATGAGGATCCTGTCGACATCCTCCAGCACCTGATGATCGGGTCGGAAGGGACGTTGGGCTTCATCTCCGCCATCACGCTGCGCACCGTGCCGGAGCATCCGCACAAGGCCAGCGCCCTACTGTTCTTCCCCGACATCGGCGAGGCCTGCCACGCGGTGTCGCTGCTGAAGGCCGCCCCGGTCGACGCGGCGGAGCTGATGGACCGCGCCTCCCTCCGCTCGATCCAGGACAAGCCGGGGATGCCGCCGCAGATCCGCAGTTTCGGCCCCGAGGTGGCGGCGGTGCTGGTGGAGACCCGCGCCGAGAGCGCGGCGGCGCTGGAGGCCAATGTGGCGGAGATCGCCGCGGTGCTGGCCGACTGCATCACCATTGGCGATACCCGCTTCACCACCGACGCCAAGGCCTGCGAGGGCTTCTGGAAGATCCGCAAGGGCCTGTTCCCCGCGGTCGGCGCCATCCGCCAGACCGGCACCACCGTCATCATCGAGGATGTCGCCTTCCCCCTGCCCCGGCTGGCCGAGGCGACGCGCGAGTTGCAGGCGCTGTTCCTCCGCCACGGTTATCACGAGGCGATCATCTTCGGCCACGCGCTGGAAGGAAACCTGCACTTCGTCTTCACCCAGGCCTTCGACAGCCAGGAGGAGATCGACCGTTACCGCCGCTTCATGGACGACGTCGCCGTGCTGGTGGTCACCCGCTATGACGGCTCGCTGAAGGCGGAACACGGCACCGGCCGCAACATGGCCCCCTTCGTCGAGATGGAATGGGGTCCGCAAGCCTATGGACTGATGAAGGAGATCAAGGGGCTGTTCGACCCCGACGGGCTGCTGAACCCCGGCGTCATCCTGAACGGCGACCCGCAGGCCCATCTGAAGAACCTGAAGCCGCTGCCCCCCGCCGACCCGCTGGTCGACACCTGCATCGAGTGCGGATTCTGCGAGCCGACATGCCCGTCCCACCGCCTCACCCTGTCGCCGCGCCAGCGCATCGTCGGCCGGCGCGAGATGGCGCGGCTTGTGGCTACCGGCGACGATCCGGGGCGCCTCGCCGAGATCAGCGCCGCTTATGAGTATCAGGGCATCGACACCTGCGCCGCCTGCGGCCTGTGCGCCACCGCCTGTCCGGTGGGGATCGAGACCGGGCTGCTGATCAAATCCATGCGCGGCGAGCGGCGCGGCGCCATGGCCCGCAAGGCGGGGGCGCTGGTCGCCGACCATATGGAAGGCACGCTGGGCCTCGCCCGCACCGGCCTGCGGCTGGCCGACCTCGCCCGCCGCACCGTCGGGCACAGCGTTACCCAGGCGGCGGCGCGTGTACTGACCGGTGGCAACCTGCCGGCCCTGCCCCGCAACATGCCGACCGCCGCGACCTTCTCGCCGCACCCGGACGCTCTTGGCATGGATGACGTACCGACGGTGGTCTATGCACCCAGCTGCGTCAGCCGCAGCATGGGACCGGCGGCAAGCGATCCGCAGCAGCGCCCGCTGCCCGAGGTGGTGGAATCGGTGATGCGCAAGGCCGGCTTCCGCATCCTCTATCCGGAAGCGGCGGATGGCCAGTGCTGCGGCATGCCGCTGGAGAGCAAGGGCCTGATCGAGGCCGCGGACGCCAAGGCCGACGCCATGCTGGCGGCCCTGTCGAAGGCGAGCCGGGGCGGCCGCTATCCGGTGGTGATGGACACCAGCCCCTGCGCCCTGCGCCTGAAGAAGCGCCTGACCGACGCCGGCCTGCGCATCCTCGACGTGGCGGAGTTCCTCAGCGAGTTCGCCATGCCACGCCTCGACATCGCCAGGACGGCGGAGCCGGTGATGCTGCACCTGACCTGCTCCACCCGCCGGATGGGGCTGGACGGCGCGCTGACCGCGGTGGCGAAGTCCTGCGCCGAGACGGTGGTGGTGCCGCCCGATGTCGGCTGCTGCGGCTTCGCCGGCGACAAGGGCTTCACCACGCCGGAGCTGAACGCCCATGCGCTGCGCCACCTGCCGGCGTCGGTGCCGGAAGGCTGCGCGTCGGGCTATTCCACCAGCCGCACCTGCGAGATCGGGCTGTCCGACAAGGCGGGCGTGCCCTACCGGTCGATCGTCTATCTGGTCGATGCCTGCGCGACGACGAAGGTGGAGGAGAGGGCACTGGTGGCGGAGGTGGCTTTCTAGGGTGGACACTTACCCCCACCTAACCTCCCCCGCTCTCAGCGGACCTATGGTCCGCCTGCCGCGTCAGCACAAAGCAAAGCTTTTTGCGAGAGCTGGGCGGGGGAGGGACTGCCGCTAGAGCGCCGACAAAGCTTCTGTCCCCCTCCCCCGCCCAGCGGGGGAGGGTTGGGGTGGGGGCAATAACTGACACGGTGAGGAAACGTCCATGGATCAGCAGCCCGCCACCCTCAAACCCACCCGCGTCTATTACTTCGGCACCTGCCTCGTCGACCTGTTCTTCCCTGACGCCGGCATGGCCGGGATCGAGCTGCTGCAGTCGCAGGGCCTGACCGTCGTCTTCCCGCAGGGGCAGAGCTGCTGCGGCCAGCCCGCCTACAATTCCGGCTACCGTGCCGACGCGTTGAAGGTCGCCCGCGCCCAGCTGGACCTGTTCCCCGGTGACGAGCCAATCGTGGTGCCGTCGGGCTCCTGCGCCGGCATGATGAAGAAGCATTGGCCCGACCTGTTCCGTGGGGAGCCGGACGAGGCCAAGGCGGTGCAGGTGGCGTCCCGCGTGTGGGAGCTGACGCAGTTCCTGGTCCATGTGCTGGACGTCCAACTCACCGACAAGGGCGAACCCGTGCGCGTCACCTGGCACGCCTCCTGCCATGCCCAGCGCGAGATGGGCGTGGTGGAGGAGCCGAAAGCGCTGCTGCGCCAGCTCGCCAACGTCGAACTGGTGGAGCTGAAACGGGAGAAGGAATGCTGCGGCTTCGGCGGCACCTTCGCCGTGCGCCATCCGGAGATTTCCGCCGCGATGGTCGGCGACAAGGTGGCGGACATCGAGGACACCGGGGCCGCCCGTGTGGTGTCGGGCGACTGCGGCTGCCTGCTGAACATCGACGGCGCGCTGGAGGCCGGAGCCAAGGCCGCGCGCGGCCAGCACATCGCCCAGTTCCTGAAGGAGCGCATCCATGGACGGTAACGCACCGGATTTCGCCGCCGCCTCCCGCGCGGCGCTGGCCGACCCGCAGCTGCGCGGCAACTTCCGCCGCGCCATGGACGGGCTGATGACCAAGCGCGCCGCCCAGTTCGCCGACGCGGACGAATGGCAGGGCGTGCGGGCGCTGGCGGCCAGCGTGCGGCTGCGCGCCCTGTCGAAGCTGCCGGAACTGCTGGAAAAGCTGGAGGAGACCTGCACCCGCAACGGCATCACCGTCCATTGGGCCGCCACGACGGAGGAGGCCAACGCCATCGCACTCGACATCCTGCACCGGGTTGACGCCAAGCTGGTGGTTAAGGGCAAGTCGATGGTGACGGAGGAGATGCACCTGAATGCCGTGCTGGAAAAGGATGGCATCGAGGTGCTGGAAAGCGACCTCGGCGAATACATCGTGCAGCTGGACGGCACCATGCCGTCGCACATCATCATGCCGGCGATCCACCTGAACACGAAGCAGATCGCCCATCTGTTCAAGCGCAAGATCAAGGACGCCGAGAGCCGGGAGGATGCGGCCTATCTGACTGACCTCGCCCGCCGGGTGCTGCGCGCCAAGTTCCAGGCCGCCGATGTCGGCATGTCCGGCGTCAACGCCGCGGTGGCGGAAACCGGCACGCTCTGCCTGATCGAGAACGAGGGCAACGGCCGCATGTGCACCACGGTGCCGCCGGTCCACATCGCCTTCATGGGTCTGGAGAAGGTGGTCGAAAAGCTGGAGGACGTGCCGCCGGTCATCAGCCTGCTGCCGCGCTCCGCCACCGGCCAGCCGATCACCACCTACGTCAACATGATCTCCGGTCCACGGAAACCGGGCGAGAAGGACGGCCCACGCGAGGTGCATCTGGTCATCCTCGACAATGGCCGCTCCAGCATCTACGCCGATCCGGAGCTGCGCGACACTCTGCGCTGCATCCGCTGCGGCGCCTGCATGAACCATTGCCCGGTCTACACCAAGGTCGGCGGCCACGCCTACGAGGCGCCCTATCCCGGCCCCATCGGCAAGATCCTGGTGCCGCAGATCGAGGGGTTGGCCAAGCGCGGCGCCATGCCCCACGCCTGCACCATGTGCAACGCCTGCGTCGAGATCTGCCCGGTCAAGATCCCCATCGTCGAGATCATGGGGCGGCTGCGGGTCGAGGCGGTAAAGCCCGGCGGTGCGGTGAAGGACGGCGGCGCCAAGGCCAGCCGGGCGGAAGCCATGGTGTGGAGCGGCTGGGCGGCGATGAACGCCTCCCCCACCGCCTACCGCATCGCGACCACCGCGATGAGCAAGCTCGGCAACGCGGCGCCGTCGTCGCTGCCGATGCTGAAGGAGTGGACGAACGTCCGCACCAAGCCGCGCTTCGCCGGCCGGACCCTGCACGACCTCGCCCGCGCCAAGGGGATTCCCGATGTCTGACGCCCGCAACTCGATCCTGACGAAGCTGCGCGCAACGCGCAACGCCCACCCGCTGACTCCGCCCGCGTCGGACTTTGCGCCGATCGAGGCGAAGACTTGGCCGGACGAGGAACGCCTGCCCCGCATCCGCCGCCTGATGGAGGCGGTGCACACGGAATTCCTCGACGCGACCGAGGCTGATTGGCCGGCGGTGCTGCGGGAGTTCCTCGTGAGCGAGGGTGTGGGCTCGTTGATGTACGCGCCTGGAACCGAGGCGGGGAAGACGTTGGTCGAGGCGTGGGGCGTTGCCTCCACCACCCTCATCCCCTACGACCGCCCTCTCGAAGACATCAAGCCCCAGCTGTTCGAGTCCACCGAGGCCGGCCTGACCACCACCCGTGGCGCCATCGCGGAGACGGGCAGCCTGATCCTGTGGCCGACCGCCGAGGAGCCGCGCACGCTCTCGCTGGTCCCGCACATCCACGTGGCAATCCTGCGCACGGATGCCCTCTACGACACCTTCCTGCAGGCCATGCGCGAGCAGGGATGGGCGCAAGCGATGCCGACCAACGCGCTGCTGGTGTCCGGCCCCAGCAAGACCGCCGATATCGAGCAGACGCTGGCCTATGGCGTCCACGGTCCGAAGCGACTGATCGTCCTGGTGGTCCGGCCATGACCGTCCGACCGGCGAACGAGCCGGCGGCCCGGCTCTACGAGGCGATCCTGCATCTCAGGCGCCTCGGCCACCGGGTGGAGAAATGCGAAGGGCGGCGCGGGCGACATCGGCTGGATGGAGCCGAAATCACCGACGCCGCCCTTCTGGAGCTGGCGATGACCCGCGTCCGCCGGGCGGCGCGGGTATCCTATTCGGATCAGGCCGGCCCAGTTCAAGCAGGACGGACGGTGGCCGGGCGGGACACCGCCACCGTCGGTTTGCGGCCGTAGCGCTCGACGCTCAAGCCTTCCATGTCGATCTCGGTCTGGCGGCCGCTGACCACATCGGCCAGCACGCGGGCGGAGCCGGCGGACATCGTCCAGCCCAGCGTGCCGTGGCCGGTGTTGAGATACAGGTTGCGGACATGGGTCGGCCCCAGGATCGGAGTGCCATCCGGCGTGTTCGGGCGCAGGCCGGTCCAGAACTCCGCCTTCGACAGGTCCCCGCCCTTGGGGAACAGGTCGCTGACCACATGGTCCAGCGGCCCGCGGCGGCTTTCGCGCAGGCTCAGGTCGAAGCCGGACAGTTCCGCCGTACCGCCGACGCGGATGCGGTCGCCCAACCGGGTGACGGCGATCTTGTGCGTCTCGTCCATCACCGTCGATTCCGGCGCGTGGGCGGCATCGGTGATCGGCAGAGTCAACGAATAGCCCTTCACCGGATAGACCGGCAGATCGATGCCCAGCGGCTTCACCAGCTTGGGCGAATAGCTGCCCATGGCGACGATGTAGCTGTCGGCGGTCAGCGTGCCCTGGTCGGTCAGCACGCCGGTGATCTTGCGCCCGTCGCTCTCCAGCCCGCGGATGGAGACGCCATAGCGGAACTCCACCCCGCGCTTGGCGGCATAGGCGGCCAGCTTGTCGGTGAACTGGAAGCAGTCGCCGGTCTCGTCGCCCGGCAGGTGCAGCGCCCCGACCAGCTTGTCCTTGACATGGGCCAGAGCCGGCTCGACCGAGGTCAGGCCGTCGCGGTCGAACAGGCTGTAGGGAACGCCGTAGCGCTCCAGAACCTCCATATCGTAGCCGGCGGCGTCCATCTGCTTCTGGGTGCGGAAGACCTGCAGCGTGCCTTGGGTGCGCTCGTCATAGGTGATGCCGGTCTCGGCGCGGAGCGCCTTCAGGCAGTCGCGGCTGTATTCGGCGACGCGGACCATGCGGCTCTTGTTCAGCTGGTAGCTCGCCTCGTTGGCGTTGGCCAGCAGCTTCAGGCACCACGACCACATCGCCGGATCCAGCTTCGGCCGGATCACCAGCGGCGAATGCTTCATCATCATCCACTTGGCGGCCTTCAGCATCAGCCCCGGCGCCGCCCAGGGAGCGGAATAGCCCGGCGACACCTCGCCCGCGTTGGCATAGCTGGTCTCCAGCGCCGGGCCGGCCTGACGGTCGATGACGGTCACCTCATGGCCGGCGCGCGCCAGATAATAGGCGGTGGTGACACCGATGACGCCGCTGCCCAGAACGATCACGCGCATGAGACTGGCTCCCAAGGGGATGGATGATTTCGCTTGGGGGAGTGGTTCGCAAACTGTGTGCCAGAAGGGAAAATGGCGGATTTGCTGCGGTAGAGGGGGAGGGGTGGGACGCAGGGTGTATGTGGATGTTTACAGGGGGAGGGTGATACGGGGGATAGAGTGTTGAAGATCAGAGGCTTGGAGAGGTGTAAAGATTTTGATACGGCGTAACCGATCGTGTACAGTGACGGCTTCGAAACCCCAGAATTTTCACCACCCCTATGCGTATCGAAGTCACCTTCGCCGACCGCGTCGGCATCGCCCATGAGATCCTCGCGGTGCTGGCGCTGCGCCGCCTGAACGTTGTCGGCGTCGAGGTCGACCCGCCGTTGATCCATATCGACGCTCCCGGCCTCGATCCGGCAGCGCTGCCGGCCCTGTCCGACGCTCTGCGCACCATCGCCGGGGTGCAGTCGGTGGCGGCCATCGACATGCTGCCGGGCACGCGGCGGCGGCTGCATCTGGATGCGCTGCTCGCCGCCCTGCCCGACCCGGTGCTGGCGGTGGACCGTACGGGGCGCGTCGTGGTGGCCAGCACCGCCGCCGCCCAGGTCGCGGGATTGCCGGAGTCGCGCCTTGCCGGCCTTGATTTGGGCGAACTGTTCGGCGAACCGGCGTTGACGCGCGAACTGACCGCCGGCGCCTTCCGCATGTCGGGCCGCGAGGTGACGCTGAACGGCCAACCCTTCCTGCTGGAAGTGACGCCCATCGTCGATGTCGAGGCGGCGGGCGCCGTCATCACCCTGTTCACCCCGTCGCGCCTGGGCGAACGACTCGACGCCATCCAGAATTTCGATGAGGGCGGCTTCGACCGCATCCTCGGCGAATCGCCGCCGGTGCGGGCGCTGAAGGCACGGGCCGCGCGGGTTGCCGCGATGGAGGCGCCACTGTTGATCCTGGGCGAGACCGGCACCGGCAAGGAGCTGATCGCCCATGCCTGCCACCGTGCCAGCCCACGCCGCGACAAACCCTTCCTGGCGCTGAACTGCGCCGCCGTACCGGAGAATCTGGCGGAGAGCGAGCTGTTCGGCTACGCCCCCGGCTCCTTCACCGGGGCACAGCGCGGCGGCAAGCCCGGTCTGCTGGAACTCGCCCATGGCGGCACGGTGTTCCTCGACGAGATCGGCGAGATGTCGGCCTATCTCCAGGCCAAGCTGCTGCGTTTCCTCAACGACGGCAGCTTCCGCCGGGTGGGCGGCGAGCGCGAGCAGAAGGTGGATGTCCGCGTTATCAGCGCCACCCACCGCTCGCTGGAGGCGATGGTCGCCGACCACAGCTTCCGCGAGGATCTGTTCTACCGCCTGAACGTGCTGCCGCTGAGCGTCCCACCCTTGCGCGAGCGCGGCCATGACATCCTTCTGCTGGCCCGCCATTTCATCGCCCGCGCCGCCGCGCAGGCCCGCAGGCCGCCCGGCCGCCTGACTCCGGCAGCGGCTGCGGCGCTGCTCGCCAACCGCTGGCCCGGCAACGTCCGCCAGTTGGAGAACGTCATCTTCCGCGCCATGACCATGAGCGACGGCGGCGCACTGGACGCCGCCGACCTGGAACTGGCCGGTGCCGGCATGCAGTCGGCCGCGGTGCCGGCGGAAGAGGCGGACAGCTGGGAGGATGCGGTGGAGGGGTTCGAGCGGACGCTGCTGCGCCGGCTCTATCCGCGCTTCCCGTCCAGCCGCAAGCTGGCGGCGCGGCTGAACACCTCGCACACGATGATCGCCAACAAGCTGCGGAAATACGGCATTCCGGAGCGGTGAAGACGCCGGTTTCCGGTCGGGTCAGTGGCCGCTGGAATGTCCGGATGCCTTGGCCGGGGCTGCATGGCTGTCCGCCGCCGGCTTGGCGTGGCCGGCTGCTTTCTCCGGTGCCTTCTCGGCCGGCTTTTCGGCCGGCTTTTCGGCCGCAGGGGGCTCCAGTCCGGGGGGCGGACCGCCGAAGGTGATGGTCACCTCGGTCACCGGGCCGGGATCGGGCTGGCTGTGGTGGAAGTTCGCCGATGCGCCGGGGCCCAGGGTCTGGGCCGATGGCTCGATGGTCCAGCTCTGCAACAGCTTGTGCTCGGGACCGAAGGTGACCACGCGCAGCGGCGGCAGGATGCGCTCGACCTCGGTGCCGTTGGCGACCTCGCCATCAAGCAGCAGGACAGTCATACCGTTTTCGATCTTCTGTTCGGAACGGATGTTGCGCAGTTCCAGTCCGAAGCCCGGCGGTTCGGCCGGCATGCCGAGGGTGTCATAGAGCAATGCTGCGGGCGGCCAGCTGCGGACGATGGCGTCGCGGCCGAAATAGGCGCCGGCAGCGGCCCCGGCGACCAGCAGTCCCAGCAGGGCGAAGCCGATCACCGTGCTGCGCGCCGGCTTGGCGCGCGGCACCTTGGGCGGCTTGATCTTGGTCTTGGCCGCGGTCTTTGCGGCGGACTTGGTGGGGTTGGCGGGCCGGATTTCCGTCAGGGCGTCAGGAACCACATCGTCGGGTTCCGGCCGGTCGGGCATCTGCCACCACGTGTGGCCGCAGCGGGCGCAGCGAACCTTCCGGCCGTCCTGGCCGAGCGACTCGTCGGACAGGGTGTAGCGCGTCGAGCAGGTCGGACAGGAAACGATCATCGCGCCGTCGCAGAAAGGTTACCCCCTGCCTTATAGATAGGAGTGGCCCCCGGCGCAACCGACACCGGCGGGGCGGCAGCGGACATCTTTCAGCAGGTGCTTGCCCCCTCCCCCCACTCCGGCGAGTGGAAGGGAGGAGGCAAAAAGCCCCTTACATCCCGCCCGGATAGTTCGGCCCCCCGCCGCCTTCCGGCACGACCCAGTTGATGTTCTGGGTGGGGTCCTTGATGTCGCAGGTCTTGCAGTGGACGCAGTTCTGCGCGTTGATCTGCAGGCGCGGGTCGCTGCCGTCGTCATTGCGGACGATCTCGTAGACGCCGGCCGGGCAATAGCGCTGTTCCGGCGCGTCGTAGAGCGCCAGATTGACGCTGATCGGGACCGACTTGTCCTTCAGCGTCAGGTGCGGCGGCTGGTCTTCCTCATGGTTGGTGTTGGAGAGGTAGACCGAGGACAGGCGGTCGAAGCTGACCTTGCCGTCCGGCTTGGGGTAGGCGATCTTCGGCGCCTCGCTGGCCTTCACCAGGGTGGTGTGGTCGGCGTGGTGCTTCAGCGTCCAGGGCGACTTGCCCTTCAATGCCGTCTCGTAGGCCGCATTGGCCAGACCGGCCCACAGGCCCTTCTGGAAGCCGGGGCGGATGTTGCGGACCGCGTGAAGTTCCGGCCAGACCCAGGACTGCTTCAGCCGCTCCGGATAGGCGATGACCTCCGGACCGTTGTCGGCGCCGCCGGTCAGATGATCGAACACCGCCTCGGCCGCGACCATGCCGGACTTCATGGCAGTGTGGTTGCCCTTGATCTTCGGCACGTTCAGGAAACCGGCACCGTCGCCGATGAGGAGGCCGCCGGGGAAGGTCAGCTTCGGGATCGACTGGAAGCCGCCTTCCGACAGGGCGCGGGCGCCATAGGCCAGACGACGGCCGCCTTCAAAGGTCGCGCGGATCGCCGGGTGGGTCTTGTAGCGCTGGAACTCCTCGAACGGGCTCATGTGCGGGTTCCAGTAGTCGAGGCCGACGACGAAGCCGACCGACACCAGATTCCCTTCCATGTGATACAGCCACGACCCGCCGTAGGTCTTGGGATCCATCGGCCAGCCGATGGTGTGGACGATCAGGCCCGGCTTCGACTGCGACGGATCGACCTCCCACAGCTCCTTGATGCCGATGCCGTAGGTCTGCGGCTGGCAATCGCGGCGCAGATCGAACTTCTCGAACAGGGTCTTGGTCAACGAGCCGCGGCAGCCCTCGGCGAAGATGGTCTGCTTGGCGTGCAGTTCCATGCCCGGCGTGTAGTTGCCGGTCTTCTCGCCGTCCTTGCCGATGCCCATGTCGCCGGTGGCGACGCCCTTCACCGCACCCTTGTCGTCATACAGCACCTCGGCCGCGGCGAAGCCGGGGTAGATCTCCACCCCCAGTTCCTCGGCCTGGGTCGCCATCCAGCGGGCCAGATTGCCCAGGCTGATGATGTAGTTGCCGTGGTTGTTCATCTGCGGCGGGGCGAAGGGAGACTTGTAGGCCTTCGTTTCCGTCAGGAAGAGGAAATGATCCTCTTGAGCCTTGGTGGTGAGCGGAGCGCCCTTTTCCTTCCAGTCCGGGATCAGCTCGTCCAGCGCATGCGGTTCGAACACGGCGCCGGACAGCAGGTGGGCGCCCACCTCCGACCCCTTCTCGATCACGCAGACGCTAAGCTCCTGGCCGCTTTCGACCGCGCGCTGCCGCAGGCGGATCGCCGCACTCAGGCCCGACGGGCCGGCGCCGACGATCAGAACATCGTATTCCATGACCTCGCGCGGTTCGCGTTCCATCACCACACTCCCCCACCGTCTTGTTTTGGTACTGTTTCCCTCGGGACGCCCTATGGTGTTTTGCGGGCGCGTGCTTGTAGCACGGTTTGCGCCGCACCCAAATTGGGTATCTGGACATGTAAGACCACACGATCTGTGGTAAGGTCAAACGATGATTGACGTATGCGACATCCTCGACGCGCTGCGCTGGCATGCCGACATCGGCTGCGACGAGGCCATCGGCGACGAGCCGACCGACTGGGCCGCCCTCACCGCCCGGCCGGCGGCACGGGCGTTGCCTTCGGGCGCACCGGCGGCCGGTATGGCACCCGGTGCCGCCATGGCGCGCGCGCCCGCACCGACTCGGGCACCCGCCCCTGCGACCCCCGCCACCGCACGTCCGGCCGCCCTCTTCGCCTCCCCCGACCAGCCGCTGGGCGCCAACGAGGCCGGCATCCAGGCCCGTGCCAGGGCCGGAGAGGCCCAGACGCTGGAGGCGCTGGAGGCGGCCCTGCGCAGCTTCGACGGCTGTCCGCTGAAAGCCACCGCGATGAACACCGTCTTCGCCGACGGCAACCCGCAGGCGCCGATCATGCTGATCGGCGAGGCGCCGGGCGAGGATGAGGACCGGCAGGGCAAGCCGTTCGTCGGGGTCAGCGGCAAGCTGCTGGACCGCATGCTGGCCCAGATCGGGCTGGATCGCGGCAAGGTCTACATCGCCAACATCCTACCCTGGCGCCCGCCCGGCAACCGCAGCCCGACCCAGGCGGAAATCGCCGCTTGCCTGCCATTCCTGGAACGGCATGTCGAGCTGGTGCGGCCGAAGCTGCTGGTGGCGCTGGGCGGGGTGTCGGCCAAGACCCTGCTGAACCGGGCGGAGGGGATCACCCGCCTGCGCGGGCAGTGGAAGACCTATGAAGTCGCGGGGACGGCGGTCCCGCTGATGCCGATGCTCCATCCGGCGTACCTCTTGCGCAACCCTATCGCAAAGCGGGAAGCGTGGCGGGACATGCTTGCGTTGCAGCAAAGGATCGGCGAAGAAGGTATCAAGTACTCCCAAGACTAAAAGCGATGTCACAGCGCTGCCTAAATCGTTCGTATGGCTGCGATCGCCGCTCAGCACAAATGCCGTCGACCCATGCCGAAAGGCACCTTCCCAACGGGCTAGAGCCTTTTTTCCAGGCTTGTTAAGCCGTTGTAACATCTGCCGAATACCAGCCATGACACATTCCGTGCGAATCCGTTGCTTGCGGTTCGCGCGGTCGTGGGGTATCCCGGAGCCATGCTCCGGATATTTTGCAGTGCAGCATACCGGGCCGCGAGCGCGGCCCCGCTGCGGCGGAACCTTCTGGGGGTGCTGGGTCTCACGGTGGCTTTCACCCTGGGACCCGACGGCGCGGTCGGGTTCCGGCCCGCTTGCGCCGCCCTCATCATCCACGCGCCGGACGGTCACGCCGTCGTCCCGCCCGGCGGGGATTCCGTGCCTGACCCCGACAGCCCCGTTTTCGGCGAATCGCTTGGCGATCCGGCAACGGGGCTCCCCGAAATTACAACCCCCGATTCCGCCGACAGCACCCCACTGGCGGTCCCCACGGTGGATGAGGCGCCCGGCCCTGCCGGCGTCCCGCTTCTGCTCGCGACCGACGACGATGCCCGGGCCGTCCAACTGGACGTGGAGGATGCCGCCCGTTACCGCCGCATCTTCGCGGCGCAGGATCGGGCGGACTGGGAGGCCGCCGACTCCGAGATGGCGAAGCTGAAGGACCGCCGGCTGGTCGGCTACGTCCTGCGCCAGCGTTATCTCCACCCCGACCGCAAGGCCAGCTACGAGGAACTCGCCCGCTGGATGCAGGATTACGGCGACCTCGCCGGGGCGGAGCGGATCCACAGCCTGGCCCAGAAACGCCAACCCGCCGGCCAGCGTGCGCCGAAGCCGCCGCGGGGAGAGGAGCGTGTGCGCCTCGTCGGATCGCTGGAACGGCTGGGCGGTCTGCGCACCGTCGCCAGCAACGAGGACGACGATGACGACAGCGTCACCGTCGCTCCGCGCAGCCGCACCGTTTCCCGTGCCCGCAGCGACCGCGCCGCAGTCGCACGGGTCGAGGAGTTGCTGCGGTCCGGCCGCACCGCCACGGCCCTCAGCCTGCTGGGCCAGGACGACTTCGGCGGCAAGCTCGACACCGTACAGTATGACGCCGCCCGCGCCCGCATCGCCGCATCGCTCTTTTATTCCGGCGAGACGGCGCAGGCGCTGACACTCGCCTCGGCCAGCGCCGCACGGTCAGGCGACATGCTGCCGGAAGCGCACTGGATCGCCGGGCTCGCCGCCTGGCGGCTGAAGCAGACCGACCGGGCCGCCCGCCATTTCGAAGGTATGGCCGCCGCCGGCCCGCGCTCCCCCTGGAAGGCGGCGGCTGCCGATTACTGGGCAGCCCGGGCGCTGGCCCGCAAGCCCGGCAAGGAGAAGGAGGCGGCCGAGCATCTGGCCGCAGCCGCCCGCTATCCGCACACCTTCTATGGCCTGATCGCGCTGCGAACCCTGGACGGGCTGGGAAAGGTGCACTGGCAGGCGCCGGAACTGACCGGCCGCCAGCTTGCGGCGATGGCGGCCAAGCCGGCCGGGTCCCGCGCCATCGCCCTGCTCCAGGCCGGTCAGCGCGAGCTGGCGGGTATGGAACTGCAACGCATCGATCCGCAGGGCGACCAGCTGGTCGAGCAGGCGATGGTGGCGCTGACCGACCGCGCCGGTGTCGCCTCGCTGTCTCTGCGGCTGGGCAACGCGGTGGCCGGGCCGGACGGCGCGCCTTATGCCGCCGCCCTCTACCCGCTGCCCCACTGGAAGCCGCGCGACGGCTTCGCGCTGGACCGTGCGCTGGTCTTCGCGGTGATGCGCCAGGAATCGCGCTTCGACCCGCGGCTGGTCAGCTCCGCCGGGGCGACCGGGCTGATGCAGATCCTGCCCAGCACGGCCCAGCATGTGCGCGAACGCAACGCCGACATCGGTAGCGACGACGCCAGCCGCGACGCGCTGTTCGACCCGTCCCGCAACATGGAGCTGGGCCAGCGCTATCTGTCGGAACTGCTGGGCATGCCGGATATCGACGGCAACCTGTTCCTGGCCGCCGCCGCCTACAATGCGGGGCCGGGCAATCTGGCGCGCTGGCGGCGGGATCTCAGCGACATCACCGACCCGCTGCTGTTCATCGAAAGCCTTTCCTTCGGCGAGACGCGCGACTATGTGGAGAAGGTGATGGCGAACTTCTGGATCTACCGGCTGCGGCTGGGCCAGGAGACCGCTTCGCTCACCGCCGTCGCCGATGGGAAATGGCCGACCTACACCGCGGTGGAGGCCCGCCCGACCGAGGTCGCGACCCGTCCGGATCCGCTGCCCGCGGTGAAGCCGGCGACCCCCGTCGCGGTGGAAACGGTGGCGGAGCGGGGAGAGGCCAGCCCGACACCCTGACCGCCGGCGCCCCCTTGTCGGGCTCCGGCCCGACATGAGGACACGCCTGCCGCCATGCCGAAGATCGACGAGAACCGCCCCTTCCTCCCCGTGAACATCGCCGTGGTGACGGTGTCCGACACCCGCAGTGCCGCCGACGATCGCTCCGGCGACGCGCTGGCGGAGCGGATCGCCGGGGCCGGCCACAAGGTCGGCGCCCGCACCATCGTCAAGGACGACATTGCGGCGATCCGCGCCCAGGTCCAGGCGTATATCGCCGATCCGCAGATCGACGTGGTGCTGACCACCGGCGGCACGGGCGTCACCGGCCGCGACGTGACGCCGGAAGCGGTCGAGGCGCTCTATGAAAAGGCGATCCCCGGCTTCGGCGAGCTGTTCCGCTATCTCAGCTATGCCAAGGTCGGCACCTCCACCATCCAGAGCCGGGCGACCGGCGGCGTCGCCAACGGCACCTACATCTTCGCCCTGCCCGGCTCGCCCAGCGCCTGCCGCGACGCCTGGGACGACATCCTGGTCTGGCAGCTCGACAACCGCCACCGTCCCTGCAACCTCGTGGAACTGATGCCCCGCCTGCGCGAGCATATGGCGTGAGCGGACCGGCTGGATTCTCGATCGCGGCCCTGCACGCCGCGCTGACCCGGCTTCCGCGCCTTGCCGACCTGCCGGCCGACGCGCTGGAGCCGATGCCGCTGAAGGGCGTTGCCCACGACCATGTGCGGCTGCGCGGCCGGCGGCTGGTCGCCCGCATCCCGCGCTGGAGCCAGCTCGGCCTCGACGCCTGGACGGCGCTGGAGCGGCAGGCCGCCGCCTTCCAGCGGGCCGAACCGTCGGGCCACACCCCGCGTTTCGCCGGCCTTCTGCCGCCGGGAGAAGGGCTGCCGCTCGGCGCTTTGGTGGTGGGGGAGGTGGAGGGACGTACCCCCGTTCTGCCCGGCGACATGCCGGCCATTGCCCGCGCGCTTGCGGCATTGCACCGCATGGCGCCGCCGGATTTCTACGAACCGCTTCCCGCCCCGCCCGACCCGGTTGCCGCCTTGCTGGCACAGGTCGAACGGCAGGCGGAATGGTTCGACCGCGCCGACCTATCGACCGAGGCCCGCGCGCTCATCGCGGAAGAGCTTGCCGCCGCCCGTGCCGGGGATCTCGCCCCACCGCCCGAGACCACGATGCCGCTGACCGCGGTCGGGGTGGACGTGCATCCCGGCAATTTTCTGATCGACGCCCACGGCAAGGCGTGGTTCACCGACCTGGAAAAACTGCAATACGGTCACCCGGCCGGCGATCTCGCCCATGCCAGCCTCTACACCTCGACCAAATGGGATCCGGAGGTGAATGCGGAGCTGACCCCGGCCGACGTCGACGCCTTCATCGAAGCCTGGACCATCGCGGTTCCGGGCGACCTCGCCAACGAAGTGCGGCCATGGCTGAAGCCGCTGCGCCGGCTGACATGGCTGCGCACCTTGTCCTGGATGGCCCGCTGGTCGGTCGAGGGCGCCACCCTGTCACCCGGCATGCCGGAACATCTCCGTGCCCACATGGACGCCCACGCCACCGACATCCTGCGGCCGGAGCGGATCGAACAGGTGCGGCGGGAGTGGCGGTAGCGGTTGCGAAAAGGGGACTCGCACGAAAGTCTCTTGCCCGCGCCCTGCCGAAGATGATGGGATAGCGACTCGGAAAACGAGGTGACGAGAGCATGACGAGTGTGCGACGCCGGTTGCAGCCGATCTCCCTGGCCGTTCTGATGGCCGGGACCACCCTGGTGCCGGCCTTTGCCGCCGGGCCTGGGGCAGGCCTGGCTGCGGATGACGGCACCGGTTCCGCCACCGGCAGCTATCTGGCCGGCCGATACGCCCAGCACCAGGATGATTGGACGGCGGCGGCGCGCTTCACCGCACAGGCTCTGGACGCCGATCCGGACGACCCCGCCCTGCTGCGCCGCACCTTCCTGCTGCGGTTGGGCGAGGGCCGGATCGACACGGCGATCGGCTACGCCAGCCGTCTGCTCGATGAAAAGGGCGAGCCGCAGATGGCGCTGACCCTGCTGGCCGCCGACGCGCTGGCCAAGGGCAAGCTGGACGAGGCCGACGGCTATGCCGCCCGCCTGCCGACCGACGGACTCGGCCGCTTCCTGACGCCGCTGACCCGCGCCTGGCTGGCAACGGCCCGCGGCAAGACGGACGAAGCGCTGACGGCGTTGCAGCCGCTGTCCGGCGTGCAGGGCTTCGAGGCGCTGTACAACCTGCATGCCGGGCTGATCCTTGACCTCGCCGGCCGCAACGACGAAGCGGCGGCCCGCTACGCCAAGGTGACGGAGGCCGACGCGCCTTTGCGCGTGGTGCAGATCGTCGGCAGCTTCATGACCCGCACCGGCCGCAAGGACGAGGCCCGCAAGCTCTACGAGGCCTTCCAGGGCAGCAACCCCGACGGCCTGCTGGTGGAGCCGGCGCTGGCCGCCATGGCGAACGCCCCGTCCGACACCCGCCCGGTCCCCGATGCCCGCTCCGGCCTTGCCGAGGCGCTGTTCGACCTGGGCAGCGCGCTGCATCACGAGAATGCCGACGAACCGGCTCTGCTGTTCGGCCGCATCGCGCTGCACCTGCGCGGCGACCTGGCGCTCGCCCACCTGATGATCGGCGACATCACCGCGTCGCGCGACCATCACGAGGAGGCGCTGGCCGCCTATAGGCATCTGGAGAAGGACCCGCTGCTGGGTTGGACCGCCCGCATGCGCGAAGCCGACAGCCTCGCCCGCATGGACCGCAACGATGATGCCATCGCGATCCTCAAGGACCTCGCCGCCGAACGGCCGGAACGAACCGACGCGATCACCCGCCTGGGCGACATCTATCGCTATGCCAAGCGCTATGACGAGGCGATCCCCGCCTACACCACCGCTCTGGAGCGGATCGGCACGCCGCAGGAACGGCATTGGCCGCTGCTGTACGCCCGCGCCATGTGCTACGAGAAGACCAAGCAGTGGCCGCAGGCCGAAGCCGACCTGCAGACGGCG
This sequence comes from uncultured Azospirillum sp., assembly GCA_966212305.1. Lineage (GTDB taxonomy): Bacteria > Pseudomonadota > Alphaproteobacteria > Azospirillales > Azospirillaceae > Azospirillum. The sequence goes on from CBIHQY010000009.1 coordinate 113,065, forward strand.
CTGAAGCTGCGGCCGGACGAGCCGTCGCTGCTCAACTTCCTCGGCTACAGCTGGATCGACCGCGGCGAACATCTGGACAAGGCCAGGGCGATGGTGGAGCGCGCGGTGGAACTGCGCCCGCGCGACGGCTACATCGTCGACAGCCTGGGCTGGGCGCTCTACACGCTGGGCGACTATGAGGCCGCCGTCGCCAAGCTGGAACGCGCGGTGGAGTTGAAGCCGGTCGATCCGACCATCAACGACCATCTCGGCGACGCCTACTGGCGAGCCGGCCGCCGCAATGAAGCCCGCTTCCAGTGGATGCGCGCGCTGCGCAGCGCCGACGACGACACCGATAAGGCGGCAATCCAGAACAAGCTGGACAAGGGCCTGCCCGAGCAGAAGGCCGCCGCGAAGCAGTGAGTGAACGCCCTCTCCCCCACGGGGAGAGGGGACTCTCGCCCCTACACCTTTTCCACCACATAGGGCTTGTACAGGCTGTCGGTCTGCTGAATGTGCTCGACGAACCAGTCCTTCAGCAGCAGGATCAGGTCCACGCGCAACATCGTGGGGTTGTCGCCGTCGAAGTCGCGGGCCAGCTTTTCCACCTCGTTGGCGAAATAGCGGTGGGCGGCGAGGTGGCCGTCCAGCTCGGGATAGCCGCAGCGTTCCATCATCGCCTCTTCCCGCGCGAAATGGACGGCGACATAGTCGCGGAGGCTGGCGAGCAGACTGGACAGCTCCTCCCGGTTGGCGGGGGTGATGCCGCTTTCCAGCAGACCGTTGAACAGGTCGAGAAGGCGCCGGTGCTCGTCGTCGAGCACGGGCACGCCGACGCTCATGGACTTGTCCCAAACGACGTAGCTCATCGCAGCGATCTCCCCCCTTGCGACCCGCAATCGCAGGCGCATCCCGCGGACTGAGGCGGTTGCGGCCGGCCATGGCTGGGTTGTGGACATCTTGACAGGGATCCTAAAACCGGCAACCGTGCCCGTCCAAGCGGCAAATCCCCGCAGGGGGCGCGGCAAGATGCGCATCGCGCCAAGCCCCCCTGCCCAGCGACAGAGTGACCGATGGCCCTGCTCGACGAGATCGCGGAGAAGAAACGGGCGCTGGACGCCGCGCGTCCCCTGCCGCAGGAGGTCGTGCACGGCATCGCCGACCGGTTCGAGCTGGATCTGACCGTCGCCGCCGCGGCGCTGGAGGAAATTCCGCTCAAGCGCGCGGACGTGAAAGCGATCCTTGAGCGCGGCAGCATCCTGCGCCACCGCGGAGTGGAGGAACAGCGCTTCGTCCTGAACCATCGCGCGGCGCTGGAACTGATGGCCCGACTGTCCTTCGATCCGTCGGGCGCCGTCACCGAACGCACGGTCACCGCCTTCCACAGCGTGCTCTATCGCGGAATCGAGGACGAGGCCGGGAAATACCGCGACGCACCGCCGAAAGACGATCCGGCGGAATCCGCCCCCGACCCGGCAAAGCTGCGCGTGTCGATGTCGGCGCTGTCGACCTGGATGCGCAAGTCGGATGCCGGTCCCGATACCGCCTTCGAGGCGCATCATCGATTGAGCGCCATCCGTCCCTTCCATGCCGGCAACCGGGCGACGGCACTGCTGCTGTGCAACCTGATCCTGAACCGCGCCGGCTATCCGCCGGTGGTGGTCCAGGCCGACGACCGCGGCCTGTATCTGGACCTCGTCGAGCGGGCCTGGTCGGTCGGCGACAAGACGCCCTTCCGCGACCTGATGATGCGCTTCCTGTCCCAGAGCCTGGATTTCTGCCTGGAAGCGGCAGGCAAGACCGGCGACGAGGCAGATGGGGACGAGGCTCCCTAAACGGCCGATCCGGCCGGCAGGCGCAGGCGCGACGGCCGGTCGGAACCGCTGTGGATCAGCAGGGTGATCGGCAGCGCATCGACGCGGCGGGTCTCGCCCGGCTCCGCCCCCGTTCCGGGATTGACCGGATAGGCCGGGAAACAGGACCCGGCGAGGCTGAGGCGCAGCGCCGACCCCGGCGCGAGCGTGGCACAGGCCGCCCGCATGGCGATGGTCAACGGACGGGTCGGATCGCCCGGCTCCACCCGCGCATGGCCCTGGGTCAGCGGCAGCACCTGACCGTCTGGCCGCAGGACCGACAGAACGGCGCTGACGTCGAAGGATGGCGCGTCGGCCTCCACCCACACATCCAGCGCCACACGCCCGGCCAGCGTCAGCGGCTCGTCCAGCGGCAGGCTGGTGTAGGTCGCGACATCCGGGCGGCGGTCGACGGCGGCGCGGTCGGGACGCCCGTCGGCATCCGGCACCGCATGGCCGCCCACCGTCGGCACCGGCGTGCGCGGGTCGTGCACCACCACGTCGAGCGCCTCCAGATCCGGCATCTCCAACTCCAGCCGCCCGCCCTGACGGTTGGCGAGGCCGTCGCTGGCCAGATGCAGGACCGCTTCGGCCGCCGGCAGGTTGGGCAGGTCATGCCAGCGTCCGGTCTCCACATCATGCAGGCGGACCGGTTCACCGCGGTCGGCGCCCTCGCCCTTCAGCACCCGGTCGAACCACGCCAGTTGCAGTGTGTCGAGAGTCGGCGCCTGCCCCGGCGCGGCGGCGGGTCCATCGGCGCCCCAGGGACCGATGATCAACCGCACCGGCGCCCGCTGGCTTGCGGCGAAACGCTCATGGGCATCTAGCATGCCGGCCAGACGCGGGTCGTACCAGCCGCCGATCTGCAGGACCGACACATCGGCCGGCATGGCGTCCTGCATCGCCTTGGGCGACAGCGCGGCCCAGGACGGGCCGGGCACCGGATTGGTCAGCCAGTCGTCGTAATGGGTGTAGCGGGCGTAGTCGCGCAGGGCCTGGGGCCGTGACGGGATCTCGTCGTCGATAGGCAGGCTGCGCGCCGCGTCCGACAGCAGCCGGTGCCCAGTGCCGTCCTCGACCCGGCGCGCCGCGTCGGCTGCGGTGCGCAGGGCCCAGCCCATCGCATCGGCCAGCCGGAAGGCCCCGCCCTCATAGGCCCAGTCGGAGAAGACATCCCAGCCGGCGAAGGCCGGCGCCACCGCCCGCAGGGCCGCCGGCGCTTCGGCCAGCGCCAGCCATTGCGCCATTCCGGCATAGCCGCAGCCATACATTGCCACCGTCCCCGAGGATCCCGGCAGGGAGGCCGCCCAGGCCACGGCATCGGCACCGTCCTCCCGCTCCGCCTCGAAGGGACGGAAGCGACCGTCGGAGGTGCCGCAGCCGCGCATGTCCTGCACCACCACCACATAACCGCGCGCCGCGTACCAGCGCGGATGGGCGTAATGGCTGGTCAGGGCGATTCGCCGACCACAGGGGACTCGCAGGAGAAGCACCGGCCATGTGCCGGCGGCGTCCGGCCGATAGAGGTCCGCATCCAGCCGCACGCCGTCCCGCGTCCGCATCGATACGGTTTCCGGCGGCCGGACGGGCAGCAGGCTATGGGAGTGGTGGATCACCGGGGCCAGATGGGTCATGGCTGATCGGGCTCGCTCGATGACGAACAACAGATAATGTGTCGTCGTGGCAAAGCCCGTGCCAGAGGAGGGACGGCAATCGGCCTAAATTTTAAAGTCGCGGATTCGCACGTGGAAAGCCCTCGCCCCCTGCGGAGAGGGGGCTTTCCCAGGTTTCCCGGTCGTTTCGTGGCCGCTGCCGATCAGTGCAGGAATAGGTTCCACACGCCCATTTCCCAGGCCGATGCCGCTTTCATGGGCAGACCGCCCAATCAGGCGGCAATCAGCTCGAAACGGTCGACATCGACCATGCCGCGGTCGGTGATCTTCAGGTGCGGGATGACCGGCAGGGGAAGGAAGGCCAATTGCAGGAAGGGCTCGGCCAGCGGACAGCCCATGGCGCGGACGGCGGCACGCAGGGACCGAAGCTTCACCTCCACCGTCTCGTACGGCTCCAGGCTCATCAGCCCGGCCAGAGGCAGCGCCAGTTCGCCGACCACCTGCCCGTTGCGCACGGCGACGAAGCCGCCCTGCAACTCGATCAACCGGTTCACCGCGACGCGCATGTCGGCGTCGCTCGCCCCGACCACGCAGATGTTGTGGCTATCATGGCCGACCGACGAGGCCAGCGCGCCTTCCGCGAAACCGAACCCTTGGACGAAGCCGCGGCCGATGTTGCGGTTGCTGCCGTGGCGGGCGAAAACGCAGATTTTCAGCAGGTCGCGCGACGGATCGGCCACCATCCGGCCACCCACCACGGGCACTTCGATCCGCCGGTGTTCTGTCAGGATTTTGCCGGGTTCCAGCCCGATCACCGACTGGACCGACCCGCCGGCCGGAACGACGAAGTCCTCCTCGGCCACCGGCTCCAGCTTCACCGAATCGAGCCCCACCGGCGTTACCGTCGGCCGGCCGTCGAAGCTGTGCGGGCCGACGACCCTGCCGTTGCGGATGACGCGGTTGACCGCGCAGTCCTCCAGGTCGTCAAGCAGGACCAGATCGGCGCGATGTCCCGGCGCCACCAGCCCGCGGTCGTACAGGCGGAAGCCACGGGCGGCCGACCATGTGGCGGCGCGATAGACATGGGCGACCGGCGCACCGAGGCGGATGGCGCTGCGGATCAGGTGATCCATGTGCCCCTCCTCCGCGATGTCCAGCGGGTTGCGGTCGTCGGTGCAGAAACCCAGGAAGGGCGAGGTTTCGGGACTGATGACCTCGGCCAGGGCATGGACGTCCTTCGACACCGACCCGTCGCGGATCAGCACCTGCATGCCCTTGCGCAGCTTCTCCATCGCTTCCGCCGCACTGGTCGTCTCGTGGCAGTTGCGGATGCCGCAGGAGAGATAGGCGTTCAGCTCCTTCCCCGACACCAGCGGGGCGTGACCGTCGATGTGGCGCCCGTCGAAGGCGGCCAACTTGTCCAACACCCCGTCCACTTTGTGGAAAACGCCGGGGAAATTCATGAATTCCGCCAACCCCAGCACGCGCGGATGGTCCATGTGGCGGATCAGGTCCGGCGCCTCTAGCCGGGCGCCCGACGTTTCCAGCTCCGTTGCCGGCACGCAGGAGGACAGCTGCACGAACAGGTCGAGCGCCGTACCCCCGGCACTGTCGAGAAAATAGCTGAGGCCCCGCTCGCCCAGCACATTGCAGATTTCGTGCGGGTCACAAATTGCGGTGGTGGTGCCGCGGGGCAGGACGCAGCGGTCGAACTCCTGCGGGGTGACGCAGGTGGACTCGCAATGGACATGGGTGTCGATGAAACCGGGAACCACGGTCAGCCCGCGCCCGTCGATCTCCTCCACCCCGTCATAGGATTCGTAGGTGCCGACGATGACCTCGCCGCAGACGGCGATGTCGCCCTCCGCGATTTCACCGGTGACGACGTTGAGGAAGCGCGTGTTCTTGATGACCAGATCGGCCTTCGCCTCGCCCAGTGCCTGCCCGATGCGCGTCTTCAGATCGTCCCGGCTGACCGACATGTCCCACTCCGCCTGTCGTCTATTCAAAGAGGCAAAGTGGCCCGCCGCACCGCACCGCGCAAGCGGCTATCGGCCGGCGTGCCGGCGGAATGGGGAGCGGGCCTGCTCCTGCGCGAAGGCGGCGAGAATCTTGGCGTTGTGCAGTTCCAGCCCTTCCGCCACCGCGCGGCGCATGTTGGTGTGCAGGAACCAGTGGCAAGCATGCGCAAGCTTCGGCAGAAATCCTCGCTCAAGCTTGTGTGGTCCGCCGCGCCCGCCATTCACACGGCTCAGCCCACAGGCAATTGCTCGTTCGATGGCGCGGTAATAGCAGGTTTCGAAATGAACGAAGCGCGCTTCCTCTCTTGCCCCCCAGCTTCGGACATAGAGGCAATCGTCTCCTTCCATGGTTAGCAAGGCGCCGATCGCAACACCACCGGATTCGGCGAAGGTCAGCGTCACGGCATCACCGAAAGCGGCGCACAGCCGCAGGACGAAGTCCATCGTCAGTGCCTGACGCCTCCCCCGACGACTATGGAGATCGGCCAGCAAATCCAGGAAAACCGCGACATCGGCCTCCCCGACCCGGCTGCCCGGCACATCGCGGAATCGCACACCGCTCTCGATGATCTTGCGGCGTTCCCACAGCATCACGCGGCGCCGACGGCTGGACAGGGCCGCGGTGAAATCGTTGAAGTCGCCATACCCCTCGTTCCGCCACTCGTAATCGACGGCATGGCGGGTCAGCCATCCCGCCTGCTCGAAACGGGCACGGTCTTCCTCGTCCGGAAAGCTCACATGGATGGAAGACAAGCCATGTTTGTGGGCGAGCGAACGCATAGCCCCTGTCAGCGCATCTGCTGCACCGGACGGCGCTCCCTCCCGCAGCAATATCCGCGCGCCGGTCACCGGCGTGTAGGGGACCTCCAGGACCAACTTCGGAAAATAGCGTCCGCCCGAGGCCTGGAAGCCCTCGATCCAGGCCTGATCGGGCCAGTACTCGTCGGTTGACCGGTCGCGCAGATAGAGGGGCGCCGCTCCAACCATCCGGCCCGACGCATCCCGTACGATCATATGGGCGGGGCGCCAGCCATTGTCCGGCCCGGCCAGCCCGCTATCCTCGGCCGCGCTCAGATAGGCATGGCGCAGGAACGGCCCCTTGCCGGCGGAACAGGCATCCCATTCCAACGGATCGACGCCGGAAATCCCTAACACCATCGCGACCGACAACGGTTCCTCATGCCAGTCGCCGTCCTGCGCAACCGGTCCCTGCCTCATGAACATGTCATTCCCTGTTTATTCCCCGTCGTAGAGCGGCGCCACCGGAAGCCGCACGCTGACCGTCGTGCCTTCCCCCTCGCGGCTGCGGATGTCCAGCGTGCCGTTCAGCAGATCGACGAAGGACCGCACCAGCGGCAGGCCCAGCCCTGTACCGCCGGAGCGGCGGGACAGTTGGCTGTCGACCTGACCGAAGGGTTGGAGGGCGATGGCGATGCCTTCGGCATTCATGCCGATCCCGCTGTCGGCCACCTCGATCAGGATGCGGCCGGCTTCCGGCCGGACCCGCAGGGCGACGCTGCCGCCGGTGGGGGTGAACTTCACCGCGTTGGTCAACAGGTTCAGCAGGATTTGCTTCACCCGCACCGGGTCGCCCAGCAGGCGGGGGGTTTCGGGGGCGATGTCCTGGGTCAGGGTCAGCCCGCCTTCCTCCGCCCGTTCGGCGATCAGCAGAAGCGAGCTTTCCACGGCGTCACGCACGTCCATCGGCTGCGGATGCATTTCCAGCTTGCCGGCCTCGATCTTGGCGACATCCAGGATATCGCTGATGACCGCCAGCAGATGCTGGCTCGACTTGCCGATCACCTTGGCATAGTCGAGGTATTTGGGATGGCCGAGCGGCCCGACGATCTCGCTCTCCATCATCGAGGAAAAGCCGATGATGGCGTTCAGCGGCGTGCGCAGCTCGTGACTCATGTTGGCGAGGAACTCGCTCTTGGCGCGGTTGGCGAGTTCGGCCTGTTCCTTGGCCTGAATCAGCGCCTGTTCGGCACGGCGGCGTTCCTGGATCTCCTGCATCAAAGCGCGGGTACGCTCTGCCACCCGCATCTCCAACTCGTTGCGGGCCTGAAGCAGGGCCAGTTCCGCGCGCTTGCGCCGGGTGATGTCCTGGCCGACGCAGAGGATGCCCGCCGGCGCGCCGTCGGCCTCCGGCAGCCGGTTCAGGTTCCACAGCAGAACCCGCTCGCTCATGCAGTCCTGCTCGCGCAGGGCCTGCTCGAAATTGCGGACCTCCATTCCCTCGGCGGCGACCTTGAGCTGGGCGGCGAAGGCGCCGGCCGGCTGCTCCCCCATCATCTCGGTCCAGGGGCGGCCGATGGCGGTGCCGGCCTCCAGCCCGAAGGCGCGTTCGGCATCGCGGTTGGCCTCCAGCACACGGCCGTCGTCTCCCAGCACAAGGATGATGCTGGCAGCCGTGCGCAGCAGGGAGCGGAAGCGCGCCTCCCCGGCCCGCGCCTCGCTCTGGCGCAGTGCGGCTTCCAAGTCGGCGATGCGGCGTTCCAGCCGGCGGACGATGTCGGTCGGGCCGCCTCCCAGCGATGGGGCCGGGCCGGCGAAGAAGATCGGATCGGTCACGCCGCAGCGTTTTCCGGCTGCATCATGTCGCCCAGCTTCGCCAGCAGGAACTCCAAATCCTCCGGCGCCAGATCCTCGTACTGGGTCAGGATGCGCTCGATGACGCGGCGGCGGTGACGCTCGCGGTCGCCGGGTTCGCCGTCGTAGGGGGTTTCCTTCAGCACGTCGATTGCTATGCGGCAGGCCGGTAGCAGGGCCGGCGGCAGCTTCGCCTTGTCATACAGCGACTTCAGCCCCAGCCGTCCGGCATCGTGGATCAGCAGCCGGGCGTTGGTCAGCGGCACGTTCGCCATGCGCGACATCGCCATCTCGAAAAAAGCGATGTCGCCGGTGCACAGCGAGCGGACCAGCAGCGACGGCGTCAGGCGGCCGGTGCGGGCAAGCTGGGTCACCAGCCGGTCCAGCGCCCCTTCGTCGCTCTCCCCGGTGAACAGGGCGACGGTTGCCCGTTCACGGCTTTGCAGGATCAGTTCCGACGCGACCTTCGACGGCAGTTCGTGGTGTGAGACCAGATGCTGACGCAGCCGTTCCGACACGACGGCGACCAGACGCTCGGCGATGGTGATCGGCAGCTTGGAACGGTGGACCAGCGGGTCCTGCACCACCTCGCTGGCGCCGAAGCGGTCGATGACGCGGCCCAGGCTCTGCTCGCCAAGCTCCGCCCCCTCGTTGGCGACCAGCGCCGCGACCGCGTGTTCCGACCCGCTTTCGATCAGCGCGTCGGCCACCACGGCCGGCACAGTCGGGCGCTGGGCGATGGCAGTACTCTTGGCCTCCGCACCCGTCCGAACGATCTCGACAAGATCGGCCGGGGTCAGCACGGTGGAGACGCTGAGCACCGGGATCGCCACCGCCTCCACGTCGCGGGCCAGGGTCAGGGCGACATCGCGCGGGAGGGATGGGCTGGATTTCAGATTTTCGGCCAGGGTCTGGCGGACGCGCAGGACCGTGTCCGTGACCATCACGCGGATGATGTCCTCCGCCAGCTTGCGCTCCGACTGCGACAGCTCCGGGCTGTCGAACTGTTGAGCCAGCTTGGCGGCCAGATCGGTCCGGCTGTTCGGCGACGGGTCGGCCAGAAGCCGCGCCACGTCCTGTTGGGTCAGATGACCCGACTTGAAACCGTCACTCATGGGTGCCGGACCCTTCCTGCCCTGGTCCGTCTCCATATGGGTCGCAGAACGCAAAACCCGCGCGAATGTGGGCGGAGACTTGTCCACAAGGATGAAGGATCTTCCGAAACGGTTGAACCTTCCTTAACGTCCTGCGGTCATAAGCCCATGGGAAGAGGAGCCGCTCACGGCATTCCGACGAAGCTGGGCGGTTCCGGCAGAATGGATCGGCGTCGCCGCGCCCCGCGCAGATGCAGCGCCACCTCGGCGATCTGCTGCTCCACCGAGATGTGGCGCTGCGAGGCGACCTCCAGCCCACGGTCCTCGTAGACGTAGGCGTCGGGATGGCCTTCCGCCCAGCGATGGATGGCGGCGTCGCGGTCGCGCAGCAGGTCGACGATGGTCGGACGGAACAGCCGCATCATCGCAGTGATCCAGCGGTTGGCCGGCCAGGAGGGCCGGGCATGGTCGATCTCGAAGGCGTCGAGCATGGCGATCACGTCGTCGGCCTTGTACCAAGTCTCCCCGGTCACCCAGCGGTTGGTGGTGAACAGCCGCACCGGCTGGCCGGCCACGTCCATGGCGATGCCGATCAGGTGGGACAACGCGTCGTTGTCGTTGTCCGGGGCCGAGAAATCGGCCAATGGCGCCGGCCGCAGCCCCGGCGGCATGCCGTGCGGGCGCAGGAAGGTGTGGAAATGCCCATGCTCCCCGTTGGGCCGTTCGCCTTCGGGATGGCAGTGATAGTAATACTGGGCATGGAACTCGGCGTCGTAGACGTCGCCCGGCGGATAGTGCTTCCACTCGTACAGCGTGCCGTGACCGCGCAGAAGCTCGCCCACCACCGTGTCGCCGGTCTTGGCCAGAACGCGCTGGCACAGACGCACCTCGCGTCCCGCCTCGGCCATCGCCTCCAACTCTTCGCGGGACACTTCCGACAAATCCGTCATCGCCCGATCCTGCGCTGCGCGAACACCCCTATTACGTACGCGGCTATGCGGGCGTGGCAAGGTCTTTTCGATTGCCGCACCTGCGGTTGCGGCGCCGCTTGCGCTCAGGCACTCGACGGCAGTCCGATCAACTGCCGGAAGGGTGGAAACGCTGCGACAGCGACCAGGTCACCAGTTCCCCGGTGACCCGACCCAACGCCTCGTCGAAGGCGGCGATCACGTCGGTGAAGGAGCGGCCGCGCACCGGTGCCGACGCCTCGAAGGTCTCGCCGGCCTCGATGGTCCGGCGCGGCATGGCGACCAGCTTGGCCGACAGGCGCACATGCACCCGGTCGGGCATGGCGGCGCCCGGCGTGGCGTATTCGGCCTGGAAATCGCGCAGTTCCGACTTCAGCACATAGTCGGAGCGCAGCCCCACCGTGTCGCGCCCGACCGAGACGATGCGTCCGCTGTCCTCGAATGTCTGGACGATCAGCCCCTGCACCATATTCGGCGCCCGGTCGGCCCAGGACACGTCGGCGAAATAATCGAGCGAGGTCGGCGTGCGGGCCAGGGCGATGCGCGGCGTGTCGATCCCCGCCGCAGCCGATGGCGTCTCCACCAGCAATTGCCAGTCGGCCTTGGGGCCGGGGGCGACGGTGGCCCGCGGGGTCAGGGTGTAGAGATGCGGCGCCGTCGGGTTCAGCGTCGAACAGGCGGCCAGCCCCAGCAGCAGGGCGGCCCCCAGCATCCTGCGCACGACAGCCCCTGCCGATCCGCTTCGCTCCATCCTCGCAAGCCTCATTTCCCACGCACCTCCACGCCCTGCCGCGTCCCGCCGAAGAGGAAGTTCGACGGGTCGTTCTCGATCCGCGTGACCACCCGCGACAGCTGGCCCGAGAGATCGCGCAGCTGGGTGATCAACAACGTCAGTTCATACAGTCCCGTGGCCGTAAAGTCGCGCACCGGCTCGCGATTTTCGGCGACGAGGCCGTTCAGCGTGTCGGAGGTGCGCTTCAGCGACCGCAACAGCTCGCGCGCCTCGCCACCCAGCTGCTTGGCGGTGCCGTCCACCGTCGCCAATGTGTCGTGCGTCTGGGCCAGCGTGCGGTCCAGCTGAGGCCCGACCGCCTCGAACCCGTTCAGCGTCCGCCGCGCCTGGGCCATGGTTTCGTCCAGGCCGGCGCTTGCGCGGGCAAGTTCGGCGCTGATGGTGCGGGCATTGGCCAGGATGTCGCCGATCGCCTTCTGGTTCTCACCGTTCAGCATCTCGCCAAGCTTGGTGATGACCTCCAGCGAGCGGTTGACCAGCTGCGGCGCGCTGTCCACCACCGCGGTCAGCGAACTGGGCCGCGAGGGAATGGTCAGCACGCCGTCGGCATCGGTGGCGGTCAGCCGCTTGCCCCCCATCGCCCCGCCGGAAATTTGGACATAGGCGCCGCCGGTGATGCCCTGCACCTCCAGCGAGGCGATGGAATCGGACATGATCGGCGTGCCATTCTGCACCTCGATCGTCACCCGCACCCGCGTCACGTTGTCGGGATCGAGCCGGATGTCGGACACGGTGCCCACCGGCACGCCGCGATAACGCACCGGGCTTCCCTGCTGCAGCCCGGTGACGGAGCCGGTGAAATAGATGCGGTAGGTCTCGCGCGTCTCGTCCAGCTGGACCTTGGCGATCCAGGCGGTGAAGACCAGCAGGCCGGCGACCAGCGCCAGCACGAAGCTGCCGACCAGAATATAGCTGGCGCGGGTTTCCATGACGTGCCCCTACCCTTTCGCAAGACGCCGGGCGTCTTCGTTTTCAAGCTTCAGAGCGTGATTGCGCTCTTTTGCGTCGAGGGCCGCGCGGCCGCGCGGTCCATGGAAATAATCGTGGATCCAGGGGTGCGGATCGGCCAGATGTTGGGCCAGGGTCCCGACCCGGATCTTCTTGTCCACCAGCACGGCGATGCGGTCGCAGATCGAGGTCAGGCTGTCCAGATCGTGGGTGACCATGAAGACGGTCAGCCCCAGGCTACGCTGCAAGCCCTGGATCAGCGTGTCGAAGGCGGCGGCGCCGATGGGGTCGAGGCCGGCGGTCGGTTCGTCCAGGAACAGGATGTCAGGGTCGAGCGCCAGCGCGCGGGCCAGACCGGCGCGCTTGATCATGCCGCCCGACAGTTGGGCCGGATGCTTGGTCCCGGCATCGAGCGGCAGGCCGGCCATGGCGATCTTCACCCGCGCCACCTCCGCGATCAGCGATGGGGCCAAGTCGGTGTGCTCCTTCAGCGGCAGCATCACATTCTCCGCCACCGTCATGGAGCTGAACAGCGCGCCGTTCTGGAACAGCACGCCAGTGCGGGCCTGGAGAGCCGTGCGCTCCACCCGGTCCAGTTCGGCGGTGTCGTGGCCCAGCAGCTCGATCCGCCCGGCCGCGGGGTCGATCAGACCGAGGATCTCCTTCAGCAGCACCGACTTGCCGGTGCCGGAACCGCCGACGACGCCCAGCACCTCCCCCCGCTCGACATCGAGGTCGAGGCCGTCATGGACGGTCTGCGGGCCGAAGCGGGTGACCAGCCCACGCACGCGGATGACGGGAGCGCCGACCATCACACCCCCAGCATGGAAAAGAGGACGGAGAAGACCGCGTCGATGACGATCACCAGGAAGATGCCCTCCACCACCGCCTTGGTGGTCATGATGCCGACGCTCTCCGCGCTGCCGGAGACCTTCAACCCCTCGTAACAGCCGACCATGGCGATCACCAGGGCGAAGACCGGGGCCTTGATCAGGCCGGCGATCACCGTGTTGATGCCAACGGCGCTGTGAAGCTGGCGGATGAACTGCCCGAAGGTGATGTCGAGCGTGGCGTAGGCCATCACAGCGCCGCCGAACAGACCCATCACGTCGGCGTAGAAGGCCAGCAGCGGCAGGGTGACCATCAGTGCCAGCGCCCGCGGCACCACCAGCAGCTCAATCGGGTCCAGGCCCATGGTGCCGATGGCGTCGACCTCCTGGTTCACCTTCATGGTGCCGATCTGCGCGGTGAAGGCGGAACCGGAGCGGCCGGCGACGATGATCGCCGTCATCAGGATGCCGATCTCCCGCAGGACGGAGATGCCAAGCAGGTTGACCACATACAGCTCGGCCCCGAAGCGCTTCAGCTGGTCCGCCCCTTGGAAAGCCAGCACCACGCCGATCAGGAAGGACAGCAGCCCAAGGATCGGCAGCGCGTTCAGCCCGGTCTGCTCGATGTGGAACAGGACGGAGGTCAGGCGCAGGCGCGACGGGCGCAGGATCAGCCGGGCGAAGGTGACGGTGACGAGGCCGAGGAAGCCGACGAGGTCGAGGATTTCCTTGGCGGCGCTCACCGTCGTCTCGCCGGTGCGGACGATCATGTCGAGGATCGGATGATGCTCGCGCTCGATCGGATGCGGCGGCGCCTTGCCGGCATCGCGCACAGCGTTGAACAGGGCGGCATGCTCCGGCCGCAGGCCGACGATCGCCACCGCATGCCCGGCGGCCCCCAGCCGGTCGGCCAGCCGGCTCAGCAGATAGGCGCCGACGGTGTCGAGCGTCTCCACCCGCGCCATGTCGATACGCACCGCGGCACCCTCCTGGGGTTTCGGAGCGCGGTCGAGCGCATCGGATGCGGTGGTGGCAGCATGCAGGGTCCAGCGCCCAGCGGCACCGATCCGCCACCCGCCGTCTTCCGGACCGGCATCGATCCGGGCCTCGTCCGCCATCCCATCCTTCGCCAAAGTCCCAGCCACAGGCTCCGCCGCACGCTTCCGCACATCCACCGGTACGTCTGGCCGGTGCGCCTGGAACGTGGCGGAGCATCGCCGGATGGTCAACCCCATGCGGTAAAATGGCGGCACCGCCGAAGCGTCCATTCCCGCCTTTGCGCCGGGGTGGGCAGCCGCTAGAGTGCCGGACGGCTGACCGGGCCGTTCATGCCGGCACACGATTTATTACGGACACGACCTCCGATGAACCTGAAAGACCATATCCGCGGCATTCCGGATTTTCCGAAGACCGGCATCCTGTTCTACGATGTCTCTCCGCTGCTGGCGAACGGCGCCGCCTGGAAGGCCGCCATCGACGAGCTGGCCGAGGCGGTGCGTCCGCACAAGCCGGATCTGCTGGTCGGGATCGAATCGCGCGGCTTCCTGGTCGCCGCCCCGCTGGCGCTGGCGCTGGGTATCGGCTTCATCATGGTGCGCAAGCACGGCAAGCTGCCGGGCGACAAGATCGCCCATTCCTATGATCTGGAATACGGCACCGACACCATCGAGGTGCAGTCCGACGCGGTGAAGCCTGGCCAGCGCGTGGTGGTGCTGGACGATCTGCTGGCGACCGGCGGCACCATGGCCGCCGCCATCAACCTGCTGCGTCAGGTCGGCGCAGACGTCCGCGCCGCCGCCTTCCTGGTGGAACTGACCTTCCTGAACGGCCGCGACCGCATCGACGTGCCCAGCATCTCGCTGACGGCGTACGATGAGTGAGGTCAGCGCCGGGCGCGCCAGCCATCGACGCTGAAGCGCCCGGCCCCCGACGCCACCAGCGACAGGAAGCCGCCGATGATGGCGAGGTTCTTCATAAACTGGATCTGCTGCATCTTCATGGCGTCGGGTGCCGCGTCCCAATAGCGGTGGGCGATCAGGGTCGCGGCGACGGTGAAGGCCGCGACCGCCAGAGCCGCCAGCCGGGTCCAGGCGCCCAGCACGATGGCAAGCCCGCCGAACGCCTCGACCAACGCGCCGATGGGGGCGACGATCGTGGCCATCGGCACGCCCTGGCTCTCCATCCCGGCGATGAAGCCGCCGAGCGCCATCAGCTTGCCGAAGCCGCTCTGCACGAAGATGGCGCCCAGCAGCACGCGGGCCGCCAGCAGCAGCGCATCCTGCCAGCCGGTGGCGGCCCCGGTCTCGTAGGCGGTGGCATGGTTCGTCATCGCTTGTCCCTTTCCCAATGGCTTTGGAATGGGACGGCGGCGGGGCGGCGGTTATTCCATGGAAAGTGCGGGCTCAGGCGGTCCTCCACAGGCTGATGATCATGACGCCGGCAACCGTCAGGGCGGCGCCGGCCAGTTGCAGCCAGCCCATCGGCTCGGCCAGCGCCAGATAACCGAAGACGGCGGCGGCGACCGGGCCGATGGCGCCGCTCAGCGCCACCAGATTGGGACCGACCCGCCGCAGCGCCTCCGCCGTCATCAGAACCGGCAGCACGGTGCAGACCACCGACATCACCACCGACAGGCCGAAGACCGCCGGCGGCAGGTCGAGCGCCGACAGGGGGCGCAGCACCAGGAACTGCAGGATGCAGCACAGGCAGGCCGCCGTCATCGCATAGGCGGTGAAGCGCATGGAGCCGATCCGCTGCACCACCCGGCTGCTGCCGACCAGATAGATCGAATAGAGGAAGGCGCCCATGAAGACCAATCCCGCCCCGGTCATGAAGTCGGGATGGCCGGTTCCGACCTCCGACCACACCACCAGGGCGACGCCGGCATAGGAGACCACCAGCGCCACCACCTCGCGCAGGCCGATGCGCTTGCCGAGGAACAGGGCGGACAGCACCACGACGATGGTCGGGTAGAGGAACAGCAGCAACCGCCCCATGCCGGCCGAGACGTAGCGCAGACCCAGGAAATCGCAGAAGCTGGCGGCGTAATAGCCGGTGATGCCCAGCGCCACGGTCAGGGCGAAGTCGCGCCCGGCGATCGGCGCGCGCTCTCCCTTCCGGCCACTCGACCACAAAGCCATGGCCAGGAAGAAGGGCAGCGCGAAGACCATGCGCAGCATGATCAGGGTGACCGGATCGACGTTGTAGCGGTAGGCCAGCTTGATGATGACCGGCCGCAGCGAGAAGGCGATCACCCCGGCGACGGCGAGGCCCAACCCGACCAGCATCTGGACCGGCGGCAGGAACCGCGTCGCGGCGGCTTCGGAGGACAGGCTGGACTGGGACAAGGCGGCGTTTCCCGCGGCTGGAGAGGGAGCGCCATTCAAGCATCCCCGCCGCAGTTTGGCTTCCACCAAGGCGGCGGCCGGCCATGACCGCCGCCATACCCTGGATTGCGTCAGGCGGACGCCTCATCCAACGCCTTTGCCGCCACGGCGGTGCCGGACATCGGCGTAAATCCGGTGAAGGTCACCCGCGCCTGCTGGCCGATGGCGATGGAATGAACGCCGGTCAGGGCGCCGGTGGAGACCCAATTCCCGGCCTTCAGCGGCCGGCCCAGCCGAGCCGCCATACCCAGCGCCACCGCGACCGCGGCGGCGATGCCGCCCGGCAGCTTGGCGGCACTGCCGACGCCGACGCTCTGGCCGTCGATCAGCACCTCGGCGCGCAGGGCGTCGGCGCCCTCGACGCCGCCGACGATTTCCTCGCCGACGATCAGGCCGGTGTTGTTGCCGAAGACGGAGGTCGAGGCGGTGGGGCCGAGCGTGTTGACCGGAGCCAGCGGCCCGCCGGCCACCTCGATGGCGGCATGGACGGCGGCGATGAAGGCGGCGGCCGCCGTCGGGCTGTAGTCCAGCTTGTCGGCGGGGGCGTCGGCGGCGATGCGCACGGCAAACTCAGCCTCGACCGCGCCGAAGCCGCCGGGAATGACCGGGAAGCTCAGCGGCCCGCCATCGGCGGCCGACACCGTGCCGGCGAAGATCGGGCCGATGTAGCGCATGGCGCCCAGCGTTTCCTCCAGCGCCGGGGGCACCCGCGCCACCTTCCAGCCGGCGACCTCGTCGGGCCAGGAGGCGGTCGCCGTCGCCTGGATGGCGTAGGCGGTGGCGAGGTCGGCCGGCAGCGGGCCGGGGAAGTCGGCAAGGCCGGCCGCGCTGCGGCGGGCGGCGACGAAGCGGGCCGCGGCCTCGGCGATCACCGGGTCGGCCAGGGTCGGGGCGCTCAGCCCGATGGGGTGCGTGACGGTCATGAAAAGCTTCTCCGCTGAGGGGCGCCGCGACTGTAGCGGTCCCGGCCGATGCGGGAAAGTGCGCTGCACAATGACGGCCCCCGAAAGGCGGGGTGGACGAACCATCCGCTTGCGGTGACACTGGAACCGTCCTTGCCGCGGGAGAGGCCATGCGTTCCGACACCGACGCCGCAACCAGCCAACTGTTCCGCCGTATCGAGTCGCGGCGCGACGATCTGGTTGCGCTGACGCAAGCATTGATCCGCATCCCCACCGTCAACCCGCCCGGCGACGTCTATACCGACTGCGCCGAGCTGATCGGCCGGCGGCTGGTGGCGCGCGGGTTCGATGTCGAGTATGTGCGGGCGGAGGGCGCGGCCGGCGACAGCGACCGCTATCCGCGCACCAATGTCATCGCCCGCATCGAAGCGCCGCGTCCGGGGCCCTGCATCCATTTCAACGGCCATATCGACGTGGTGCCGGCCGGCCAGGGCTGGACCGTCGATCCCTTCGGCGGGGTGGTGAAGGACGGCCGGGTCTATGGCCGCGGCGCCTGCGACATGAAGGGCGGCATCGCCGCGTCGATCATCGCCGTGGAATCGCTGCTGGAGGAAGGGCTGCTGACGGCGGGCGCCCTGGAGATCTCCGGCACGGTGGACGAGGAATCCGGCGGCTATGGCGGCGTCGGGCATCTGGCGAAGCTCGGCTATTTCTCCCGGCCCCGCGTCGACCACGTCATCATTCCCGAGCCGCTGAACGTCGACCGCGTCTGCATCGGTCATCGCGGCGTCTGGTGGGCAGAGATCGAGACCAAGGGCCGCGTCGCCCACGGCTCCATGCCCTTCCTCGGCAACTGCGCGGTGCGCCACATGGGCGCCGTGCTGCACCGGATCGAGACCGAGCTGATCCCCCGCCTCGCCGCCAAGCGCACCGACATGCCGGTGGTGCCGGAAGGGGCGCGCCAATCCACCATCAACATCAACGCCATCCATGGCGGCCAGCGCGAGGACCATGACGGCCTGCCCAGCCCGATGGTGCCCGACCGCTGCCGCATGGTGATCGACCGCCGTTACCTGATCGAGGAGGACCCCGAGGCGGTGCGCGGCGAGATCGTCGCCATCCTGGAGGATCTGCGCCGAACCCGTCCCGGCTTCGATTACGATCTGCGCGAGGTGCTGGCCTTCCTGCCGACCATGACCGACGCCGACGCACCCGTCGTGCGGGCGGTGGCCGCTGCCATCGAAACGGTGCTGGGCCGCCCGGCGCAGCATGTGGTTTCCCCCGGCACCTATGACCAGAAGCATGTGGTGCGCGTCGGCCAGTTGAAGGACTGCATCGCCTACGGCCCCGGCATCCTCGACCTCGCCCACCAGCCCGACGAATGGGTCGGCATCGACGACATGGTGCAGTCGGCCCAGGTGATGGCGCTGGCGACGCTGGACCTGATGGGTGGCGCGACGGAGGTTGGCGGCGGGCTGCGCTTCTGACCGCGGGAGCGGCGGATGGAACAGTATGGAACAGATCCCGGCGGATGTTCCATCTTTCGGCCCCTCTACCGGCGACCGGAGAAGGCCCCGGCGGCGCGGCGGCTGACCGGGCCGGGGTTGAGGTTGGGATAAGGCTCATACTGGTTGAGGGTCCAGGGGAAGACACCCTTCGGGCCGGCGGATTCCGGGCGGGCGAGGATGGCGGCGACGGCGCGCGGATCGGGGGGCATGCGCTCGCGAAGCGCGCCGGGGAGATCGTCATCGAGTTCCGGGACGGTGACGGCGGGCGGGTCTTCGGGCCGGGGGGCGGAGGTCCCGGCAGCGGGCGTTTCAGCGGCGGATGCAAGGTCGGGCCGGGGGGATTGCGGCCTCGCCGCCGGAAGGTCGAGGCCGGCGAACAGCCCCAGCCGCTCGGCCAGCCAGCGCACCGTCGCCGGATCACCGGCGGAGACCAGCCGCTCGATCTGCTCCGCCACCAGGGAGCGGATCGAGGACAGGCGCAGTTCGGCCTCGCGGTTCAGCGCCTGCCGTTCCCACCATACCCTGTGACGGAAATCCTTGGAGCCGTAATAGGCGCGCCAGAGCGTGGTGCGGCTGCAGCCCATGGCGCGCGAGACCTGCAGGAAGCTGTTGCCGCGCGCCAGCATGCCGGCGGCCATGATCCATTGCTCGTCATGGAACTGCGATCCGGGGACCAGCGAGCCTTCGGCGGGCACCGGCGGCTCTTCGGCCCAGCAGGGGAAACGGTCGCCAAGGGCTTCGGCGGCGAGAGTGCGGGGATCGACAGGCATGGCGTAACTCCACAAGCGAGGGACTTGTGGGGGAGCTTAAAGGAAAGTTTTCCTTTCATGGTGGGGTTTTGCAAAAGTGCGGAGGATGGCCGATTGGGAGAAACCGGCGGTTTGGCATTGGCCCGGTGTCTAGGTCGGATCGCGTAAAATCGGAATCGATCCGGAGCGTGAATCCGATCGCCTAACATAAAGCGCCAGCGTGCCGTCCGGGTCCCATTCCAACGGCTTCACAAGACACAAGGGGAGCGAGGAGGCCGGGCCGAACCCGACGGACCGGGGCAAGCCGGGGTTCAAGCGCCACATCCTGGTCGATCCCAACCGCATCCCCCTCGCCCTGAGGATCGCGCCCGCGAACCGGCATGACAGCAAGGTCCCGGAGGCGCCGGTCGATGCCGTGCCGGCGATCCGCCAATGTGCGGGTCGACCACGACGTCCCCCAGCCAAACTGCACGCCGACAAGGGTTACGACTTCGCCCAGTGCCGCCGTCGGGCAGGGCAAGAGCACCAACGCAGTCCCGATTCCGTAAATCAGCCGGCCCTTGAACACAGCGACCGCGTCGTGGCGCGTGGGCACGAAAGACCGAGATCCGCGCCGCAGCCAAAGCCACTGCTCCGAGCCCAACCCGGTTGGAGATAACTTAGCCATCTGGCGAAGTATCTACTTGCAAGAGCAATGTCATTGCGATACTTAGCGACATGGCTAAGCATGATCCCGATCTCTCGCTGCTCTTCCACGCGCTTGCTGATCCGACCCGCAGGTCAATCCTGACTCGGCTGGCCAGTGAACCCATGCGGGTAACGGACTTGGCCGGTCCCACCGGGCTGCGTCTGCCCACGGTGATGCGGCACCTTTCCGTCCTTGAGGAAGCTGGGTTGATCTCAACCTCCAAGGAAGGGCGAACACGGACCTGCGCCATGGTGCCGGAGGCTATGGATCCGGTGCGTAGCTGGCTGGATGAGCAGCGGGCCATTTGGGAGGCCCGCCTCGACCGGCTGGATGCATTTGTGATGAACGTCATGAAGGAGCGCAAAGAATGACATCAGACCCCGTTTCGACCAGCATGGCACCGGATGACAGGAAGGGTCGCTTTGCGACGCTGACCTTCGAGCGGGAGGTGGCCGCGCCGTTATCGGTGCTGTGGCACGCGTGGACAGCCCCGGCGGCCCGGATGGTTTGGGCCAGCCCGACGCCCTCGATCATCGTGGAGTTTCTGGAGGCCGACAGCAGGGTTGGAGGGCGTGAGGTCTCGCTCTGCAAAGTGGAGGGGCAGCCGGATACCCGTTGCGAGGTCGGCTGGCTGGACCTGCAGCCTGCGCAACGCAGCGTGAATTACGAGGTGGTTTCGTCCGGGCATGTGACGCAATCCGCCGCGCTGGTGTCGGCAGATTTTTCAGGTACGGACGAACGCAGTCGGCTGGTCGTTACGGTGCAGCTTTCCTCGATGGCCAAGAACATGGAGGCCGGATACCGGCAGGGCTTTGGTGCAGGACTGGAAAATCTTTCGGGCGTGGCCGAGCGGACCATGGTGCTTGAGCGAGTGATACAGGCACCCCGGTCCCTGGTCTGGGGGGCGTGGATGAACCCTGAGACGCTCCCGCAATGGTGGGGTCCGGAAGGGTTCTCCTGTCAGACGACGCGGATTGATCTGCGAACGGGCGGCGAATGGGTCTTTGACATGATTGCGCCGGATGGAACGGTCTTTCCGAACCACCACCGTTATGGAGAGGTCCGGCCCGAGGAGAGAATCGGCTACACGCTTCTTTGGGGCGAGAATGGGCCGAAACATGCCGACGCCTGGGCCATGTTCGAGGACCAGGACGGCGCAACGAAGGTTACGTTGGGCATGGTGTTCACCACAGCTTCTGAGTTCCAGGAGGCGAAGGGGTTCGGCGCCCAGGAACTGGGGCAGCAAACGCTGGGCAAATTGGAACGCTTCATCGCATCCCGCTGAAACGCCGAGGCTTCGCATCGCCTCGACCCGGGCTTGTCGAGACGGGCGAGCCCAGGTGGGTGGCACGCTACGAACGTGTGTGCGGTCAAGGGGGTGAGCGAGCTTGCCCCTGATCACCCGCTGCGTATGGCCCGACAATCACGGTGAGAATGGCGACAATCAGGATGAGAATGGAATGCC
>CBIHQY010000010.1:0-133589 GCA_966212305.1 uncultured Azospirillum sp.
GCGCGAGGCCTTCGCCGACCGCACCTATGAGGATGACGGCACCCTGACGCCGCGGAGCGTGGCCGGATCGGTGATCCACGACCCGGATCTGGCCGCCGCGCGTGTGGTGCGGATGGTGTTGGACGGGGCAGTGGAAAGCCGCCACGGCACCCGGCTGCCGATCGTCGCCGACACCATCTGCGTCCATGGCGACACGCCGACCGCCGTGGCGATGGCGGCGACGGTGCGCCGGGCGCTGGAAGAGGCGGGGGTGGTGGTGCGGGCGGTGGCCTGAGGCTGCCGATTTGCTGAGTTAGACCCCCACCCCAACCCTCCCCCGCTCTCAGCGGACCTACGGGCCGCCTGTCGAGTCAGCACAAAGCAAAGCTTTGTGCGAGAGCTGGGCGGGGGAGGTTAGGTGGGGGCATTCGTCAGCCTGCAGCCTCCCACACCCTCACCCATTACGCGAACCACCACCCATCTTTGCATCGCAGCATGCCAAGATCGGGTCACAGTTTTGTCAGAATTTTAGACGAACATCCCTCAAACAAGAAAGGATACACACGGCCGTGTCGACCAAAAGGATAGTCGATCCTCGGCCAAACAGCACAGGTCTTGCCAATGCAACGACGAATTTCCATGCCTATTCTGGCGGCAGTGGCGATTTTTTCGGCCGGCGAGGCGTCTGCTGATATTCTCTACCAAAAGGGTAGTGTTGCAGATCAGCGACATTTCTTGCAGGTCGATGTCTCCTGGGGAGAGCTGGAGATCGGGCAGACCGACAGCGCCCGCAACCGTTTGGTGGGATCGTCGATCCTGCCGCCGTCCACCGGGGCCGGAAGCAACTCGGCGAAGCTGACCTACTACACCCCGCCGCTGCGGGGGTTCGAGGTGGGGGCCAGCTATACCCCGATGCCCCGCGGCAACGGCGACATGCCCGATCCGCGCGAAGCGATGCATCTGGTGGAGGCCGCGGTGCGCAAGACCATGCAGCTCGGTGCCATCAGCACCCGGCTGACCGCCGGCACCAGCCGGGCGCGGGTGCGCGGCGACAGCCGGCGGCTGCCGCGCCAGACCTGGATGGTCGGCACCCAACTGGGCTGGAAGAACGTGACCCTGAACGGCGACCTCCGCCAGCAGGAGGAGGCGGACGGTGTCTCGGTTCGCAGCCTGAACGCGGCGCTGGCCTATGGCAGCGACGACCTTACCCTGTCGCTGCGGGTGCAGCGGACGGTCCCCTATGAAGGCGTCGCCGGCGGTCATTATCTGGCGGACCTGACCTACCACATCACGCCGCGGTGGCAGGTGATGGCTGACACCGACATCGACACCAGTGCCGATTCACTGGCCGCCGTGGTGAAGGTCGGCGCCCGGCTGCTGTTCTAGCCACGGCGGAACGGGCGGGGGATGACATCTCCATCCCCCGCCGTGACGGGGCCGAGCCGTTCAGTTCGCCGCGAAGCAATAGAGCAGCCCGGCGCCGCCGGTGCCCTTCAGCGCGTCCTGGCTGCAGCCGCCGCGCGAGGCATGCGAGGAGTTCCAGGATTTCGCCGGCGGCTCCTCGTTCAGGCCCATGCGGTCATGGTGGCCGAGCATGGCGGCGCCCTCGGTGCCGCTCCTGGTCCAGTTGCCGCAGGTCATGTCCTGGCCGGCGGGGAAGGCGGTGCCGTCCGGCTGCGACCCGGTCAGGATGTCGTGCGTGTTGGGCTGGTCGCCGCGGCCGTTGATCGTTTCACCCTTCTCGTTCAACGCGGTCTGCTTGGTCAGGGCGTTGGTTCCGTGCAGTTCCTCGACCGAGCGGGCGATCACGTCACCCTTGGCGTTCTGCCAGGGGCCCTTGCCGATGCGGTCGCGCGCGTTGACCGCCGGCTGGCCATCGGCGGCCTGGGTGCTGAGATAGGCCCGCCATGTGCGGCTGCCGGCGCCCGCGGCCTGGGCCAGCTGCTGGCAATGCCGGTCGGCGCCGGTCAGCCCGCCGAGATCGGCTCCCTTGCCGGTGCCGACGCTGGTGACGAAGAAGGTCATGGCGGACGGGCCGGCCTGCTGCGCCGCCGCAGCCCCCGGGATCGCCAACAGGAAGGCGGCGGCCGTCGCGATCCGGACGCTTGCACTGATCATGGGTTTCCTCCATTGCTGTTTGTTCTGTGGCCGGGATGGACCTTGCTGGCGGAGCCAGTTGGATGAAGACGCTCCGGCCGGGCGATTCATTCCCCTCCTTTCGCCGAACCCAGCGCGGCGGCCAGCCTTTCAACCGCCTCGTCCACCTCCGCCGCCGTCGTGCCGCGGCCAAGGCCGAAACGCAGGCTGGCATGGGCATCCATGACGGAGAGGCCGAGCGCCAGCAGGACATGCGATGCCTCGCTCGCGCCGCTGTGGCAGGCGGAGCCGGTGGCGACGGCAAGCTCCGGCAGATCCAGCAGCCGGTCGGCGGCGTCGATGCCGGGAATGGTGACGTTCAGGCAGCCGGCCAGTCCATCCGCCGCGCCATTGCGGCGGATGCCGGGCAGGCGGCTCCGCAGCCGATGCCACAGCCGGTCGCGCAGGTCGCCGATGCGCCGGGCGTCCTCCTCCCGCCGTTCGCGGGCCAGCCGGCAGGCGGCGCCGAGCCCGACGCAGAGCGGCGTCGGCAAGGTTCCGCCCCGCAGGCCGCGCTGCTGCCCGCCGCCGGGCGAGGCCGGCACGGGCCGGAAGGGGCGGCGGACGATCAGGGCGCCGATCCCCATCGGTCCATAGAGCTTATGCCCCGACAGGCTGAGACCGTGGATCCCCAGCGCCGCCATGTCGAGGGTGCGCGTGCCCAGGGCCTGCACCGCGTCGCTGTGCATCGTCGCGCCATGGCGCGACGCCACCGCCGCCAGTTCGGCCAGCGGCTGGACCGTCCCGACCTCGTTGTTGGCGGCCATCACCGATACCAGCGCCGGTGTCGGCAAGCCGGCCAGGGCGTCGTCCAAGGCGGCGGGATCGACCCGACCGCCGGAATCCACCGGCAGGATCGCCACCGCATGGCCGCGCCGCCGCAACTCCGGCAGGCAACCCAGCACGCTGGCATGCTCCACCGCCGAGACGACGCCGCCGCCGCCCGCAGGAACGCCGCCCAGCAGAGCCAGCGTGTTGGCTTCGGTGGCGCCGGAGGTGAAGACCACCTCGCCCGGCTGCGCGCCGACCAGGGCCGCGACCTCCGCCCGCGCCTGCGCGATGGCGTCGGCGGCGCCCCAGCCGGCCCGATGGGAGGCATGGGGGTTGCCGGCCGCATCCGCGCGCATCCAGGGCAGCATCGCCTCCAGCACCAGCGGGTCGAGCGGCGTCGAGGCCAGATGGTCGAGATAGATCATGGCGCGCAGTATCGCGCCATCAGCGGAAGAAGGGGAGGAGGGATGTCCTTCTCCCCTTCATTCAAATCACTGCGCCGGCTGGTCCGGCCGCTCCGCCGACTGCGCCGCGTTGCTGCCGCTGACGCGCCAGACGGCGTTGCCGACGTCGTCGGCGACCAGCAGCGCGCCCTTGTTGTCCAGCGTGACGCCGACCGGGCGGCCCTGCGCCTTGCCGTCCTTGTCGAGGAAGCCGGCCAGCACGTCCACCGGGTCGCCTGACGGCTTGCCATTCTGGAAGGGCACGAAGATCACCTTGTAGCCGCTGGCCGGCTCGCGGTTCCAGGACCCGTGCTGGCCGATGAAGGCGCCCTGCTGCAGGTTCGGCGGCAACTCGCCGGGCCTTGAGAAGGTGAAGCCGAGCGAGGCGGTGTGCGGACCCAGCGCATAGTCGGGCGGAATCGCCTTGGCGACGAGGTCGGGGCGCTGCGGCTCCACCCGCCGGTCGACATGCTGGCCGTAATAGCTGTAGGGCCAGCCGTAGAAACCGCCGTCCTTCACCGAGGTCATGTAGTCGGGGACGAGGTCGCTGCCGATCTCGTCACGCTCGTTGACGGCGGTCCACAGCTCGCCGGTCACCGGATTCCAGTCCATGCCGTTGGGGTTGCGCAGGCCCGACGCGAAGATGCGGTGCGCCCCGGTCTTCAGGTCGATCTCCCAGATGGCGGCGCGGCCCTGCTCCGCCTCCATCCCGTTATCGCCGACATTGCTGTTGGATCCGACGGTGGCGTAGAGCTTGCCGCCGTCGCGGCTGGCGATGATGTTCTTGGTCCAATGGTGGTTGATCGGCCCGGCCGGCAGGTCGACGACTTTCACCGGCTTGGCGGTGATCTTGGTATCGCCCTCCTTGTAGGGCACCTTCACCACCGCGTCGCTGTTGGCGATGTAGAGGTCGGTGCCGACCAGCGCCATGCCGAAGGGCGAATACAGCCCCTGCAGGAAGGGTTCGCGGACGTCGGCCTTGCCGTCGCCGTCGGTGTCGCGCAGCAGGGTGATGCGATCGGCGCTTGGCGTCTTGGCGCCGGCCTTGCCCATCACCAGCCCCATGATCCAGCCCTTGATGCCCTTGCCGTCCTCCGGCTTCGGCGGGGCGTTGGTCTCCGCCACCAGAATGTCGCCATTGGGCAAAGCCAGCAGCCAGCGCGGATGGTCCAGCCCGGTGGCGAAGGGGGTGACGCTCAGCCCCTGTGCCGCGACCGGCTGCGCCCCCTGCGGCCAGCCGACGGCATCGGCGATGTTGACCGTGGGGATCAGCGAGGAATTCGGTTCCGGCAGGGTCGGATTGGGACCGGTGCCCGCCGACACCGGCAGCGTCGCCTGATCGCCGCAGCCGGCGAGCGACAGGACCGCGACCGTCGCGGAAAGCATGAGGGCTGGCCGTATGGTGCTGTGCATGCGCCGAAATCCCGCGTCTGTGGGCGTGGAGGGAGTACCCACGGTCAACGGTGCCGCCGATGCGTTGGTTCCGTTACGGACGTCAGTGCGGCTGGGCGAGCGCCCGCAGTTCCGCCGCCAGGGCGGCAGCCAGCCGGTTGCCGTCGCACAGCGGGCCGGCGGCCATGCGGCTGCGCAAGGTGCGGCGCAGCTCCGCCAGCCGCTGCGGATCGGTGGCCCAGGCGACGGCGCGGTCCACATAGTCGGCCGGATCGGAAGCGATGCAGCCCTCCACCCCCGCCACGGTCAGGAAGGCCAGCGAATGGCGGCTGGAGAAGGTCTCTCCCGGCAGGGTGACGACCGGCACCCCCATCCACATCGTCTCCAGCGTCGTGGTGCTGCCGGAGAAGGGGAATGGATCGAGCGCCACGTCGACCGACGCGCAGCGGCGCATGTGGTCCAGGCTGCTGCTGGCGCCGACCATCGTCACCCGGTCGGGCGCGATGCCGGCGGCGGCCAGCCGCCCGCGCCACAGATCGGCGGTGGCGGGACAGGACAGCGCCTTGGTCTTCATCAGCAGGCGGGAGTCCGGCACCCGCTGCAGGATGGCCGCCCAGGCCGCCAGCACGCCGTCGTTCAGCTTGGTCAGGATGTTGAAGCTGCCGAAGGTCACCGGCTCGCCCGCCAGGCTGGGCGGCGGCGTCAGCGGAAGCTCGTCGTCGTCGCCGGGCGCATCATAGGCGATGAAGGCGTCGGGCATGCGCAGCACCCGCTCCGTATAGAAGGCCTCCATCCCGTCGGGCACATGGTGGCGGTCGGCGACCAGCGCATCCATGGCGGCGAGCCCGGTGGTCGCCATATAGCCGGACCATGCGACCTGCACCGGCGCCGGCTTGCGCGCGAAGACGCCGGGTCGGCCACGGGCATTGTGGCCGGCGAGGTCGATCAGCACGTCCGGCCGGTCGTGGCGGATCCGGCTCGCCACCTCGGCATCCGGCAGCCCGGCGACCGGGGTCCAGCGGGCCGCCGCCTTGCGGAAGCGGCCGGTCACGTCGTCGGACTCGGTCTGGTTGGCGTAGAGCAGCAGGCGGATGTCGTGGGCGGGCAACGCCTCCACCGTGCGGACGGCGAACAGGCCGGCGGGGTGGCGGCGGAAATCGCCGGACAGGATGGCGACGGTCAGCGGCCCCTTGCCGGCGGTCGCCTTTCCGGCCTTGACCCAGCGCCCGCGGTGGGGAGCGCCATGGACGCTGTCCCAGTCGCGATGCGCCTCCAGCACCGCCGCCGCCGTCACCTCCGGCCGGAACAGCAGGAGATAGGCCTGGTTGGAGCGCACGTCGGACAGCGCGGGATCGAGCGCCAGCGCCCGCCGGTTGCCCAGCTCCGCCGCGTCGAGCAGCCCTTGGCCCTGCCGCACCAGCGCGAGGTTGGCATGCGCCTCTGCCAGCGCCGGGTTCAGCGCCAGCGCCGCGCGGTAGGCGTCGGCGGCGGCGCCCAGCCGGTCGGCACGCTGCCGCACCTCGCCCAGGCGCAGCAGGCAGTCGGCCAGATCCGGGCGGGCTGCGATGGCATGGCGGGCGGCGCTCTCCGCACCGTCGCGATCGCCCAGCGCCAGACGGGCGGCGGCGAGGTTGGACAGGGCCGGGGCATGGTCGGGGCGCAGAGCCAGCGCGCGGGTCAATGCCGCCGCCGCGTCCCGCGGCCGGTCCAGCGCCAGCAGCAGGCCGCCGCGGTTGGCATGCGCCTCGACGAAGGTCGGATCGTCGCCCAGGGCGGCGCGATAGGCGTCGTCGGCGTCGGCCCGGTGGCCGAGGGCTGCCAGCACGTTGCCCAGGTTGAAGCGGGCGCGGGCATAGCCGGGGCGGCGCGCCGCCGCTTGCCGGAAGGCGGTCGCCGCCTCCTCCAGCCTGCCCAGCGCCTCCAGCGCGTTTCCCAGATTGTAGAGCGCCTGGGCGAATTCCGGCCGCAGGCGGACCGCCTGCCGGTGGGCCGCAACCGCCTCCTCCAGCCGGCCGAGCGCCTTCAGGGCGCTGCCGAGATTGTCGTGATAGTCGGCGACCCGGTGATTCTGCTGGATTGCGCCGCGGATCAGCGAGACGGCGCGGTCGGGCTGGCCCGACTGCAGATGGACGACCCCCAGCAGGTGGGCGGCGTCGCCATGGCCGGGCAGGGCGTCCAGCACGGCATGGTAGAGCGCGGCCGCCTGGGCAAGCCGGCCGGCCTGATGATGCGCCACCGCGGCAGCCATCGCTTCCTGGATCGTCGCCATGACGACCGTCATACCGGTTGGCGGGGGCGGGTGCCAGCCCTTTCCCGGTATGGTGTGCCAATGTGCAATGCGGGTGGGATGGGCGGGCGTGATGGTGGCGGACGGGCCACCCGTATCGCCGCCGCCGGTTTTCAACACTTGACCCGGCGGGCCGGGGCGGTCAGCTTGCCGGCCTTATACAGATCTCGGCCGATCTCCATGAACCGACTGCAACGGTACCTGTTCCGCAACCTGCTGATCGCCACGCTCTATTCGACCGCCGGCCTGACGCTGACCATCTGGCTCAGCCAGTCGTTGCGCCTGATCGAGATCGTGGTCAGCGCCGGCGCGCCGATGGGCATGTTCCTGTGGCTGCTGCTGCTGACCGTGCCGACCTTCCTCGGCATCGTGCTGCCGCTGGCGCTGGTCGGCGCCATCCTGTTCACCTACAACAAGATGGCGACGGACAGCGAGCTGGTGGTGATGCGCGCGGCCGGCGTCGGTCCCTTCTCGCTGTCGAAGCCGGCGCTGGTGCTGGCGGTGGGGGTGATGGCCGTCGTCTTCATCCTGAACGTCTGGATCACCCCGGCCGCCCACCGCGAGCTGGTGCGGATGGAATACACGGTGCGCAGCGACTATTCGCAGCTGTTCCTGCGCGAAGGCGTGTTCAACGAGGTCGGCGACCGCTTCAGTGTCTTCCTGCGCGACCGCGACGCCGACGGCAACCTGCACAAGGTGCTGATCCATGACGGCCGCCAGCCGGACAAGCCGGTGACGATCATGGGCGACCGCGCGGTGATGCAGACCGGGCCGGAGGGCACGCGCTTCGTCGTCTATGACGGCAACCGGCAGGAACTGGACCGCAAGACCAACCGGCTGTCGCAGCTGTTCTTCGACCGCTATGCCGTGGATCTGAAGGCGGTGGCGCCCCAGGCGGCGGAGCGCTGGCCCGACGCCCGCGAACGCACCACGGCGGAGCTGATGGACGGCAACGTCCCGTCCCAGGACGACCGCATGCGCCGCGGCCTGATCGCCGAGCTGCACCACCGCTTCTCCTCGCCGCTGCTGGCCCTGACCTATACGCTGGTGGCGCTGTCGGCGCTGCTGTCGGGCGAGTTCAACCGGCGCGGCCAGTCGTCCCGCGTCACCATCGCCGTGCTGCTGGTGATGGGGCTGCAGGCGGGAGCGCTGGGGCTGACCAGCCTCGCCGGCAAGGCGACGGTCTTCGTGCCGCTGATGTACGCCATGCCGCTGGTGGCGCTGCTGCCGGCCCTGTGGGTGATGTCGCGCGGCCTGAGCCTGCGGCCCGGACGGCGGAACGGCGCGCCGGATGGGGCCGCTTCCGGAAATGATGCGGCGGCCGGGCGGGCGTCATGAGCCGCATCCTGTTCATCACCTCCAACCGGCTGGGCGACGCGGTGTTGTCGACCGGGCTGCTCGACCATCTGACCCGGACCTATCCCGGGGCGCGGCTGACCATTGCCTGCGGGCCGCTGCCCGCGCCGCTGTTCCGCGCCGTGCCGGGGCTGGAGCGGCTGATCCCGCTGGCCAAACGCTCCTACGCGCGGCACTGGCTGCGGCTGTGGCTGGACTGCGTGGGAACGCGCTGGGATCTGGTGGTCGATCTGCGCGACTCAGCGGTGGGGCGGTTGGTGCCGGCCCGGCGCCGCGCCTTCCACGCCAAGGCCGCCCGCCCGATGCACAAGGTGGAGGAGAATGCCGCCGTGCTGGGCCTGTCGCCGCCGCCGGCCCCGCGGCTGTGGATCGACGCGGCGGCGCGGGAACAGGCCGA
Organism: uncultured Azospirillum sp.; assembly: GCA_966212305.1. Taxonomy (GTDB): domain Bacteria; phylum Pseudomonadota; class Alphaproteobacteria; order Azospirillales; family Azospirillaceae; genus Azospirillum. Next base: position 8,762 of record CBIHQY010000010.1, read on the forward strand.
CGCCCTGATCCCCGCCGGGACCGGCCCCTTCCTCGCCATCGGGCCGACGGCCAACTGGCTGGGCAAGGAATGGCCGGCCGACCGTTTCGCCCGGCTGGCGCTGCGCCTGACGGGGGAGGGCGGGCCGCTGGCCGGCGCACGGGTGGCGGTGCTGGCCGCCCCGCCGGAGCGCGAGCGGGCGCGGCCGGTGCTGGACGCGCTGGGATCGAAGGCCATCGACCTGACCGGCCGCACCGACCCGATGGCCGCCGCCGCCTGCCTGGAGCGGGCGGCGCTCTATGTCGGCAACGACAGCGGGCTGATGCACATCGCGGCGGCGACGGGCGTGCCGACCGTCGGGTTGTTCGGCCCCGGCTATCCCGCGATCTATGGTCCCTGGGGGCCGCGCGGCCGGGTGGTGACCAGCAGCGTGCCGCAGGCGGAGCTGCTGGCCCGCGTCGCCGCCGACCCCGGCGACCGTGGCCTGATGGACGGCATCGGCGAGGAGCGGGTGGTGGAAACCGCGATTGAACTCCTGTCCGAAGCGCATAGGACTTGTGACCAGTTTGCGGCAAGGGCCTGCGGACCGGCCGAAGTACCCCCGTTGCGTTGACAAAGCCGGCCGGATAACCGACACTTCCGCGACGAAGCAAAGGGGCAGGTCCGCCCCACCGGATGGGTTTTCCCCCGAGGGTTTGGAATGAAGCCGACTCCCACCTACGCCAACAAGCCGACCTCGGACAATCCGCGCGACGTCGAGGCTTGGGCCCTGGCGGAAGCGGCGCGCCGTATCATCGCCGCCAGCCATGCCAAGGACGAAAAGGCCTACCGCGAGGCTCTTCAGCTGAACCAGCGCCTGTGGACGATCTTCCAGGCGGCGATCACCGAAGAGGATTGCGGCCATCCGCCGGAGGTCCGTACCAACATCGCGGCCCTGTCGCTGCTGGTCGACCGCGAGACGACCAACCGCTTGATCGACCTTGATTTCGCCAAGATCGACACGCTGGTCAACATCAACCGCAACGTCGCCAGCGGCCTGACCGCCCAGGGCCAGTTCATCGCCGCCCAGCAGGCGACGCAGCCGCATCCGGGCACGCCGCAGGCCGCCGCTCCGCAGGCGCCTGCCGCCCCGGCGCCGGGCCAGCCGCCCGCCGGCATGCGCCCGGCCGTGCCGCCGCGCCCGATGACGGCTCCCGATGCTGCGCCGGTGAACCGGGAATCGCTGCGCATTTCGATCTGAACTGTAGGGTATCGACACCAAAAGGCCGGCGCTCCGATGGGGCGCCGGCCTTTTTTGTTGGCTTCCACACTTATCGATTCAGAGCCCTCTCTCGGCCGTCATCCCCGCGGAGGCGGGAATGACGGCCGAGAGAGGGGAGTGCCGGGAACTGCCCCTCACTCCGCCGGAACCTCGCGTTCCAGTTCCTCCAGCCAGATGCGGGCGTTGCCGTCGGATGGGGCGCGCCAGTCGCCGCGCGGCGACAGCGAGCCGCCGGCCGTCACCTTCGGGCCGTTGGGCATTGCGGAGCGCTTGAACTGGCTGAAGCCGAAGAAGCGGCGCAGGAACACGCGCAGCCAGTCGCGGATCTCGGCCGGGCTGTAGGCGCGGCGCTTCTCCAGCGGATAGCCCTCCGGCCAGTCGCCCTTGGCGGCGTCGCCCCAGGCATGGCGGGCCAGGAAGGCGATCTTGGACGGGCGGAAGCCGTAGCGCAGCACGTAGAACAGGGTGAAATCCTGCAGGTCATACGGCCCGACCACGGATTCGGAGCTTTGCAGAGCCTTGTCGGAGCCGGCCGGCACCAGTTCCGGCGAGATCTCCGTCTTCAGGATGGCGTCGAGCGTCTCCGACACCTCCTGCTGGAACTGGCCGGTGCGGCTGACCCAGCGGATCAGATGCTGGATCAGCGTCTTGGGCACGCCGGCGTTGACGTTGTAGTGGGACATCTGGTCGCCGACGCCATAGGTGCACCAGCCCAGCGCCAGCTCCGACAGATCGCCGGTGCCCAGAACGAGGCCGTTGTTGTGGTTGGCGAGGCGGAACAGGTAATCGGTGCGCAGGCCGGCCTGCACATTCTCGAAGGTCACGTCATACACCGCCTCGCCGCGGGCGAAGGGGTGCTCCATGTCCTTCAGCATCTGGTTGGCGGCCGGCCGGATGTCGAGTTCCTTGGCCGTCACCCCCAGCGCCGTCATCAGCCGCCATGCGTTGGACTTGGTGCCCTCGCTGGTGCCGAAACCGGGCATGGTGTAGGCGAGGATGCCCGTGCGCGGCAGGCCCAGCCGGTCCATGGCGCGGGCGGCGACGATCAGGGCGTGGGTGCTGTCCAGCCCGCCCGACACGCCGATCACCACCGTGCCGATGCCGGTGGCGCGCAGCCGCTGCACCAATCCTGCGACCTGGATGTTGTAGGCCTCGTAGCAGTCCTGCTCCAGCCGTTCGGCGGCGGCCGGAACGAAGGGCAGGCGCGGCACCACGCGCAGCAGCCCGACATCCTCCTCCGGCGCGTCCAGGCGGAAGGCGACGGTGCGGAACCCACGGGTGGCGTCGCCGAACAGGCGGCGGTTGTCGTCGAAGGTGCCCTGGCGCAGCCGTTCCTGGCGCAGCAGGTCGAGATCGACGTCGGCCACCGCCATCTGGGCGCCGTCGGGGAAACGGTCGGTCTCCGCCAGCATCTCGCCATTCTCGAAGATCGAGGTCTGGCCGTCCCAGGCGAGGTCGGTGGTCGATTCCCCGGTCCCGGCCGACGAATAGAGATAGGCGGCGAGGCAGCGCGCCGATTGCGACTTCGCCAGCAGGCGGCGGGTGTCGGACTTGCCGATGGTGATGTTGCTGGCCGACAAATTGGCCAGCACGGTGGCACCGGCCAGGGCGGCCATGGTGCTGGGCGGCGCCGGGACCCACAGATCCTCGCAGATCTCGGCATGGACGACCAGACCGGGCTGGTCCTCGGCGGAGAACAGCAGATCGGGTCCGAAGGGGGCGGTCAGGTCGCCGATGCGGATCGTCCCGCCTTCGGTGCCGGCGCCGGAGGCGAACTGGCGGCGCTCGTAGAATTCCCGGTAGTTCGGCAGATGCTGCTTCGGCACCACGCCCAGCAGCTCGCCGCGCTGGATCGCCACCGCCGTGTTGTAGAGCCGCCCGTCATACAGCAGCGGCGCGCCGACCAGCAGCAGCGGCATCAGCCCGGTCGAGGCCTGGACCAGATCGTGGATCGCCTGCTCCACCGCGTCGATCAGCGGGTCCTGCATCAGCAAATCGTCGATGGCATAGCCGGACAGCGCCAGTTCGGGAAACAGCGCCACCGCCACCGACTTGTCGTGGCAGGCGCGCGCGGCCTCCAGGACGGCGGCGGCGTTGGCCGCCGGATCGGCCGGGGTGCAGCGCGTGGTGCATGCGGCCACCCGCGCGAATCCGTGGCGATAGATCGAGGTGAAGCTCATGACCCGTTCCTGCTGACTTGCATGCCGGCGACGCTCCCGGATGTGGCGCCTAGGAAGCAAACATAGCAGGAATTTCGCGCGCGTCAGGTCCTCCGTCCCGGTCGCTCCCGTCATTCCGGCCATTCGGACGGGAATGGCTGGCATCTCGGCGCAAAATACTTTAGACACGATACATTCGTTATAAAACCAAGGTCAAATCGATACCTCATCCGACGCATTCCAATTAAAATGGCGGTGTTGGATGACGAGGCCCTACGACAGCCAAGTTGACCAAACCAAATGTGGCGGATATAGCGAAAGGCTCGCTTGCGCCGAGAACCGTTAATCGACGCCAGAAGGACTTGTTTATCGCCGTGTCAACGGAATCACCGCTCACCCAACCCGACGTGATCAATGCAACGCCGCAGGAGAATGCCGAGGTTGCGACCGCGCCGGCGGAGCGGGCCTGCTGCATCGTCGGCATCGGTGCCTCTGCCGGCGGGCTGGAGGCGCTGCAGCGTTTCTTCGATGCGGTGCCGGGCGACAGCGACCTCGCCTATGTCGTGGTCCAGCACCTGTCGCCGGTGCACAAGAGCCTGATGGTCGATCTGCTCGCCAAGCACACGGCGATGGAGGTGGTGCAGGCGACCGACGGCGTGTTGGTCCAGCGCAACACCGTCTATTTGCTGCCGCCGGGCAAGCACCTGACCATCGAGGACGGCCGCCTGCGGCTGACCGCCAAGGATGCCGGCGGCGGCATGAGCCTGCCGATCGACATCTTCCTGACCGCGCTTGCCCACGACCAGGGCTCCCTCGCCATCGGCCTGATCCTGTCGGGCACCGGGTCGGACGGCACGCGCGGCCTGATGGCGATCAAATCGGCCGGCGGCTTCGCCGCGGTGCAGCAGCCGGAGACGGCGCAGTTCGACGGAATGCCGCGCAGCGCGCTCGCCACCGGGCAGGTCGACGCCACCCTGCCGCCGGAGGAACTGCCGGCCCGGCTGATCGACCACGCGCGCAAGGAACTGGCCCGCGCCCGTCGTCCCATGCCCGCCCGGCAGCGGCGCGAGGACGGCGACGATCCGCTGGCCCAGATCATCGCGGTCATCCGATCGGTCACCGGGGTCGATTTCTCGCATTACAAGCTGGCGACGCTGCTGCGGCGGATCGAACGGCGCATGCAGGGCGCCGGGCTCGACTCGATGGAGGAGTATGCCGCCCTGCTGCGGCGGAACAGCGCCGAAACGGTCAATCTCTACAAGGAGATGCTGATCGGCGTCACCCGCTTCTTCCGCGACGGGGCGGCCTTCCGCGTCCTGGCCGACCGGGTGATCCCCAGCCTGCTGGCCAACCGCAGCCCGACCGACATCATCCGCGTCTGGGTCTGCGGCTGCGCCAGCGGGGAGGAGGCCTATTCCATCGCCATCCTGTTCGCTGAGGCGCAGGAGCGGCTGGGTCGCAGTTTCGACGTCAAGATCTTCGCCACCGACATCGACCAGGACAGCATCGAGGTGGCGAGCCTGGGCGAATATCCGCACGCCATCGCCGAAGACGTGTCGCAGGAACGGCTCGCCCGCTTCTTCACCGCGCGCGGCGACGGCTATGTGGTGTCGCGCGACATCCGCCGCATGGTGGTGTTCGCCGCCCACAACATCATGCGCGACCCGCCCTTCACCAAGATCGATCTGCTGAGCTGCCGCAACCTGCTGATCTATATGGACCAGCTGTTGCAGCGGAAGGTGCTCGGCCTGTTCCAGTACGCGCTGCGCCAGGGCGGCTTCCTGTTCCTGGGCACCAGCGAGACGCTGGGCGACCTGCAAGGCGATTTCAACACGGTGGACAGCCGCAACAAGGTCTTCCAAATCCTGCGCGCCGGGTCGTTCCGGCTGTCGCGGCTGCTGGTGCCGACCGTCTCCGCGCCGCCGGCGCGGCACGCCGACGACGGCGGATCCCATGTGATGGAGGAAGGGACGGTCATCGACGAGGCGATGGCCGCGCTGATGAAGGCCTATGTGCCGCCCTGCCTGCTGGTCAACGAGCAGATGACGATCATGCATGTGTTCGGCGACGCGTCGTCCCTGCTGAAGGTGCCGGCGGGCGAGGCGACGCTGAACGTGCTGAAGCTGCTGCCGTCGTCGGTCGCCATGGTGACGGGCACCGCGCTGAACCGCGCCTTCCGCTCCGGCGAGGAGTTCGCGCTGTCCAACATCCCGGTGAAGGACCGCGAGGGGGTGGCGGCGATCAGCCTTCGCGTCCAGCCCTATGTCGCGCGCAAGACCGGGCGCCGCTTCGCCCTGGTGGTGCTGGACCGCGCCAACCTGCGGCCGTTGTCGGTGCCGGATTCCGACTTCGACCTGAATGCCGACGCGGCCGAGCGCATCCGTGGGCTGGAGCAGGAGCTGCTGTCGCGCGGCGAAAACCTGCAGGCGACCATCGAGGAGCTGGAAACCGCCAACGAGGAACTCCAGGCGACGAACGAAGAGCTGCTGGCCTCCAACGAGGAATTGCAGAGCACCAATGAGGAACTGCAGTCGGTCAACGAGGAGCTTTACTCCGTCAACGCCGAATATCAGGCGAAGGTGGAGGAGCTGACGGAGATCACCAACGACCTGGACAACCTGCTGCGCTCGACCAAGATCGGCACGGTGTTCCTGGACGGCGATTTCGTCATCCGCCGCTTCACCCCGGCGGCGGCCGGATTCATCAACATCATCCCGCGCGACATCGGCCGGTCCATCGCGCATCTGTCGACCAACATCGACCATCCGAACTTCCTGGGCGACATCCGCAAGGTGTTCGACGGGCGCGAGGCGATGGAACGCCATGTCCGCGTCCATGACGGCCGCCGGGTGCTGACCCGCATCCTGCCCTACCTGACCGACAAGGATCAGGTCGGCGGCGTGGTGGTGACCTTCGTCGACGTGACCGACACCAAACTGGCGGAAGAACGGCTGCAAAACGTGCTGGACAGCCTGCCGGAACACATCGCCGTCACCGACCGCGAGGGCCGGATCGTCATGGTGAACGCCGCCTGGCAGGGCTTCGCCCAGCGCAACGGCGCCCCGGCGATGGAGCGTTGCGGCGTCGGCGCCAACTATCTCGACGTCTGCCTGACTCCGGAGGTTCTGGAGAAGGACGGCATCGGCCGCGCGGTGCATGACGGTCTGCGCCGCATCCTGGACGGCGAGGCCGACGATTTCACCGTCGAATATCCCTGCCATTCGCCCGACGAGCAACGCTGGTTCCTGATGCACGCCACCCGCCTGAACGACCGTGACGGCGGCATCGTCGTCAGCCACATCAACATCACCTACCGCAAGCTGATGGAGTTGCGGCTTGACGGGGCCGGCAAGGCCGATGGGGGCGGGAAATGAGCGAGGACTCCTCCGGCCGCCTGCGGCGCCGTGCCGAAACCATCCTCAGCGGCGGTAATTTCGAGGCGGCGGACATCACCGCCACCTCGATGAAGGAACTGCTGCACGAGCTGTATGTCCATCAGGCCGAACTTGAGATCCAGAACGAGGAGTTGCGCGGCGCCCAGCAGGCGCTGGAGGCGTCGCGCCTGCAATATCTCCAGCTTTTCCAATCGGTGCCGCTCGCCTGTCTGGCGGTGAACACCGCCGGCATCGTCGGCGAGGCCAACGGTGCCGCCGAACGGAAGTTCGGTCTGCCGATGCTGCGGCTGAAGGGACGCCCGCTGACGCTGCTGGTCGACGGCCTCGACCAGGGCCGGCTGTTCACCGCGCTCGGCCGGCTGCGCGACGGCGGCGAATGGATCCGGCAGGAATTCCGCTATCGCGGGCCGCAGGGCACGATCATCGACGGGCTGACCGACGCCAGCCGGGTGACGCTGGACGACAGCGACCGCGGCGACGTGCTGCTGACCATCACCGACCTGACCGAGCGCAACGCCTGGGTGCGCGAGGTGCAGCAGGCCCGCGACGACGCCGAGCGGGTGCGCGCCGACTATCACCACATCCTGCAATCGGTCGGCGACGGCATCCTGGGGGTGGACGCCGACGGCCGCATCCGCTTCGTCAACGCCGCGGCGACGGCGATGACCGGGCATCTCGACCTCGACCTGATCGGCCGGCCGCCGTCTGACCTGCTGGCCGGCCCGGCGCCGGAGACCGGGGCGGGGCTGCCGGTCGGGGAGGGCGACGCGGTTCCGGCCGGCGGCGCGGCCCGCGCGCTGGCGCTGTCTCTGACCGACGGCCGACCCCGCCGGGTCGCCTGTGAAAGGCTGCGCCGCGAGGATGGCGGCATGTTGCTGGTGGAGATTTCCATTTCGCCGATGCTGGCGTCGGGCAAGCGCCTCGCTCCGATGGAGGAGCGCATCCAGGGCGCCGTCGTCGCCTTCCGCGACGTCACCGCGCGGCGGACGGCGGAAGCGGCGCTGAATCTCAGCGAGCGGCGGCATCGGGTGCTGGTCCAGTCGCTGCAAGACGCGCTGGCGATGACCGCCGCCGACGGCCACAACCTGCTGGCGAACGCCATGGCGGAGCGGCTGCTGGACGGTCCGGCCCGCGCGCTGCTCGACCCCACTGCGCCGGTTTTCGACGATGAAAGCCGGGCGGGCGGGCAACTGGTGCCGACCACCGCCGGCCGCCGCTTCATCGACGCCAACGGCAACCGCCTGCACGGGCTTCCCCCCGCGGCGGAGGCGGTGCGCAGCGGCAAGCCGGTGGTCGAACGCATCATCGGCGTGGTCGAGGGGGAGGAGGCGACCGCCCCCACCCGCTGGCTGCGGGTGTCGAGCCATCCCGTCGCCGATCAGGCCGGCGGGGTGGAGGCCGTGGTGTCCAGCGTCGCCGACATCACCGCGGTGAAGGCGCTGGAGCGTGACCTGAACGTGGCGCTGGACGCCCGCGAACGCTTCCTGGCGGCGGCGAGCCACGATCTGCGCCAGCCGGTGCAGGCCTTGCTGCTGCTGTCCGACCTGCTGATGAAGGAAGAGCTTCCCGCCGGGGCGCGGCGGATTGCGGAACAGATCCAGTCGTCGCTCGGCGGGCTGGGCGGTATGCTGGACGGGATGCTCGACATCTCCAAGCTGGAGGCCGGGCTGGTGGCCCCCAATCCGGAACCGGTCGACATCGCCGCCCTGCTGGCCCGGCTGCATGGGGAATTCGCTCACGCGGCCGGGAAGGGCGGGCAGAGCCTGCGTCTGGTGGCTCCGCCGCTGACGACGCGAACCGATCCGCGCCTGCTGGAGCGAGCATTGCGCAACCTGTTGGGCAATGCGCTGCGCTACGCCCCCGGCGGCCGGGTGCTGCTCGGCGCCCGGCGGCGTGGCGACCGCCTGCGGATCGAGGTGTGGGACAATGGCATCGGCATCGCCGACCGGCATATCGGCCGGATCTTCCAGGACTTCTTCCAGGTCGGCAACGCCGCCCGCGACAGGCGGGAAGGGCTGGGGCTGGGGCTGAGCATCGCCCGGCGGCTGGTCACCATGCTGGGCGGCGACATCGACGTGACCTCCTCGCTCGGCCGCGGCAGCCGCTTCACGGTCAGCCTGCCGCTGACGGAACGGACGGCGGAGGGCGGGAAGGAGAGCCGGGATCGGGCCGACGCCGGCGGGAACGCGGGCGGCACCCGCTCCGGCGGCGGCACGGACCGGCTGGTCATGCTGGTGGAGGACGACGCCGTCATCCGCATGGCCCTGGTCCTGATGCTGGAGGATTGGAACTATCGCGTGGTCGAGGCGGGCAGCGGGCCGGAGGCGGAGCAGCTTCTGAACAGCCTGATCGACGCGGGCGAGGCGCCCGACCTGATCCTTGCCGACTATCGCCTGCCGGAAGGGACCACGGGGCTGATGGTGATGGACATGGTCCGCCGCCGCCTGTCGCGCGACGTTCCCGGCGTTCTGCTGACTGGCGACACCTCGGCCGACCGTCTGCGCGAAGCGGCCGGCGCGCAATGCGCTCTGCTGCACAAGCCGATCCAGCCCGGCCGCCTGCAGGACACGCTGGCTTCGGCGTTGGGCAGGTGATGGTGGACTCCGGTCATATTGGGGTAATGCCCATGCTCTTTTTCGAGTTTTGTTGCTTTTGACTCACGTCATTGCCGCCCATGCGGGAAGATAGAGACTGCACAGGCTACCGATCAGGCGGTCGTCGGCGTGAAGCGGGAACGGGCCATGTCCATCAACACGGATGCCAGCGTCGCGCGGCGGCAGGTTCGGGCGCGTGCAGCCAGATTATCGGCGGTGCTGTTCGGCGGCCTGTTCGTCGGCTTTCTGCTTCTTGTCGTCGTCTTCATCGAATATCGCCGCGCCATCGACTGGGTCGGCCACACGCACAAGGTCATCTCCACGGTCGAGGACCTGCAGGCCAACCTGTCCGACGCCGAATCCAGCCAGCGCGGCTACCTGCTGTCGCAGGACCAGGCCCAACTCGTCTCCTACGAGGAGGGGGTGGCGCGCAGCCGGGCGCTGCTGGACCGTCTCGGCTCCCTGACCGCCGACAACCCGGTCCAACGGGACAAGGTGAAGGCCCTGCGCGCACTGACCGCCGACCGTCTCGACCGCATGGCCGAGGTCCTGCGGCAGGTTGAGGACGCGGGCATCGGCCGGGCGCTGGACATGGCCCGGGAGGGCACGGGCGCCGGCATGATGGCCGAAATCCGGCGGATGACCGCCGCCATGCGGGCGGAGGAGGGCCAGCTGCTCGCCCGGCGCAGCCGCCAGGCCAGCATCCTCGAGCTGCTGATGATCGCCTATGGGCTGCTGTTCGCGACGGTCGCCGGCTGGCGCGGCTACACGACCGTCCGGCGGCTGGAGCGGGATTATCAGGCGGAGCGGGCGGAGGGGCGGGCGCTGGCCGTGGCGCTGCAGGAGAACCGCATCCTGCTGGACGAGGTGAACCACCGGGTGAAGAACTCGCTGCAGATCGTCGCCAACCTGCTGCGGACCCAGGCGCTCCGCCATCGCAGCCGGGAGGTGCGGCAGGAACTGCTGGACAGCAGCAGCCGCGTGCTGGCGATCGCCGAGGTCCATCGCCGACTCTACGGCGAAGGTGCGGTGTATGACACGGTCGAGCTGTCGGACCTGATCCGCAGCATCGCCGAGAACGCGATCCCGTCAAGCGCCGAGGGCGGCGGCGAGGGTGGTGGCGAGCCGGCGATGAGCGTGGCGGTGGGCACGCCGCTGCCGACACCGGTCGACACCGCGGTCCCGGTGGCGCTGATCGTCAACGAACTGCTGACCAACAGCTACAAGCACGCCTTCCCTGATGGGCGGACCGGCACCGTCAGGCTGGACATGGAGGTCGAGGGGAACGAGGTCCATATCGACGTCGCCGACGACGGCATCGGCCTGCCCGAGGAGGTCGGGAGCGGCGGTGGCGGCTTCGGGCTCAACACCGTCCGCAATCTGACGCGGCAGATAAGGGGGCGGCTGGAGATCGAACGTTTGACTCCGGGGACGCGCTTCCTTTTAACTTTCCCCATGAAGCCGGGAACGCCAACCCAGGCGTGACGCCTCCGGACATCTTGCAAAAATTACAAGAAAAACAATGAAGATATTGATCATTGAAGATGAATTTCTGATCGCCGAGGGCGTGGCGCTGACGCTTCAGTCCGCCGGCCACGAGGTGACGGGAATTGCGGAGGATCTGCCCTCCGCCCTGGCCCTGGCCAGGCAGGAGAAGCCCGACATGGCGTTCGTCGACATCAAGCTGGCCAACGGATCGAACGGGCTGGACGTCGCCCGCGAATTGAAGGCGCTGGGGATTCCGTGCGTCTTCGCCACCGGGAACCCGCCCAGCAAGGCCCAGGCCGGCGGCGTCGGGCTCGGCTATATCGCCAAGCCGTTCTCGCCGCGCGTCCTGGTGCAGACCGCCGCCTTCGTCTCCCGACTGCTGTCGCCCTGCGCCCCGGCCCCGGCGGCGCCCAGCGGATTCGTCACCCTCTAGATCGGATCGCGTAAAATCGGAATCGATTTGGAGCGTGAATCCGATCGCCAAACATAAAGCTCAGCGTCCTGTTCAGAAGCCGGTGAAGCGGGTGAACGCCTCCGCCGGTTCGCGGTCGGTGGGGAAGTTGTTTTCCGGGGCCGACCAGTCGGCGAAGCCCAGCGCCATGCCGCTGGCGATGATTTCCGTGGCGGGCAACCCCAGATGGCGGGCGGTGATGGCGTGGCGGTAGCAGAAGGCCGCCTGCGGACAGGTCTCCAGCCCGAAGCCGCGGGCGACGATCATGACGTTCTGCATGAACATGCCGAGATCGAGCCAGGCGCCCTTGCCCATATCGCGGTCGATGGAGAAGAACAGACCGACCGGCGCCCCGAAGAACAGCCAGTTGCGGCCATGCTGGCGCGCCATCCGCTCGCGGTCGCCCTTGCCGATGCCGATCGAACCGTAGAGCGCCCAACCCACCGTGCGGCGGCGGCCGAGATAGGGCTCCCGCCAGCTTTCCGGATAATAGGGATATTCCGGCACCTCCGGCTCCCCCGCCTCATGGGCGGCCAGAAGATCGGCCGACAGGGCGGCGCGGGCCTCCCCGGCGATGGCATGGACCTTCCAGGGCTGGATGTTGGAACCGCTCGGCGCACGGGCGGCGAGGTCGAGGATGCGCAGCACCGTTTCCCGCTCCACCGGCGTGGGCAGGAAGGCGCGGATGCTGCGCCGGCCGGCGACGGCGTCCTGGACGGAGAGAGGGTCGGAGAGGGGAGGGGCGCCGCTCATCCCGCGACCTCCACGGTGGGCTCGTGCCGGACCGGGAAGTTGACGGAACGGCCGATGAAGCATTTCTGCGCGGCGTCATGGTGCAGGGCCAGCGCCCTGTCGGCGTCCGATCCCGGCGCCAGCGTCACCCGCGGCCGCAGCACGACCGTCGTGAACTGGCCGGCGCCGTCGGCCTCCTCCTCCATCACCCCCTCCGCATCGTCGCTGTAGGCGGTGACGACGATCCCGGCCACCGAGCAGAGATGCAGGTACCAGAGCTGGTGGCAGGAGGACAGGGCGCCGACCAGCAGTTCCTCCGGGTTCCAGCGCGCCGGGTCGCCGCGGAATGCCGGGTCGGAGGTCGCGGGAATTGCCGGCTTGGTTCCGGCGGTCAACTCGTGGTCGCGGCTGTAGGTTTTGTAGGCCGAGGTGCCGGTGCCGAGATTGCCGGTCCAGCCCAGCCGGACGGCATAGCGGTGTTGCCTGTGCGCCATGAACTCCCTCCCTCCTACTGCATCACGATCATCAGAAGCGCCGGCAGCCCGACGAAGGCCATGGCGGTGGACCCCAGCACCATGCCGGCCACGTCCTCCGGCGAATTGCCGTAGCGCAACGCCCAGAGATAGTTGAAGACGGCCACCGGCATGGAGCTTTGCACCAGCACCACGCCGCGCGTCGTCCCGGTCAGCCCCATCGCCCAGGCCACCAGCATCCCCATGGCGAAGCCCACCGCCAGCCGGAAGGCCGACATCGACAGCGCCCGCACCGCTCCCGACAGCCGCAGCTTCGACAGCGCCACCCCCAGCGAGAACAGCATCAGCGGCACGGCGCAGTTGCCCAGCAGCGTGGTGGTGTTGCCGATCCACACCGGCAGCGGCAGCCCGGTCAGTTGGATCGCCACCGCCAGCGCCACCGCGTAGATCGTCGGCGTGCGCGCCATCTGCCCCAGGTCGAAACGCCCGGCGGCCAGCGCCGGCCCCAGCGTGAACTGGCCGACCGCCATCACCGCATAGAAGAGCACGGCAAGGCTGAGGCCGTTCTCCCCGAAGGCGAACAGGCAGACCGGCAGCCCCAGGTTGCCGGCGTTGGGAAAGGCCATCGCCGGTATGTAGACCCGCAGCGACAGCCCGCTCGCCAGCAGCACAGGCACCGACGCCAGCGCGGTCAGCGCCATGCAGGCCGTCGCCGCCAGCGCCATCTCCCCCATCACGTCGGCCGACAGGTGCAGCCGGGTCAGGGCGGAAAAGACCAGGCAGGGCGACGACACGTTGATCGCGAAGGTGGTGATGAAGGCGCTGTCGTAGGGAAGCTTTCGGCGGGTCCAGCCATAGCCCAGAGCCGCCACAAGGAAAACCGGGGCCAGCACCGCAAAGGCGTCGGACAGAAGGGCGAAGGCGGGCATGGAGGCTGTCGGGATCCCGTGCTGCAACCGGTGGGTGGACGAATTGTCAGCCACCATGGCGGCATTCCGCCGCGCCGTCATCCCCCCAAGCCCAAGCCGCCGCGCAAGGCAGCCGCGCAAAGGATCAGTTTGCGCGGCCGGCCGGTGTCCTTCCCGAGTCGTGACACCATGGGCGGGCAATGGCGGCGTCCGTCACGGCCGGGAGAGGCGTCGGGAAGGCCCTAGCCCGGCAAACATGGCTTTTGAGCAATCTTTATCACGAGTCAGTAACGATTTGTAACGAAGCTTGAGCGATAAGTGGGCACCCACTAAGGTGGAATGGCCCCATTCCGCGGATCCGCATGACAACTTCGTCCGGCGCCAAGACCGTTGTTCGACCCCTGAACAACAAGGCGCAGCAAGCCAAACGACAGTCGAGCCTGAAGAGTCGCCGGTTCTCGCTGCGGTCGGTTCTGCTCTGGATTCTATTGTTGCTGTCGGCGGGTTTGTTCCTTGCGCTGGCGGCCTTGCCCGTCGGAAGATTTGCCAGCGCCGCCATTTCCGCCGGCGTGGTTGCGGCGGCCTTCGTGCTGGGGCGCTTCGCCCAGCGCTTCTGGCATGCCCGCACGCTGACCGTGCTGCTGCTGGCCTTCGTCACCTTCCGCTATTTCTTCTGGCGGCTGACCGGCACGATGCCGCCGGTGGACGATCTGGTGAACTTCATCCCCGGCGTGACCCTATTCGCCGCCGAAGCGCTGTCCTTCGTGCTGTTCCTGACCTCGCTGTTCGTCATCATCGACCCCGTCGCCCGCGAACCGTCGGCGCCGACGGGCGATCCCGCCCTCTGGCCCAGCGTCGACGTCTACATCCCCTCCTACAACGAGGAGCCGGAGCTGCTGGAGACGACGCTGGCCGCCGCGGTCTGCATCGACTACCCGCGCGACAAGCTGCACGTCTATCTGCTGGACGACGGCGGCACCGACCAGAAGCTGGCCCATAGCAACCCGGCGCAGGCCGCCGCGGCGAAGGATCGGCGCGAGACTCTGCAGGCGCTGTGCGAACGGCTGCAGGTCACCTACATGACCCGGCCGCGCAACGAGCATGCCAAGGCCGGCAACATCAACCACGCCTTTCACAAGACGTCGGGCGACCTGTTGCTGATCCTGGACGCCGACCATGTGCCGACGGTCGGCATCCTGAAGGCGACGGTGGGCTTCTTCCAGCAGGACGCCGGCCTGTTCCTGGTCCAGACGCCGCATTTCTTCGTCAATCCCGACCCGGTCGAATACAACCTCGGCACCTTCGAGCGGATGCCGAGCGAGAACGAGATGTTCTATTACTCGATCCAGCCGGGGCTCGACCGCTGGAACGGGTCCTTCTTCTGCGGGTCCGCCGCCATCCTGCGCCGCGCGGCGCTGGAGGAAGTCGGCGGCTTCAGCGGCGACACGGTGACGGAGGATTGCGAGACCGCGCTGGAACTGCATTCGCGCGGCTGGCGCAGCGTCTATCTGCCGCGCCCGCTGATCGCCGGCTTGCAGCCGGAAACCTTCGACAGCTTCATCGCCCAGCGGTCGCGCTGGACCCAGGGCATGATCCAGCTGTTCCTGCTGAAGAATCCGCTGTTCAAGCGCGGCCTGACCATCTCGCAGCGGCTCTGCTACACCAGCACCATGCTTTACTGGTTCTTCTGGTTCTGGCGGCCGATCTTCCTGCTGTCGCCGCTGTGCTACGCCCTGTTCGGGCTGGAGATCTACCGCATCAATCTGCCGGACTTCGCCTGCTTCGTCCTGCCGCACGTTTTCGCCGCCGCCTTCCTGTCGCAGTTCCTGCATGGGCGGATGCGCTGGCCGCTGTTCTCGGAACTGTACGAGTACCTGCAGTCCTTCCACGTCTCCCGCGCCGCGCTGGCGACGATGATCCGGCCGCGCGACCCGGTGTTCAAGGTGACCGCCAAGGGCCAGTCGGTGGACGAGGACGGCTTCTCGCCGCTCGCCACGCCCTTCATCGTCACCACGCTGCTGCTGGCCGCCGGGCTGGCCGCCTGCGCCTGGCGCTATTCGATCTTCCCGGAACACCGCGCCGCCATCGTGCCGGTGGCGGTGTGGTGTTCGCTGAGCTTCCTGCTGGCGCTGGGCGGCCTCGCCGTCGTCTACGAGCGCAAGCGCGTCCGCCGGCAGGAGCGTTTCACCGTCGACCGCCCGGCGGCGCTGAAATTCGAGGACGGCAGCAGCATCGACCTGACGGTCGCCGACGTGTCGGCCGGCGGCGTCGGGCTGGTGGTCGACCCGAAATGGCGCGATCTGCTGGCCCAGCCCGACCGCACGCCGGTCCTGACCATCGCCGCGACGGAGACGGAGGCCGCGACCACCACCGGCGTGCGCATCTTCCGCATCGAGATGCGGGGCGGCGAGCTGGCGGTCGGCGCCGGATTCGCCCCGCGCGACCGCCAGGACATCGTGGAGATGGCGCGCTTCGTCTTCGGCAACAGCGTCGGCTGGGACATCTTCCTGGACCGCAAGCGGGTGGCCGCGCCGACCTTCTTCGGCGGGCTGCTGTTCTTCGCCACGCGGGTGGTGCCGCGGCTGGGGCATGTGCTGCTGGCCCTGCCCGGCGCGCTGCGCCGCATCCTGACCTTCCAGGCTCCGTAACGGCGATGGCGGTCATGCGCGATCATACCGGCCTCCGCCGGGTCTGCTGGACCGTGCTGGCTCTGCTGTCCCTGTGGATCGGCAGTGCCATGCCGGCGCTGGCTGCCGACAAGCGGGTGATCCCGCTGTCGAACCTGCGCGACGACCAGCCGGACGTCACCTTCAACGGCGAGACGGAGACGGTGGTCCTGCGCGCCGTCCTGCCGCCGGTGGTCGGGCTGACCTCCGCCGTTCTGGCGCTTACCTACGAGAACGGCATCGACATCCTGCCCGAGAAGGGGGCGATGTCGGTCTTCATCAACGGCTCGCCGGTGGCCGATCTGCCGCTCGCCGCCTTCCGGGGACCGGTCAACGCCGCCATCACCCTGCCGGGCAGCCTGATCCGCCCCGGCGAGAACCAGATCGTCTTCCAGACCAGCGCCCAGCACCGCGCCATCTGCACGGTCCGCGGCACCTACGACCTGTGGGCGCGGGTCAATCTGGCGGCGTCTTCGCTGACCCTGCTGTCGGACGGCGGCGTGCCGGAACCCGATCTCGCGATGATGCGCCAGCTGCTGGCCTCCGCCGACCGGGCGCGCGAACCGCTGGCGATCCTCTATCCCGGCAGCGACATCGACGCCGACCATCTCGGCTGGGGCGCCATGGTGGCGCAGTCCTACGGTCTGCTGCTGGGCGACCGGACCCCGCGGGTGGTGGCGGTGCCGGTGCCGGCCAAGCCCGCCGGCGGTGCGGCGCCGACGCTGGAAAGCCTGCCGCTGCCCGGCGGCAAGAACATCCTGATCGGCACCCGCGACCGCGTCGCCCCGATCCTGGGGGAGGCGCGCGCCGCCGCCATCGCCGGGCCGTTCCTGGCGGTCTATCCCCTGCCGGCCGCAGCCGACGGGACCGGCGGCGGCTTCGTCGCCGTCGCCTCCGGCCGCACGCAGCAGGAGGTCGATCAGGCGGTGATGCGGCTGTCCGACGTCACCCGGCCGCTGCCGACCCAGACCGCGATGATCGTCGCCGACGCGACCGCGCCCGCCGCCCCGCCGCCCGCGCCGGTGCAGGCGGAGGGGCGCTACCGCCTGTCGGAGCTGGGCTTTCAGACGGTACAGCACAGCGGCTACCGCTACACCGGCCATTTCGGCCTGACGCTGCCGGCCGGGTTCGCCCCGGTCAGCGACCGTTCCATCCTGTTCCACGTCAATGCTGCCTTCGAAGGCAATCTCGGCCCCGGTGCGGTGCTGAATGTCCGGGTGAACGGCAAGTCGGCCGGCGCCATGGAGGTCGACAAGCGGTCCAGCGGCCTGATCGAGAATGGCGAGATGCCGCTGGCGATGGCGCTGTTCCGCCCCGGTCCCAACCTGATCGAGGTGGAGGCGGAACTGCCGCCGGCCGGCGGCACCGACTGCGTCTTCGCGGTGCGGCGTCCGACCTTCACCCTGCTGGACAGCTCCAGCATCGAGATCCCCGGCTTCGCCCGTCTGGTCACCCTGCCCAACCTGCGCGGCTTCGCCAACACCGCCTTCCCCTATGGCGGCATCGCCGGGGGCGAGCCGGCGCCGCCCTTCGACCTCGTGGTCGTCGGGCGCGATCCCGCCTGGTCCGGCGCCGCCTGGAGCCTGACCGCCAAGCTGGCGCAGCGGGCGGGCGACCTGATGGCGGTGGTGCCCTACACCGGCTGGGACGGCGCGCCGAACGACAACGCGCTGATCGTCGGCCCGGTCGCGGCGCTGCCGCAGGCGGTCTTTGCCACCGCGCCGCTTCCCGCCGACCGTCTGGCCGGACTGCTGGAGGCGGGATCGCTGATCGCCCAGGCCAAGGCGCGGGGCGAGCCGATGGCGGCGGCCGACCGTCGCGCCCTGGCCGACCGGCTGCGGCTGGGCTGGTCCGGCAACGCCGTCCGCACCGGTGCGGCGCGGACGGGAGTGGCGGTGCCGGCGCCGGGGCAGATGGGCCTGATGGGAGCGGCGATGGCGGCCGACGGCGGAACGGCGAACCGCTGGCAGCGCATGGCCGGCGACGCGAAGGAACCGGCCGCCGGGCGCGGCTGGATGCCCGACTGGGCGCGGCGGGTCATGGCTGCGACGGCGCGCTACATCAACCACTGGGCGGTGGAGGATGCGCCGGTCGACGTCGTGGCGCTGACCGAGACCGCCGAGACGCTGCCGGAGGCGGCCCTGCTGCAATACCGGGCTCCCGGCAACGATCCGCTGACCTGGACCCTGCTGACCGCGTCGGACCCGCGCGCCATCGACCGCGCCATGCGCAGCCTGGGCGAGGCCGGCCAAGGGGAGAAGCAGTGGGAAAAGCTGCGCGGCGGCGGGGCGCTGTGGAGCAGCGCGGCACCGGCCGTTACCACGCTGGAGGCGTCGCGGCCCTACCAGATCATTCTCAATCCCTTTGACATCGGCAACCTGATCCTGATTCTGGCCCGCAACCTGTCGCAGCGGATCGAAGTCCTGTTCGCCCTGCTGCTGGGGACGGCGGTGGTGCTGACGGTCAGCATGCGCCTGCTGCTGAAGGGCGGGCACCGCGAACGCAGCGGGGGAGAAAGCAGCGTGGGGGAAGGAAGCGGATCATGACGGCATCGCGGCGCGACGTGCTGATCGGATCGGCCGCCCTCGGGCTGGCGGCGGCCTTGCCGGGGGGATTGCGCGCGGCGCCTTTCGACGGGGCGGCATGGCGCCGCTATGCCGAGCGCTTCCTGCTGCCGGAAGGGCGGATCGTCGACACCGGCAACAAGGGCATCAGCCATTCCGAAGGGCAGGGCTATGGCATGCTGCTGGCGGTGGCAGCGGGCGACCGCGCCGCCTTCGACCGGCTGTGGAACTGGACCCAGCGCGTGCTGATGGTGCGTGGCGACGGGCTGGCCGCCTGGCGCTGGACACCCGACGGCGGGGTCACCGACCGCAACAACGCGTCGGACGGCGACACGCTGATCGCCTGGGCGCTGCTGCGCGCCGCCGAGGTTTGGCAGGCGGAGGCCTACCGCACCGCCGCCGCCGCCATCGTCAAGGCTCTGGCCTCCGGGCTGCTGGTGGAGCAGGCCGGGCTGACCGTGCTGCTGCCGGGACGCGATGGTTTCCGCAAGGGCGAGACGCTGGTCCTCAATCCCAGTTATTGGATCTTTCCGGCCATCCGCGCCTTCGCCGCTCTGCCTGGGGGCGAGCGCTGGGGCAAGCTGTCGGATGCCGGGCTGGTTCTGCTGTCGAAGGCGCGCTTTGGCGGGTTCCAGCTGCCGCCGGACTGGATGACGCTGGATGCCGCCGGGACGGTGGGCATCGCCGACGGCTTCAAGAAGCAGTACGGCTACGACGCCGTGCGGGTGCCGCTCTATCTGGCGTGGGACGGCTACCGCGATCCCTATTATTTCCGGCCCTACGCCACCTTGGTCGCGAAGTTCGGCGGTACGGCGGTTCCCGCCACCGTCTCGCTGCCGGGCGGCACCACCACGCAGGTGGCGGCGTCGGTCGGCATGCTGGCGGTCTACCGCCTGGCCTGCCGTCTTGCGGGCACGGGGGATCCGGTGACGGTGCCGGCGCTGGCGCCGGACGAAGACTATTACTCCACCACCTTGGCCCATCTGTCCGCGCTGGCGGCGCAAAGCCTGGGGATCGACCCGTGACCCGTTCTGTCCTTCTTTCGGCCCTCCTGCTCGCCGGCATCGCCGCCACCGCTGCCGGACCCGGCGCCTGGGCGCAGTCGAGCGGCGGCGCCCGCGCGCTGGCCCCCGGCGTGAAGGTGGAGGTGGCGCCGGCACCCGGCAGCGGCTCCGCCCCCGCCGCCGGCAAGGTGGACGAGACGGCGCTGCGCTATTACGCCCGCATCGGCGACGGCGAGCGGCTGGAGGCGGAGATCGCCCGGCTGCGCGCCCTCGACCCCGGCTGGGAACCGCCCAAGGACCTGTTCGCGCCGCAGCCGACCACCCCCGGTGTCGACGAGACGCCGTTCTGGAACCTGATGTCCGCCGGCAAGGTGGCGGAGGCGCGGGCGGCCATCGCCGAACAGCGGCGCAAGTCGCCGTCCTGGCAGCCCTCGGACAAGCTTCTGCAGGAACTCGACACCGCCGAGAGCGCCGGCCGCATCCGCTCGGCCAGCGACACCAAGCGCTGGCAGGATGTGGTCGATGCCGCCGCCGCCCATCCGGAGGCGGTGGCCTGCAACCGGCTGGACAATGCGTGGCGGCTGGCCGAGGCCTATGCCGAGCTGAAGCAGGCCGACCGCGCCTTCGACACCTACCGGACCATCGTCAGCACCTGCCCCAAGGCCAAGGAGCGGCGCGACACCATCTTCAAGGCGTCGCGCTATCTCAGCCCGGACCAGCTGCGCGAACTGACCGCGCTGGGCGCCACCGCCAACCCGGCGAAGGGGGAGGATTACTCCACCGTCCGCACCGCGGAGGCCGAGCTTGAGACCGGCCGGCTGCTGGAGCGTCTGGGCAACGCGAAGCCCGGTGCCCTGTCGGCGGCCGACCTGTCGCGCATCCAGGGCATCGTCCGCGACAAGCAGGACGCCGACGGCGCCATCGCGCTCGGCTGGTATTTCCAGAAACAGAAGAACTTCGCCGAGGCGCAGGGCTGGTTCTCGCAGGCCAACGGCTGGGCGCCGTCCGACAAGGCGGCGGAAGGGCTGGTCCTGGCCTACAACGGCCTGGGCGAGAAGGCGCAGGCCCGTGCCGCCGCCGCACCCTGGAAGGGCAAGTCGAGCCGGATCGATCAGGCGCTGAAGGCGGTGGATCCGCCGCGCGGGGCCGGCGGCGGGCGCAGTGGCCCGCAGGGACCGAGCGAGCTTGACCGGGCTCTGGCCCGCCAGGACTTCGCCGAATGCCTCAGCATCATCCGCAGCAGCATCGCCAAAAGCGGCCCGACCGCCGGGCTTCTGCAACAGCGCGGCTGGTGCCTGCTGGAGATGAAGCGCCCGTCGGAGGCCGAGGCCGCCTTCGCCGAGGCGCAGGCGATGGCCGCGCGCGAACCGGCGAAGGGCGGCGCATCCACCGGAACGACGCGCACCCCGGCGGCAGCCGGCCTGCCGCAGAAGGCGACGCCGGCGCAGGAGAACGCCTATGGCCAAGCCGTGGCGCGGCTGGCCACCGGCGACACGGTCGGGCTGACCCGCGACCTGCCGCGCGCCAACATGACCCCGGCGCAGAAGGCGGAGATCCGCGCGTCGCTGATGGCGACGGAGGCGAACCGGGCGCTGGAGGACAAGCGCTACAACGACGTGCTGCGCCTGCTCGACGCCCGCAAGGAACTGACGCCGGAGCCGCGGAACCTCGGGATCCTGCGCGGCTGGGCGCTCTACAACCTGATGCGCTTCGACGAAGCCTATGCCCAGTTCAAGTCCGTCGACGACCGGCTGAGCACCGAGGAATCGCGCGAAGGCGTCAGCATCACCTGGAAGACCATTTACCATGACTGGTAAGGGCATGACTGGTAAGGGAGCCCCGATGCCCGAGAGTCTAATTTCCGACACTTCGATTCCCGGTATGGCCCGGACTGGCTGGCGGCGTACGGCGCTGTGGGCGGTTCTGGCGGCGACGACGCTGCTGACCTCCGGCTGCGCCGGCTGGGTCCGCGACAACCTGACCCAGGCGCCGACCCCCTGGCGGCGGGTGCAGCCGACTGCGCTGCCGGTGACCATGCCGGACAGCCGAGACTTCCCCATCGTCGCCGCCCGCATGCGCGACACCGGCGCCATCTACAAATCCTACATCGTCGTGCTGGGCAACCCGACCGTCCTGCCGGGTGAGAACCGCCTGACCATCGACGTGCAGACCCTGCCCGACAGCCTGTTCGGCGCCCTGGTCCAGCCGCCGCGCGTCTTCCCGGTGCCGCTCTACACCATGGAAACGCTGCTGGCGACGACCAAGCGCGAGTTCCCGGAGATGACCGTCAAGGTCGCCGACGCCGCCCGCCGCAACCGCTACGGCGACTACGACTATGTCACCGCCCAGAACGCGGAGAACAGCTGCGTCCTGGCATGGCAACTGATCTCCGATCACAAGCGGATGCTGCCGGAACGGATCGAGGCGGTGCGTCTGGAATACCGGGCCTGCGGCGTCGGCTCCAACATCCGCGCCTTGCTGGCGCCTTTCGACGGGCTGTCGCTGACCTTGCCGGAAACGGTGCTGGAGGCGCAGGATCTGCGCGGGATGTAGCCCAAAGATCCCCTCTCCGACAAAAGTCCCCACACCGGAAGTCTGTCCGCCATGACCACCGTATCCGAAGCGTTGCGCATGGCCGTCGGGCTGCACCAGGGCAATCGTCTGGCCGAGGCGGCGGACATCTACCGGAAGATCATCCAGGCGGCCCCCGAGGTCGCCGATGCGTGGCACCTGCTGGGCGTGCTGCATCACCAGTCCGGCCAGTCGGCCGAAGCCGTGCGTCTGATCGGCGAGGCGATCCGGCGGGATCCCCTCTGCGCCGCCTATCACGACAATCTCGGATCGGCGCTGCGGGCGGCGGGACGGGCTGATCGGGCCGCCGCTCATCACCGGGTGGCGACCGCCATCGATCCGGGGTGGGTCAAGCCCTTCGGCAATCTGGCCGGCGCCCTGACCGATCTCGGCGACGGCGCCGGTGCCGCCGGTGCGCTGCGCCGGGCCTTGCGGCTGGCGCCCGAGTCCGACGCCTATCTGCTGCGGCTCGGCGACTGCCTCTATGCCCAGGAGCGGACGGCGGAGGCGGAGGAGGTTTACCGGCGGCTGGACGCCCTCCATCCCGGCCGGGCCGATTGCCGGTACCGGCTGGGGCTGTGCCGGCTGGCGGCGAGCCGGCTGATGGGCGCGGTGCTCGCCACCGCCGGAAAGACCGTCGACCGCACTGCCCTGGGGGAAGCCATCGCCGCCTTCGCCGATGCCGCGGCGGGCGGCCATGCCGATGCCGGCAAGAACCTGTTCGGCACGGCGGTGGTGGCGATTCAGACCGGGGTGATGGACGACGCGACGCTGGACCGCATCGCCGCCGCGGCGCGCAGCCGGCTGATGGCGGAGCCGCGCAACAGCGTCGCCCTGTCGGTGGTCTGCTATCGCCTGTATCGCCGGGGTCGGCTCGACCTCGCCAGCCGCTATTTCCGCAAATACGCCCGCCATTGGACGCCGCAGGACATCGCCGCCGATTTCGAGATGTTGCTGTGGTCGATGGTGCGCGGCGAACCCGCCTTCTTCGACGGTCTGGCCGCCGAGCCGCCCACATGCTTCAGCCGCGCCGTCCGCCGCATGCCGGTTCCGCCAAAGGCCGATGGCCGGCCGATCCTGCTGGTGGGCTGCGACGAAACCTATTGGCGCCGCTTCGGCGCCGGATTCCTCGCCACCCGGCTGGAGAAGGCGCCGTCCTGCGCCCTGCATGTCCATGTCGTCAACCCGTCGGCCGGGACCGAGGCGGAGCTGATGCGGCTTGCCGGCGACGGCGAGGCCCCGCTGTCCGTCTCCTTCGAGACCATCGACCTCGGAGCACTGCCGGAGCCGGTGCGGCTGACCTATTTCGCCTCCGCCCGCTTCGCGGTGACGCAGCAGCTTCTGCGGCAGGGGGCGGGGCCGCTGATCCAGGTTGACGTCGATGCGCTGCTGCTCGCCGATCCCGGACTTGCGATGGCCGATTGGCGGGATTGGGACGTGGCGGTGATGCAGGACCGGCGGGGCCGTGGGCCGACCCGCGATTTCCTCGCCGGTTTCCTCGCCTTCAACCGGACACCGGCGGCCCAGCGCTGTCTCGATCTCGTCGTCGCCTATATCGGCCGGCATTTCGACTTGGGCCGGGCCTTCTGGGGGCTGGATCAGGCGGCGCCCTACTGCACATACGACCATCTGGTCCGCAGCGGCGGGGCGCCGGCCCTGATCCGTTTCGACTTCGAAGCCTTCCCCTTCCTGCACTTCCTGGCGAAGTGAGGCCGCCTCACGCCGCCTCCCTTATGCTGCCTGGGCGGTGCGTTCGCGCAGCCGCTGTTCCAGCGCCCGCCAGCGCGGCTCGACCGCATCCATCGCGCGGTGCTTGACCGGGCCGAAGCCGCGGATCTCCTGCGGCAGGGCGGCCAGCTCCACCGCGGTGGCGAGCCGGTCGGCCGACAGCCGCTCGGCGATCTCCGCCACCGTGGCCTCGTAGCGGGCTATCAGCGCGCGTTCCATCCGGCGTTCCGCCGTGTAGCCGAACGGATCGAGCGCAGTGCCGCGCAGCTTCTTCATCGCCGACAGACTGCGGAACACCGGCAGGATCCAGGCGCCCAGCGCCATCTTGCGCGGCTCGCCATAGCCGTTGGTGTCGCGCGACAGCAGGGGAGGGGCGAGGTGGAAGACCGGCTTCCAGTCGCCCTCGAACCGCTCCTCCAGGCTCTTGCGGAAGGCCGGGTCGCTGTGCAGGCGGGCGACCTCATACTCGTCCTTGTAGGCCATCAGCTTGAAGGCGCTGCGCGCCACCGCCTCGGCCAGCGCAGTCGAACCGGGGGCGACGCGGGCCTCCGCCTGCCGCGCCCGCTCCACCAGCGCGCGGTAACGGTCGGCATAGGCGCGGTCCTGATACTCCACCAGGAACGCGGCGCGGCGTTCGACGATGGTAGCGAGGTCGGTTGCCGGGGCCTCCTCCTCCGCACCCAGACCGGCCAGCAGCTCCGGCCGGTGCGCGGCGAGGCGGCCGAAGGCGAAGGCGCGCAGGTTGGCGGGCACGCCGGTGCCGTTCAGCTCGATGGCGCGGGTCAGCGCCTCCAGCCCGACCGGCAGCAGCCCCTTCTGGAAGGCGACGCCCATCAGGAAGACGTTTGCGAGGATGCTGTCGCCGAACAGGGCGGTAACCACCCGGTTGGCGTCCACCACCTCCACCCGGTCGGGTCCGGCGGCGCGGCGCAGGCTCCGCAGCAGTCCGCCGGCATCGGGCAGTTTGTTGCCGTCGCGGGTGAAGGCGCCGGTCGGGGCGACATGGGCGTTCGCCACCACCCGCGTCCGGCCCAGCCGCACCGTCTTCAGCGCGTCGGGAGAGGCGGCGACCACCGTGTCGCAAGCCAGCACCAGCTGCGCCTGTTTCGGGTCGATCCGCGCCTGGTTCAGCCGCGCCGGATCGCCGGCCACGCGGAGGTAGCTGTAGACCGCGCCGCCCTTCTGCGCGAAGCCCATGAAGTCGAGCACGGAGGATGCCTTGCCCTCCAGATGGGCGGCCATTGCCAGCACCGCGCCGACGGTGACGACGCCGGTGCCGCCGACGCCCACAATCAAAATCTCGGCCAGGATCTCGGCCGGGTCTTCGGCGGCGGAGTAATTCGGCAGCGGCAATGCCGCCAGATCGTCGGCGAAGCGGGCGGCGACCTTGTCGGGGTTCGGCTTGCGCAAGCTTCCGCCCATCACCGAGACGAAGCTGGGGCAGAAGCCGTCGGCGCAAGAATAATCCTTGTTGCAGCTGGACTGGTCGATTTGCCGCTTCACGCCGAATTCGGTCTGCTTCGGCTGCACCGACAGGCAGTTCGACTTCTTGCCGCAATCGCCGCAGCCTTCGCAGACCAGATCGTTGATGACCATTCGCCGCGCCGGGTCGGCCAGGGTGCCGCGCTTGCGTCGGCGGCGTTTCTCGGCGGCGCAGGTCTGTTCATAGACGATGGCGGTGACGCCGGGGATCTCGCGCATCTCGCGCTGGACGGCGTCCAACTCGTCGCGGTGATGCACGGTGGTAAAGGGGGCGAGGCCGGCCCGGCTGTCGTATTTCTCCGGCGCGTCGCTGACCACGGCGATGCGGGTGATGCCCTCCGCCGCCAATTGCCGAGTGATGGCGTCGACGGAGATTGGGCCGTCCACCGGCTGGCCGCCGGTCATGGCGACGGCGTCGTTGAACAGGATCTTGTAGGTGATGTTGACCTTGGCGGCCACCGCCTGCCGGATCGCCAGCAGGCCGGAATGGAAATAGGTGCCCTCGCCCAGATTCTGGAAGATGTGCGGGCGCTTGCTGTAGCGCGACTGCCCGATCCAGCTGACGCCTTCGCCGCCCATCTGGCTGAGGCCGACCGTGTCGCGGTCCATCCACGACGCCATGAAATGGCAGCCGATTCCGGCCATCGCCTTGCTGCCGTCGGGCACCTTGGTCGAGCTGTTGTGCGGACAGCCGGAGCAGAAATAGGGAGTTCGCGGCAGGGCAGGGGCGGTCGGCGCCTCGCCCGGCAGCAGTTCCGCCAGCCGGGCGGAAAAGTTACGCTCGGGGAAACGGTGGCGAATGCGCTCCACCAGGGCCTTGGCGACGATCCAGGGGCGCAGCTCTCCGGTGGCCGGCAGCAGCGGGGCGCCGAACTCGTCGGTCTTGCCGACCACGGCGCGCGGGCGCTCGCCGGCCGGCAGGTGGAACAGCAGGTCCTTCAGCTGGCCCTCGACGACGGGGGCCTTTTCCTCGACCACCAGGATTTCCTCGGCCCCACGTGCGGCGGTCAGCGCGAAGTCCGGCTCCAGCGGCCAGGACAGGCCGATCTTGTGGACCGACAGGCCGATCTCCGCCGCTTCCACTGGGCCGATGCCCAGGACGCGCAGTGCCTCCATCAGGTCGAGATGCGCCTTGCCGGTGGTGACGATGCGCAGCCAGCCGCCCCGGCCCAGTACCGTGCGGTCGATGCGGTTGACGCGGGCGAAGGCCTTCACCGCCGCGACCTTGGCGGCCAGCCGTTCCTCGATGGCGAGGCTGGGCAGGTCGGGCCAGCGGTAATGCAAGCCTCCCGGCGGCGGGTCGAACTCCACCGGCAGGAAACCGCGGTCGAGCGAGGGCAGCCGCACGGTGGCGGAGCTTTCCACCGATTCCGAGATCGCCTTGAACCCGACCCAGGCGCCGGAAAAGCGCGACAGCGCGTAGCCGTAGAGGCCGAAATCGAGGAATTCGCGCACACCCGACGGGTTCAGCACCGGCATCGACCACGCGATCATCGCAAGATCGCTCTGGTGCGGCATGCTGGAGGACACGCAGCCATGGTCGTCGCCGGCCACCGCCAGCACCCCGCCGCGCGGCGAACTGCCATAGGCGTTGGCATGCTTCAGCACGTCGCCGGAGCGGTCCACCCCCGGCCCCTTGCCGTACCACATGCCGAACACGCCATCGACGGTGCCCTCGCCCGAGGATTCGACCTGCTGGGTGCCCATGACGGCGGTGGCGCCCAGATCCTCGTTCACGCCGGGGACGAAGCTGATGGCGTGGGCGTCCAGATGCCGGCTAGCCTGCCACAGCGCCTGATCCAGCCCGCCCAGCGGCGACCCGCGATAGCCGCTGACGAAGCCGGCGGTGTTCAGTCCCGCCCGCCGGTCGCTTTCCGCCTGGAGCAGCAGCAGCCGGACCAACGCCTGGGTGCCGGACAAATAGACTTGGCCCTCCGCCCGGGCATAACGGTCGTCGAGGCGATAGCCGTCGTCGATCGCCACCTGTTCCGCCCGCAGGCTTCCCCGAAATCCCGCCTGCATGCCGTCCATCTCTCGTCCCCTCGGATTTCTATCGTTGGGGACAAGTCTGCGCCTTTCGCAGGCAAATGATTTTGCGGGTTGGCCGTGGATCAGGGGTGATCGGAAAATCCTATTGCGGATTGTTGGGCCGCTCAGCGAAATTTTTGCGCGGGCTGCGGGGCTTTCCGGCTGGGTTATCCCCTTAGAGCGGCGCGGCGGTCGGCCCGCATCAGGGCGGCGCCGCGTTCAGCGATCATTACCGTCGGCGTGTTGGTGTTGCCGGAGGTCAGCGTCGGCATCACCGAGGCGTCGATCACCCGCAGGCCGCGCACGCCGCGCACCCGCATCTCCGCATCGGTGACGGCGGTGGCATCGTCCTTGCCGCCCATCCGGCAGGTGCCGACGGGATGGAAGATGGTGGTGCCGATGTCGCCGGCGGCCTGCGCCAGTTCCTCTTCGGTCTGGAAGCTGGGGCCGGGCTTGTATTCCTGCGGGTGGTAGGGGGCGAGCGCCGGCTGCGCCACGATCCGGCGGGTCAGCGCCAGCGCCTTGGCCGCCTTCGCCCTGTCGGACGGATCGGACAGGTAGCAGGGGGCAATGGCCGGATTCTCGCGGTGGTCGGCGGTGGTGATGCGGGTCCAGCCGCGCGAGGCCGGGCGCAGGTCGCAGACGCTGGCGGTGAAGGCCGGGAAGCCGTGCAGCGGGTCGCCGAACTTCTCCAGCGACAGCGGCTGCACATGGTATTCCAGGTCGGCGCTCTCGACGTTGGGGGCGGATTTGGCGAAGACGCCGAGTTGGCTGGGCGCCATGGTCAGCGGCCCCTTGCGGAACAGCGCGTATTCCAGCCCCATCATCGCCTTGCCGAACAGGCTGCCCGCCCGCTTGTTCAGCGTGACGATGCCGTCGACCTTGTAGATCATGCGCAGCTGCAGATGGTCCTGCAGATTGGCGCCGACGTCCGGCGCATCCAGCACCACCGGGATTCCGAGCGCCTTCAGATGCTCCGCCGGGCCGATGCCGGAGCGCTGGAGGATCGCCGGGCTGCCGATGGATCCTGCCGCCAGCACCGTCTCGATCCTGGAGGTCGCCCGCGCCGGCTCTCCCTTCACGGTGAAGCGGATGCCGGTGACGCGGCCGTCGGCGATCTCCACCTTGTCGATGGCCGCCTCGATGGCGAGCTTCAGGTTCGGCCGGTCGAGGGCCGGGCGCAGGAAGGCCTTGGCCGCACTCCAGCGGATGCCGCCCTTCTGGTTCACCTCGAAGGCGCCGACGCCGAGATTGTCGCCGCGGTTGAAGTCGTCGTTGCGCGGGATGCCGGCCTGTTGCGCCGCCTCGGCGAAACGGTCGAGCAGGTCCCAGCGCAGCCGCTGCCGCTCCACCCGCCATTCGCCACCGGCGCCATGCATCTCGTCGGCGCCACGCCAGTAGTCCTCGCTGCCCTTGAAGACCGGCAGCACTTCCTTCCAGCTCCAGCGGGAATCACCGGTAATAGCCGCCCATTCATCGTAATCGCGCGCCTGCCCGCGCATGGCAATCATGCCGTTGATCGACGAACAGCCGCCCAGCACCTTGCCGCGGGCGTAATGGATGCTGCGGCCGTTCAGCCCTGGCTCGGCCTCCGTCTTGAAGCACCAGTCGGTGCGCGGGTTGCCGATGCAGAACAGATAGCCGGCGGGGATGTGCAGCCACACCCAGCTGTCCTTGCCACCGGCCTCCAGCAGCAGGACCGAGACGTCCGGATCGGCCGACAGCCGGTTGGCCAGCACGCAGCCGGCGGTGCCCCCGCCCGCGATGATGTAGTCGAAGCTGCCGAAGTCCAACACGTCCGCCATCGCGTCCCTCCCGGGGGGATTTATCGATTTGTCAGACGTATTAAATTGCTGAGCGGGCGGACTATCCAGCGAAATTTCGCCTCAGCGGCGGCGTGCGCTGCGGATTCCGACCTCGTGCAGGCTCTCGAACCGCCGCCCGTTGCCGTTCACGCTGCGTCAGGAGGTCGACGAAGGTGCGGACCTTGGTCGGGCGGAAGCGGGCGGCGGGGAAAACGGCATGGATTCCGCCCGACGGCAGGCTCCAGCCCGGCAGGACAGGAACGAGGCGGCCCGATGCCAGATCGTCCGCCACACAATAGTCCGGCAGGACGGACAGCCCCGCCCCCTCGCGCACCGCCTCCCGCACGGCGAAGGTGGCGTCGAGCGCGATAACCGCCCGTGTGGTCACCGTGCGCGGTTCGCCCGTCGCGGCGGTGAACTGCCATGTCAGCGGGTTGCGAAGCGCTGTGTTGGCGACGAAGGGCAGGGCGGCGATGTCCTCCGGCCCGCTCCCTTCACCCATCCGTCCGGCCAGAGCCGGGGTGCCGACCAGAAGCTGCCGGAAGCTGCCGAACTGGCGGGCCTGAAGGCTGGTGTCGGCCAGCCAGCCGACGCGGATGGCGAGGTCGAAGGTCCCGCCGACGAGGTCGAGCGACTGGTCGGACAGGACCATGTCGGCCTTGCAGGCGGGGTGGACGGCGGTGAAGGCGGCGATGGCGGGAACGACGACCGCCACTCCGTAATCGAAGGGTGCGGTCAGCCGCAGCAGGCCGGACGGCGCCGCCGCACTTTCCGCCAGTTCGC
This sequence comes from uncultured Azospirillum sp., assembly GCA_966212305.1. Taxonomy (GTDB): domain Bacteria; phylum Pseudomonadota; class Alphaproteobacteria; order Azospirillales; family Azospirillaceae; genus Azospirillum. The sequence goes on from CBIHQY010000010.1 coordinate 38,833, forward strand.
CGAAGGCATCCTCGGCCTCCCGCAGGATCACGACGCAACGGCGGTGGAAGGCCATGCCGGCTTCGGTCGGCCGGACCTTGCGGGTGGTGCGGACCAGCAGGCTGGTGCCGACCTCCTCCTCCAGCCTTGCGACCTGCTGGCTGACCACCGCCTTGGTGATCCCCAGCCGCGCCGCCGCCGCGGTGAAGGAACCGGTTTCCACCACCGCCGCGAAATAGGCGATGCGGTTCAGGTGCCTTGGATCACTCATTGGAGGTCGCTCATGTGGGATCGCTCATGAGGCAGGCTGCCTGCCGATTGTATGCTGATAGCATACGATATGTCGGTTTTATACCGGCTACACAGCACAATCGGCGCCGGCTAAGATCGTTCCATCACGTCACCGCCCGTCACGGATACGACCATGAGCCGGACCAGGACCGTCACCTATCTGTTCGACCCGCTCTGCGGCTGGTGCTATGGCGCCTCGCCGGCGATCGCGTCGCTGTCGAATGTCGAGGATCTCGTGCTGGAAATGGTGCCGACCGGCCTGTTTTCCGGGACCGGCGCCCGACCGCTGGACGAGGGCTTCGCCGCCTATGCGTGGGCGAACGATCAGCGCATCCACGCCCTGACCGGACAAATCTTCAGCGAGCGCTATCGCATCGGCGTTCTGGGCGACCGACGGCAGCGGCTCGACAGTGGTCCGGCGACGCTGGCCCTGACGGCGGTGGCGCTGACCGCTCCCGACCGGGAGTTTGCGGCGCTGGCCGCCATCCAGTCCGCACGCTATGCCGACGGGCACGACATCACGGCGGCGGCGACGCTGGCCGGTATCCTGGCCGGGCTGGGTCTCGACACGGCGGCGGCGCTGGTCGCGGAGGGGTCGGAGGAGCTGACGGTCGCCGATGCCGCACGGGTTGAGCGCGGCCGGCAGCTGATGGCCGCCTACCGTGCCAACGGCGTGCCCACCCTGCTGTTCGACGATGGATCGCACCGGCGCAGGCTCGACTCCGAAATCCTCTTTTCCAAGCCTGGCAGGCTGGCCGCCCTTCTGCGCGCCAACTGACCGCGAAAACACACCAAAGGACATCGACGATGATGACGCGCAGGGACATCCTTGCCACCGCTCTGCACGCCTCGGCGCTGGCGGGAGCCGCTACCCTTCTGACTCCTGCCGGCGGCCTTGCCGCCACGGCGACGCCTCTGAGCTGGCAGGCATTCCCCGCCGGGGAGAACGGCTTTTTCCGTGCTCCGGTCCTGCTGTCGGGCAGCCGCGAGGCGATCCTGATCGACGGTGGCTTTACCCTGTCCGACGGCAAGGCGCTGGCCGAGGCGATCAAGACCACCGGCAGGACGCTGACCACCATCTATGTCAGCCAGAGCGACCCGGACTATTATTTCGGCATTGGTCCGGTGAAGGCCGCCTTCCCCGATGCCCGCGTCATCGCCGCCACAGCAACCGTCGAGGCGATCAAGGGCAATGTCGAAAAGAAGCTGGCGGTTTGGGGGCCGAAGCTGAAGGAGAATGGCCCGCAGACCCTGGCGGAGGTGGTGATGCCGCAACCCTTCGACGGCGCCGCCCTGACGCTGGATGGCCAGACCATCGAGATCGTCGATGCACAGGGAATGGCGAACCGCCGTTACCTGTGGGTGCCGTCGCTGCGCGCCGTCTTCGGCGGGGTGCTGGTGTTTTCGGGATTGCATGTCTGGACCGCCGACACCCCGACGGCGGAGGCGCGGGCCGCCTGGGTGAAGGCGCTGGACGCCATGGCCGCCCGCAATCCGGCGGTGGTGGTCGCCGGCCATGCCGCGCCGGGTGCCGAACCCAATAAAGCCGCCATCGCCCATACCAAAGGCTATCTTCTGGCCTTCGAGGAGGAGCTTGCCAAGGCAAGGACGAGCGACGAATTGATCGCCGCCATGAAGCGGCGCTATCCCGATGCCGGGATGGGAATCGCGCTCGACATCGGCGCCAAGGTGGCGACCGGCGAGATGAAGTGGGGCTGACGCCCCGCCATTCGCCGGCCTGCCATCGTCACTTCCTGTTGACCAGCGCCACGCCGCAGACCGCCACCGCCATGCCGGCCAATGCGACGATGCCCAGCTTCTCGCCGAACAGGAGCCAGGCGATCAGCGTGGTGACCGGCGGGGTCAGGTAGAACAGGCTGGCGACCTTGGCCGCCGCACCGCGGCGGATCAGGGCGAACAGCAGGAAGATGGCGCCGACCGACAGCACGAAGCACAGCCACAGCAGGGCGAAGACGAACTCGCCCGTCCAGTGCACCTGCATCGTCTCGGTCAGCGGGGCGGCGACCGCCAGGGCGAGCGCGGTGGCGCCGTACTGGATGGCGGTGCCGCTGCGCAGATCCATGCCGCCGCCATGGCGCTTCTGGTAGAGCGTGCCCAGTGTGATGCCGACCAGCGCCACCAGGGCATAGGCGAACGGGACCAGATGCGCGGCGTCGATCGACAGCTTCTCCCGCACCACCAGACCGACGCCGGCTAGACCCAGCAGCAGCCCGGCCCATTGCCGGCCGGTCACCCGTTCGCCCAGCAGCGGGCCGGACAGGGCGGCGGTCAGCAGCGGCTGGATGCCGACCACCAGCGCGGTCACCCCCGCCGGCAGGCCCTGTGCGATGGCGATGAAGATGCCGCTGAGATAGACGCCGTGAACCAGCAGCCCGGCCAGCGCGATCCGCCCGGCGGTCGGCCAGTCCTTGGGCCAGGGTGCCCGGCTGACCAGCGCCACCAGCGCCAGCACCACGGCGACCAGCCCCAGCCGGATCAGCAGGAAGGTCAGCGGCTCCACATAAGGCAGGCCGTATTTCGCGCCGATGAAGCCGGTGCTCCACAGCAGCACGAAAAGGCCCGGCATCAGGCGCAGCCAGGGTTGGCCGCCCGTTGCGGTACCGCTCATTTCGACAATCCCTTCCCCGATCCGGTCAGCTCACCGCCGGGACGGCCGGCGACGACTGGGTCGGCTGGCGGCGCGCCTCGGCGACCGCCTGGATGTGGGACTGCAAATCCGCGTCCTTCTGCACCAGCCGGCGGAAATCCTTCTCATCCAACACCAGCAATTGGCAATACCCCAGCGCCCGCACGTCTGCATTGCGCCGCTGTCGGGACAGCAGCGCCATCTCGCCGAAGAAGTCGCCGGTGCCCAGCTTCACCGGCTCCGCCAGCATCGGCACCAGCACCTCCACGGCGCCCGACGCGATGAAGAACATGGCGTCGCCGCGCTCGCCCTTGCGCACGATGGTCTCGCCCGGCAGCGCCAGCTGGGCGCGCAGCAGCGTGGCGATGGTCGCCACCCGCTCCGACGGCAGGCCGGCGAACAGCGGCACCCGGCGCACCAGCTCCGCCACGTCGAATCGCACGTCCAGCTTCGGCAGCCGTTCCAGCACGCGGCGCCGCTGTTCCAGATCGCGTTCCAGGTCGGTCAGCACCTCCTGGCTGATGATCGATTCGGCGTGCATGGCGCGGTATTCGGCATGCTCCAGCCGCAGCGCGGCGCGGCCGACGTAACGGCTCTGCAGCACCACCGCATAGTCGGGATATTGCAGCTTCAGGGCCGATAGCGCCTGTTCGACGATGCCGAGCCGGCCGACCAGCATGCCCTCCAGCTCGAACGCCACCTCCTGGCCCAGCACGCGGGCCAGACGGTCGCGGGTGAAGGCCAGCAGCTCGCGCAGCACGGTGCGCACGGCCACCAGCACCTCGAACCGCATCGACAGGCGCCGGGCCAGCGGCCGGTGGACGCCGAAGCGCCGCTGCAGCCAGCTCGCCGCCCGCATCCAGGGGGAGAAGGCGATGAAGGGCTCCTCGAAGGCACGGTAGCCGTTGCGGCCCTGGCTCTTGACCGCGTCGAGCAGCCGGCCGCTGCGCCCCGCCAGCATCTCCATCACAGCGCGCGACACCACCCCTTCGGCGAAGTGGGCGTAATAGAGTTCCTCCTCGCGGTTCACCAGGATGACGAGGCCGATGGTGACGCGGTCCTCGCCGGTCAGCTGGGCCTCCTCCTGGCGCTCCTGGTCGATCTTCTTCCGCCGCTCCTCATAGCGGGCGACCATCACGTCCTTGACGACGCCGTCGACCTCGTAGGTTTCGGCCACCGCGGCGACGCGGTCGCGGATGCTGTCGGTGGACAGTGCCAGCGCGCGGTTGCGCATGGCATGCTCCACCGGCGTCAGCTCGTCCAGCTTCAGCAGGTGGATCAGCCAGCGCAACGTCGTGCCGTTGATGAACAGCGTGACGAAGACGAAGCCGGTGACCATCACCGCGATGAAGCTCTGCACCCGGTCGGACACGCGGAAATTCTCGGTCACCGCCAGGGCCAGCGTCAGCGACACCGCCCCGCGCAGGCCGCCCCACAGCATCACCGACTTGTAGGAATTGCTGACCTTCTGCGCCAGCCCGGCCCAGGAGAGGATCGGCAGCAGCCCGAACAGCACCACCGCGCGCGCGGCGAAGGCGGCCAGCACCACGACCAGCACCAGTCCGACCTCTGCCCAGCCGGCATCGGCCATCAGGCGCGGCACCAGGATGGCGGTCAGCAGGAAGATCATGGAGTTGGCCCAGAAGCCCAGCTGCTGCCAGACATGCTCCATGGCGCCCCAGGTGGCGGGGGAGATGCGGGTGCGCCCGACCGAACCGATGACCAGCGCCGCCGCCACCACCGCCACCACGCCGGACGCGCCGACATAATGTTCGGCCAGCACATAGGACAGATAGGCCAGCGCCACCGTCAGCGTGATCTCCGCCATCGGCTGGTTGCGCATCGGTTCCACCAGCATGCAGACGATGCGGCCGCAGATATAGCCGGTGATGACACCGCCGGAGAAATCGCGCAGGAAGTCCAGCGCCGCCGCCCCGGCCCCGCCGGTGGCCTTGCGCGTCAGCATGTCGAGCAGCAGCGTGAACAGCGCGATGGCCGCGGCGTCGTTCAGCAGGCTTTCGCCTTCGACCAGCGTGGTCAGCCGGCGCGGCGCGCCCAGGTCGCGGAAGATGCCGATCACCGCCGCCGGGTCGGTCGAGGCGACGATGGACCCCAGAAGCAGGCAGGCGACCAGCCCCAGCGAGGTGAACAGGCTGACCGCATAGCCGACGGCGAAGGTGCAGACGAACACCGCAACCACCGCCATCAGCAGGATCGGCCCCAGATCGTCGAACAGCCGGCGCACGTCGACCGCCAGAGCGGTTTCGAACAGCAGGATCGGCAGGAAGATGTGCAGCAGCACGTCGGACGAGACGTCCAGATCCGCCAGCGAGGCGAGGAAGTCGTGGAACGGCCCCTTGCCCGGCATGCCGGCGAAGGTCTGGATCACCGCGCCCAGCGCCACGCCGACGCCGGCCAGCAGCACCGTGTAGGGCATCTGGAATCGGGCGGCCAGCGGCGGCAGGAAACTGACGAGAGCGAGAAGCCCGGCAACGCCCAGGACTTGAATGACGATGTCGTGCATGTTTCCACGGAACGGCTGCGGCGTGGGCTGCACGGTATCGCCGCACTCTTGCCGGAGCAAGACCGGGGACCGCCTTATCCTGCGGCAAAAATGGTCCGCAGCGATGCGCGCGGCTCCGCCCCGCCGCCGGGCTGAATCGGAGCGCCGGGTCACAACCCCGCGGGCCGGCGCTGGCGGTGGGACACGCATTTGGCTAGGATGGCCGAAGCTAGGTCCTGATATGGAAGCGGGGGTGCGGGAATGGATGCGGTCGGGATGTTGAGGCCGGCGCTGGCCGGGCTGGGTCTGCTGCTGTCGGTGGGCGGTTCGGCGCTGGCCACCGATCCGCCGGCCGCACCGACCACGTCGGAGGATTTCATCCGCGCGCTGAAGCCGGACCGGCCGCAGGGCGACGAGAAGCCGCGGACCCGCGGCTTGGCGCTGGGAACCGGCGACACCGCGGCGGCGCCGACTCCGACTCCGGCTCCCGCTCCCGCTCAGGCACCGAGCCAAGGCACCCCCGCCCCCCAGCCGAAGGCGGCGCCGCGCATCAGCTTCCAGGTGGAGTTCGCCTTCAATTCGGCGGATCTGACGCCGAAGGCGACCGGCATCCTGAACGAGCTGGGCCGCGCCCTGACCTCGCCGGATCTCGCCGCCTACCGCTTCCAGCTGACCGGCCACACCGACGGCGTCGGCAACCCCGACTACAACCTCGCCCTGTCGAAGCGGCGCGCCGCCTCGGTTCGCGATTACCTGACCCGGACCTTCGGCGTGTCGTCGGGCCGGCTGGTCGCCATCGGCCGCGGTTCGCAGCAGCTCCTCGACCCGGCGAACCCGGCCAGCGACGCCAACCGCCGGGTGGAGATCGTCAACCTAGGCTCCTGACCGGCGGGCGGGGGTGCTCAGCGCCAGCCGCCATCCTGCGTCAGACCGGCCAGGATGCCGCCGAGGATGCCGTGCGTCGCGCGGGCGGCGGCCGACATCGGCCGGCCGGCGGCATGGGCCAGCAGGATGGTCCGGTCAATCTGCGGATCGACGATGGGCAGGCCGGTCAGCCGCTCCGCCGCCGCGCCATGGCGCGCCACCCGGTCCGACAGGACGGTATAGCCGCAGCCCTCCGCCACCAGCGCCTTGATCTGCTCCAGCGCGTCGATCTCCAGCGCGACGGTGACGCCGGCCCGCGCCACCAGGGCGGCATGCTCCACCTCCTCGCGTACGCCGTGCGGGCGGCCGGGCAGGATCAGCGGCAGGGACAGCGCCTCGGCGAAGGGAATGGCGCTGCGACCGCGCAGCAGCGGATCGTCGGCCGGCCCGACCAGATGCAGCCTTTCCCGCGCCACCAGTTCGGTTTCCAGCCCTCCCATCTCCTTGGTGCCGAATACGAGCGCCAAGTCGAGCTGTCCCGACAGCACCCATTCCAGCATATGGCCGGACAGCCCCTCCACCACCCGCAGCCGGATCTGCGGATGGGTGCGGCGCACCGCCAGCGCCAGCGGCACGGTCAGCACCGGCCCCAGCGAGGTCGGGATGCCGACGGTCGCCGGCCCGGCCGGCACCGCTTCCACCGCGCGCACCTCGTCGCGCAGCCCGTCCATCTGGCCGATCAGCGCCGCCGCCCGCTGCGCCAGCCGCCGCCCGCTTTCCGTCGGCACCACGCCGCGCGCCGTGCGCAGGACCAGCTGACAGCCGAAATCCTCCTCCATCCGCTTCAGATGCAGGCTCAGCGCCGGCTGCGCCACCCGCAACGTCTCCGCCGCGCGGGAGATCGAGCCATGCTCCACGATGCCCAGGAAATAGCGAAGCTGCCGCACGTCCATCCCGCCGGAACCCTTGTTGTCCATATCGTGACGCTATGAAAGGGGCGGCGGAGATCGTGTGTCAATATGGCGTTTGCCGGTCGTGGCGATCGGATTGCCCTGGTCCGGTCACCCTCTTGATCGCCGCAATTCCGTTAACCATTTACCCATCAGGCGTCGGGCGGTCGCGCATTTCGCGGACCGCAGGGGCGCCGTCCCGCGCCGGATGGCTGGGCGGGAGACCTTGGGAAACGGAGTGCCTGATGGACTTCGGTCAATTCACCGATCGTGCGCGTGGCGTCATTCAGGCCGCGCAGATCGCCGCCCTTGCAGAGCGGCATCAACAGCTTCTCCCCGAACATCTGCTGAAGGCCCTGATCGACGACACCAGCGGCGTGGCCGCGCGTCTGGTGCGCGACACCGGCGGCGATCCCGATCTGCTGAAGTCCGCGACCGAGGACCAGCTGTCCCGCGCTCCGGTCCAGCCGGGCGCCGACGAAGGCCCGCAGCCGCTCTACATGTCGCCGGCGCTGGCCGCCGTGCTGCAGGGCGCCGTCGCCTCGGCGCGCAACGGCGGCGACCGTTTCGTCACCGCCGAACGGCTGCTGGAGAGCCTTGCCCGCCAGAGCGGCCCGCTGCGCGCGCTGTTCCGCCGCGCCGGCGTCGATGCCGACGCGCTGGCCGCGGCCGCCGATGCCCAGCGCAAGGACCATCCCGCTGACGCCGAGACCGAAACCACCTCCGGCGAGGCGCTGGCCCGCTACACCCGCGACCTGACGGACGAGGCGCGGCAGGGCCGGCTCGACCCCGTCATCGGCCGCGACGACGAGATCCGCCGCACCATCCAGGTGCTGGCCCGCCGCACCAAGAACAATCCCGTCCTGATCGGCGAGCCCGGCGTCGGCAAGACCGCCGTGGTCGAGGGGCTGGCCCAGCGCCTGGCCTCCGGCGACGTGCCGGAAGGGCTGAAGGACCGCCGCGTCCTGGCGCTCGACCTGACGGCACTCCTGGCCGGCGCCAAGTTCCGCGGCGAGTTCGAGGAGCGGCTGAAGTCGGTGCTGAGTGAGGTGCAGGAGGCCAACGGCCGCATCATCCTGTTCATCGACGAACTGCACACCCTGATCGGCGCCGGCCGCACCGATGGGGCGATGGACGCCGCCAACATGCTGAAGCCCGCGCTGGCGCGCGGGGAGCTGCGCTGCGTCGGCGCCACCACGCCGGACGAGTACCGGAAATACATCGAGAAGGACGCGGCGCTGGCTCGCCGCTTCCAGCCGGTGACGGTGGACGAGCCGTCGGTGGACGACGCCGTGTCGATCCTGCGCGGCATCAAGGGCAAGTACGAGGTGCACCACGGCGTGCGCATCGCCGACGCGGCGGTGGTCGCGGCGGTGAGCCTGTCGGCGCGCTACATCGGCGACCGCCGGCTGCCCGACAAGGCCATCGACCTCGTGGACGAGGCGGCGAGCCGCCTGCGCATGGCGATCGACAGCAAGCCGGAGGCGCTCGACGCCGTCGACCGCCGCGTCGCCCAGCTGAAGATCGAGCGCGAGGCGCTGAAGGCCGAGCCGGACGCCGCTTCGCAGGAGCGCCTGCAGGTCCTGGAAGGCGAATTGGCTGAAGCGGAAGCCCGCCAATCCTCGATGGAGGAGGAGTGGCGTGCCTCGCAGTCCCGCCGCACCGAGGGCCGCCGCCTGAAGGAGGAGCTTGACCAGGCCCGCACCAGGTTGGAGCGCGCCCAGCGTGACGGCGATTGGGCCAAGGCCGGCGAGTTGGCCTATGGCGTGGTGCCCGACCTGGAGAAGCGTCTGGCCGAAGCCGAATCGCGCGCCAGCACGGAGCGCGACGAGGTGACGGCCAAGGACATCGGCGCCGTCGTCACCCGCTGGACCGGCATTCCGGTCGAACGGATGCTGGAGGGCGAACGCCAGCGGCTGAAAGGCATGGAGGACAAGCTGGCCGAGCGCGTGGTCGGCCAGAAGGAGGCGGTGCGTGCGGTGTCCAAGGCGGTGCGGCGTGCCCGTGCCGGGCTGAAGGACCCGGCTCGTCCGACCGGCTCCTTCCTGTTCCTCGGCCCGACCGGCGTCGGCAAGACCGAGCTTGCCAAGGCGCTGGCATCCTTCCTGTTCGACGACGAGACGGCGATCACCCGCCTCGACATGTCGGAATACATGGAGAAGCACGCTGTCAGCCGCATGATCGGCTCGCCGCCGGGCTATGTCGGCTATGACGACGGCGGTTCGCTGGCGGAGCGCATCCGGCGCCGGCCCTATCAGGTCGTGCTGCTGGACGAGGTGGAGAAGGCGCATCCCGACGTGCTGAACGTCCTGCTGCAGGCGCTCGACGACGGGCGGCTGACCGACGGGCAGGGCCGGACCGCCGACTTCCGCCACGCCATCCTCATCATGACCTCCAATTTGGGGGCCGAGGCGCTGAGCGCCTTGGGCGATGACGAGGACATGGCCGGCGCGACGGTGGAGGTGATGGACGCGGTTCGCAAGGCCTTCCGGCCGGAGTTCCTCAACCGGCTGGACGATGTCCTGATCTTCCGCCGGCTGGGCCGGGACCAGATGTCGCGGATCGTCGACATCCAGCTTGCCCGCGTCAACGAGCGGCTGGCCGAGCGCGGCGTCACCCTGGCGGCGGATGCGGCGGCCAAGCGGCGGCTGGGCGATCTGGGCTGGGACCCGGCCTTCGGCGCCCGTCCGCTGAAGCGGGCCATCCAGGGTCTTGTCGAGGACCCCATCGCCGAGCGTCTGCTCGACGAGGAGGTGGAGGGCAAGACCACGATGACCCTGTCGCTGGTCGACGGCCGGTTGGCGCTGGACGGCGTGGTGGTGGAGGAGGACCGGGCGCATGGCTTCAAGGCGCCGGAACGCCCGCCGCTCGGCTTCGCCCTGCCGCCGGTGGCGAGCGCCGCCACGGCGCGGGAGGCATCGGTCCACTGACCGGCTGAGGTGTGATGGGGAGGGGGCGCATGTCTTGCGCCCCCTTTCGCTATTCCGGGGCTGCCTTTGCGTCCCTGCCTCTGCTAAATGACGGCGTAACGCCGCAATGGACAGGGGACAGACATGGCCGCGACGATCCCTCCATACCTGTCAACCTTCTCGCTCGCCGGACAGGTGGCGCTCGTCACCGGGTCGGGCCGCGGGCTGGGGCTGGAGATCGCGCGGGCGCTGGCCGGATCGGGGGCGCATGTGCTGCTGAACGGCCGCGATGCCGCTACGCTGGAAGCGCGGGTGGCGGAAATCGCGGAGGCCGGCGGGTCGGCTTCGGCGCTGGCCTTCGACGTGGCGGACCGGGCGGCGGTGCGCGATGCCTTCGCACGGATCGAACGGGAGCATGGACGCCTCGACGTGCTGGTCCAGAATGTCGGGCAGCGCAACCGCAAGCCGCTGGTGGACTTCACGGACGAGGAGATTTCCTCCCTGCTCGACGTCGATCTGGCATCCGGCCTGATCCTGGCGCGGGAGGCGGCGCGGCTGATGCTGCCGCGCGGCAGCGGACGGTTGATCGCCGTCACCTCGGTCGCCGGACAGATCGCGCGGGCCAACGACAGCGTCTATGCCGCGGCGAAGGCCGGATTGACCGGCATGGTGCGGGCGCTGGCCGCCGAATATGGGCCGCATGGCCTGACCAGCAACGCCATCGCTCCCGGCTTTTTCGCAACCGAAACGAATGCGGCCATCGCCTCCGATCCCGAACGCGGGGCCTATTTTGCCAACCGCACGCCGATGCGGCGCTGGGGCCTGCCCGAGGAGATTGCCGGGGCAGCGGTGTTCCTGGCCTCGGCGGCGGCGTCCTATGTCAACGGCCACGTCTTGGTCGTCGATGGCGGCGCCACCATCTTGATGTAAGCCGACGGCCGACTGCCCCCGCCATGCTGACGATTCCGATCTCCTGCGGCGATCCCGCCGCCCTTTTCCGCCCCTGGAGCGCCGAGCCCTGGGCGATGCTGCTCGACAGCGCCGCACCCCATCCGTGGAACGGGCGGCATTCCTATATCGTTGCGGAACCGTTCCAAACTGTCGAAGCGACAGGCGGGCGAACCTTCGTCGATGGCCACCCGGTCGGCGGCAGCCCCTTCGACGCGCTGGAACGGGCGCTGGCCGCTCATCCGCGTCCGTCCGACGGCCCGGTTCCCTTCACCGGAGGCGCGGTGGGCTTCATCGGTTACGAAGCCGGAACGGCTTTGGAGGGGCTGCGCTCCCGCCATGGCAATCCGGGCGGCCAGCCGGACTTCGCCTTCGGCCTTTACGATGTCGTGGCGGCCTTCGACCGGCAGGAACGGCGCGCCTGGGTCATCGCCGCCCGGCCGGAAGCGGAGGACCGCGCCCGGCGCATGGCGGCGCGGCTGTCCGTTCCGCCTCCGGAACAATCGGCCGGGCCTGCGCCGATGTGCTGGCGGTCGGAGCTGTCGCGTCCCGACTATCTCGACCGTGTCGGGCGGGTTCTGGAGTATATCCGCGCCGGCGACATCTATCAGGCCAACTTCACCCAGCGTTTCCTGGCCGATGCCGGGCCGGAAACCGACGCCTATGCGCTGTACGAGCGGCTGCGCCGGCTCAGCCCGGCACCCTTCGCCGCTTTCCTGAACTGCGGTCCCAGGCTGCGGCTGGCCGGGGCGTCGCCGGAGCGCTTCATCCGGCTGGGCGCCGACCGGACGATCGAAACGCGGCCGATCAAGGGCACCCGCCCCCGTCACGCCGACCCGGCGGCCGACGCGGCGGCGGCGGCGGAGCTGTCGGCCAGCATCAAGGACCGGGCGGAAAACCTGATGATCACCGACCTGCTGCGCAACGATCTGGCGCGGGTGTCGGAAATCGGCAGCGTCAAGGTGCCGGTGCTGTTCGGACTGGAGAGCTTCGCCACCGTCCATCATCTGGTGTCCGTGGTCACATCGCGCCTGCTGCCGGGGCTGGGACCGGTCGATCTGCTGCGCGCCGCCTGTCCCGGCGGGTCGATCACCGGGGCGCCGAAGATCCGCGCCATGCAGATCATCGACGAGCTGGAGGTGGCGCGGCGCGGCGCCTATTGCGGATCGGTGGCCTGGATCGGCTTCGACGGCGCCATGGACAGCAACATCGTCATCCGCACCCTGTCGGTGACGCAGGATCATGTGATCGCCCAGGCCGGCGGCGGCATCGTCGCCGATTCCGATCCGGCGGACGAGCATGAGGAGATGCTGGTCAAGGCCCGCGCCCAGCTGCGCGCCGCCGGCGATCCGGTGGTGGAGTGGGCAGGGGAGAAAATGGCATGACCATCTGGCTGAACGGGCGGCTGATGCCCGCCGCGGAGGCGCGGATCGATCCGGCTGACCGCGGCTTCACCCTCGGCGACGGGTTGTTCGAGACGATCCGCATCAAGGTCGGCGCGCCGCGCCACCTGCCGCGCCATCTCGACCGGCTGGGCGCCGGAGCGGCGCTGCTCCGCCTGCCGCTGCCCCATGACGCCGCGGACCTGACCGGCGCCATGGCGGCGCTGATCGAGGCGGTGGGCCTGACCGACGGCGTCCTGCGCCTGACGCTGTCGCGCGGCACCGGCGCCCGCGGCGTGCTGCCGCCGGCCGACGCCCGGCCGACCTTGCTGATGACGGCGGCGCCGGCCGCCCACATGACTTCGCCGGTCGCTGCGATCATTGCCGGCTGCACCCGCCGCAACGAGCATTCGCCGCTGTCGCGGATGAAGTCGCTGAACTACCTGGATTCCATCCTGGCCCGGCAGGAGGCGGCGGAGCGCGGCGCCGACGAGGCGCTGCTGCTGAACGGCGCCGGCCGGCTGGCGGAATCGAGCGTCGCCAACCTGTTCCTGTCCATCGGCGGCCGGCTGGTGACCCCGCCCGTCGCCGACGGCGCGCTGCCCGGCATCCGCCGCGCCCTGATCCTGGAGCGCCATGGCGCGCAGGAGGCGCCGCTCACCCCCGACGACCTCGCCCGCGCCGACGAGGCCATCCTGACCAACAGCCTGGGCTTGCGCCCGCTGGTGGCGGTGGACGGCCGGCCGGTCGGGTCCGGTGCCGCTGGTCCGGTGCTGGCCCGCCTGCTGGCCGATGCCGAACTGTAAACCGCCTTCCAGGGCGCCATCCATGAGACTGTGATGATCGAGACCGTAACCTTTCCTGAACTGACCGTCATCGGCTGCATGGTCGAGGCGGGCCGCGACGACCTGCCCGCCGCCGTCGCCGCCGCGTGGGAGCGCGTGTTCGCCGCCGACACCGGAACAGCCGCTTTCGCCGCCGTGTCGCTGCCGGAGGAGAACGGGCTGCAGCGCCGGCTGGTCGGCTTCATGGCGGCGAAGGCGAGCGAGATCCCCGCCGGCATGGTCCGCGTCGACCTCGACGCCGGGCGCTATCTGCGCACCGCGCAGGACGGCCCGGCGGCGGGGATCGCCGACGGCTTCGCCCGCCTGCATGCCCATGCCGAGGCGCACGGGCTGAAGCTGTCCGGCATCGCGCTGGATTTCGGTTACCGGCCGGGGCTGCCGGACGGGCGCCACGAACTGCATCTGGCGCTCGCCCCGCAACTGCCGGCGCTGGCCTGACGCCGCGTCCGATGCCCCTCAGCGTGCGGTGCTGTAGACGCCGTGGATGCCGAACTCCACCGGCTGTCCGGTCAAGTGACGGGTCAGCAGCGCGGCGACCTCCCCGGCGGCCGGCTTGCCGTCGAGCGCCGCGAGGTCGCGCTGCAGCGCCGTCATCGGCTTTGGCGAGGTGATGGCGAGGAAATGGTCGGCGCCGAAAGGCGGCTCCACCGTCAACGCCAGCCGGTAGGGGCCGCCGCGCGGGATCTGCGCCGGGTCGTTGCGCTCCGCCAGCGGGTAGAGGTAGTTGACCGTGCCGTCGGCGGCGAGGTTGATCAGGGTGAAATAGGTCCCGCTGTTGCCGCCGATGGCGAGCGAGACCGTCTCCCCCTTGCGGTAATCACGGTCGCCCGGCTCCACCGCCAGGGTCAGCGAGCGGTCCTCCGCCGCCGCCTTCACCCGCACCACCAGCGCCCATTTGTCGACCACCCCCTGCACCCGCCGCCGGGTTTCCGGCGCCGCCGGGTCGCCGGGGATGCTGGCCAGCACGTCGCCCATGGAGCTGACCACCTCGCCGGTGCCGCTGTCCCAGACCAGGGCGGGATCGTCCTTTCCGGCGAGTTCGATCCCGGTGAAGCCCGCCGCCAGCTTCTTCACCGTCGCGGGCTTGCCCAGGATGCGCAGCGGAATCGGTCCGGCGGCCGGCAGCAGGGACGGCGGCTTCGGCCGGCTGGCGACCGGGTCGATCAGCGGGATCTCGCCACGGCCGCGCGGCTGCACCTGGGGATGCTGCCGCCCCTCCAGCGCCATGCGCACGGCGCCGCGGACATGCGCCTCCAGTTCGCCCTTGGTGACGATGCCGTCGCCGTCGCGGTCGGCCTGACCGCGCAGCGCGTTGGCGAAGGCCCAGCTGAGCGCGCCGCGCGGCTTTCGGTCGATCATCACCTCCGGCGCCAGCTCGTGGTCGGCGACCGCGGCGAAGAAGGTGACGTTCGGCTGCTCCTCCGCCTCCGCCTGCAGGGCGGCGCGGGTCGGCAGGGGAAGGGCGTCGTCCTCGATATGGTCGACCGGAACACCGTCGATCTTCGCCGCCCGCGTGCCCAGCATGCCGGTGCGGTCGTCGAAAGCGCGGGTCATCGTGCCGGAATGGCACGAATCGGAGATGAAGATCACCCGGCGGGGAGCGGCCTCCTTCAGCAGCACGGCAATCTCGTCGTCGGTCAGGCGCTGGGCGGTGCCAGGGCCGCGCGGGGCGAAATCGGCCAGCACCAAGAACTCGTCCATGCCGTCGGCTTCGCTGCCGGGCACACGTTCCGGTTGCTGGGCGCCGTGGCCGGCGAAGGTCAGCACCAGCGTCGAGTCGGGGGTGGTCTCGGCGATCAGCTGCCGCCACGCGGTGATGATCCGGCTGCGCTCCGCCTCGCCGTCGATGAACAGGCGCAGCTTTTTGACGCCCAGCCCCTTCAGCGCGTCGGCGATGTCGCGGGCGTCGTTCACCGCACCCTGCAGCGGGTTGACCTGGGTATAGCGGTCGATTCCGATGACCAGGGCGGCGATTTCCGCCCGCGCCGGCGTAGGCCCGAGCGCAAGTCCCGCCGTGGCCGCGACCATGGCGATGCCGCCCAGAATCGCGCCGGCGGATGTGCCCTGGCGCCGCTTTCCTCGAAACATTGCAGTCCCCCAACGATGCCGTGCAGCACAGGCTACACGCGGATGCCGATGCATAAAAGGCCGCACGAATTGGTGGTAAAGATCACTTCCTTTGCGGTTGTTGCTGTGGCAGCGTTGCAGCCGGACCCGATCGGCAGGGGGGCCGCATCCACTGTGGGGGTGGAACGGCCGGCTGGGACTTCGGGTACGGAACGAATGACGCCGCGAACGGCAGTGCAAACGGGAATCAGCTCATGCGAAGCAACCGCGCCAAGGCAAGCCTCGTCTCCATCACCATCGTCGCCATGGCGCTCAGCGGCTGCGTGACCACGCAGCAGGACCGCATCGGCGCGAATGACGGCACCGACGCCTGCTATCAGTACCGTGTCGCCCTCGACTCGACCGGCGACTATTACGCCGAGGACATGCTGAAGGGCGCGGTCATCGGTGCCGGCGTCGGCGCGCTGACCGGCGTGCTGGCCAGCGGCAACCTGAAGGGGGCGCTGATCGGCGCCGCGGCCGGTGCCGCGCTGGGCACGCTCGGCGGCTACTGGAATTCCAAGGCGCAGCAGGGCCGCGATCAGGCGATCCTGGGCGTGATGAACGACCTCGACACCGAGAACCAGAACCTCAACCGCACCCAGATCGCTCTCGACCAACTGGTGAACTGCCGCCGCGCCGAGATCGCGCGCGTCAAGGCCGACTACAAGGCCAAGCGCATCGGCAAGCCGGAGGCGGAGCAGCGCATGGCCCTGATCCGCGGCCAGCTGGACAAGGATTTCGCCATCGCCAGCAGCATCAACCAGAACATCGTCAAGCGCCGCGACGAATATCTGATCGCCGCCGACAACATCGAACCCGGCTCCGCCGAGAAGATCCGCACCAAGACCGTGGTCCAGGCGCAGACCAAGAAGAAGAAGGCCAAGCAGACCACCACCGCCAGCGGCACTCCGGCGTCGCAGGTGGTCCAGCGCACCAACACCGCCTTCGAAACGTCTGAGCGCATCAACGCTACCACCAGCAGCATTCAGCAGATCGCCCAGAAGGAAGCCACCCTCGACGCGGTCTGAGGCGTAGTCTGACCGGAGCGGTCCGGCCGCGTGTCCCGGAGATCGACGGGACCCGCGGCCGGACCGCTCCCGGTGACACAGTGCAAGCGGAACGGATGATGGCCGGCTGTCCTACTCGCCAGAACGTGCGACTTCGATGCGGCCTCCGCGCCGCCGTCTTTTCGTGGGCCGTTCTCGGTCTGCTGCTGGGCGGGCTCCTGCCGGGCTGGCTCGGGGCCGGGGCGGCGCTGGCGGGCGATGCGTCGACCGGGGCCTTCCTGCGGATCGAGACCGGCGGCCACACCGCGCGCGTCAACCGGCTGGCCAGCGATGCGCAGGGCCGGCTGATCGCCAGCGTTTCCAACGACAAGACCCTGCGCCTGTGGAGCCGCGACAGCGGCGAGCCGCTGGGCGTGCTGCGCGTGCCGATGGAGGCGGGCGACGAGGGGGCGCTCTATGCCGTCGCCCTGTCCGCCGACGGCTCGCTGGCCGTCGCCGCGGGGAACACCGGAACCAGTTGGGGCGACGGCGTCACGCTCTACCTGTTCGACGTGAAGGCGCAGCGGCTGAAGGCCCGGCTTCCCGGTCAGCCGCAGGTGCTGAACGATCTGGCCTTCTCGCCGGACGGCCGGTTCGTCGCCGGGGCCTTCGGCGGCACAGCGGGCATCCGCGTGTGGGACAGCGCCAGTTTCCGCATGGTCGCGGAGGATGCGGGATACGAGGCGCGGGTTTCGGCCCTTGCCTTCGCCCCCGACGGGCGGCTCGCCACCGCCTCCTTCGACGGCAATGTCCGGCTCTATGACGCCGGCTTCAAGCAGAAGGCCAAGCGCAATCCGGCCAAGGGCCTTCCCTATTCGGTCGCCTTTTCCCATGACGGTTCGCTGCTGGCGGTCGGCTATGCCGACCAGACGCGGGTCGACGTGCTGTCCGGTACCGACCTGAAGACGCGCTATTCGCCCAAGACCACCGGCATCGCCGGGGGCAGCTTCGCCGCCGTCGCCTGGGACGGCACCACCCTGGTCGCCGCCGGCACCGCGACCCAGGACGGCACGCGCAACGTGGTGCGCCGTTGGGCCGAGTCCGGGAAGGGCGCCTTCGCCGACGTCGCGGTGGCGCGCGATTCCGTGACCCACCTTCTGGCCCTGCCGGGCGGCGGGGTGGCCTTCGCCGCCGCCGATCCCGGTTGGGGCGTGATCGACCCGGCCGGCCGGCTGCAGTTCGCCCGCATGGGCGATGTCGCCGATTACCGCGACATCCATCTCGGCCGTTTCGGCCTGTCCGACGACGGTCTGGTGCTGGAATTCGGCATTGAGCAGGGCGGCCGGCGGCCGATGCGCTTCGACGTTCTGGCCCGCAGCCTGACCCCGGCGCCGGAACCGCTGCCGGGCCTGAACCGCCCGGCCGCCGAAGGGCCGGGGATCGGCGTGGCCGACTGGCGCAACAGCCGCGCGCCGAAGGTCAACGGCCAGCCGGTGAAGCTGGACAGCGGCGAGTGGGCGCGCAGCGTCACCGTGCTGGGTCCGCAGCGCCGCGTGCTGCTGGGCGGCGAATTCAGCCTGCGCCTGCTCGATTCGGCCGGTGCCGAGCTTGCCCGCGCCGAGGTGCCGGCCGCCGTGTGGGGAGTCGTCGCGTCGGCCGACGGCCGCGTCGCTGTGGCGGCGCTGGGCGACGGCACGCTGCGCTGGTACGCGCTGTCCGGCGGCGCCCGCCCGCTGGAGGAGTTGGCGGCGCTGTTCCCGCACCGCGACGGCCGCCGCTGGGTGCTGTGGACGCCGGAGGCCTTCTTCGACCATTCGGAAAGCGGCGGCGAGACGCTGGTCGGCTTCCACCTGAACGACCCGAAGAAGAAGGGCAGCCAGTGGATCGAGTTCAAGCAGGTCTACCGCGTCTTCGATGCGCCCGAACTGGTGCGCGCCAAGCTGCAGCAGACCGGGCAGGCGGACATCGCGGCTCGGCTCGCCGCCATCGGTGACATCCGCCTGCTGACCCAGCGCCGTCCCCAGGTGACCCTGCTGGATTATTGCACCGTGCCCGCCGCCGCCCGTGGACTGGCGCTCGGCACCGGCGCCGCCGAGGCGACCGCGCCGACGGAAAGCCCGGCCCTCACGCCAACCCCCACACCGGCCGCTCCGGCCGCCGCGGCGGATACCGAAACCTGCCATCCGCTGGACATGACGCCGGTCAGCCGCGCCTTCGCCCGCGCCAAGGAGCCGACACCGCCGACACCGCCGAAGTCGTCGGCGCCGAGCGGGTCTCCGGCGGGATCGCAGGGGGTGGATCTGGACGTCGCGGCGGAGGAACCGCGCCTGACCGTCGCTTTGCCGGAGGGTATCGGCTCTGTCCGCCTGCGCTACCGTCTGGCCGACACCGGCGGCGGCATCGGCACGGTCGACCTGTTCCGCAACGGCCGCAACGTCAGCGGCCAGGACAAGTCCCGCGCCTTCGCCCGGGCAAAGGAGCCGGCGTCGCAACCTGCGACGCAACCCGCTGCTGCCGCGCAGTCCTCTGTTCCGGCGCCCAAGGACCAAGCCCCGGTGCCGGAGGAGCGCGTCAGCACCATCAGGCTCGACCCCGGCAGCAATCGGGTGCAGATCCGCGCCTACAACGGCTCCGATGCGATCTACGAACGCTCGGCCCTGGTCGATTTCGTGCTGCCGAAGCCGGTTGCGGTTGCCGACGCCGCGGCGGACGCCGGCAAGGGGCAGCGTGTGGTGGCGGACCAGCCGCGGCTGATCACATTCGTCGTCGGCATCGACAAGTACCGGCCGGAGGGATCGCAGCTGCGCTTCGCCCGCGCCGACGCCACCGCCTTCGCCGACGCGCTGCGCGGCCGGATTCCCGCCGGCTATGACCGGGACCGGTCGCTGGCGCTGTCGAAGACGCTCTATGACGAGGAGGCGAGCCGCGAGGCCGTGGTCGCCGGGCTGGAGGCGCTCGCCGCCAATGCGCGGGAGGGCGATACGGTCGTCCTCTACCTTGCCGGCCACGGCGTGATCGTGCCGTCGCCGAAGGACCCGTCGGTCAAGCTCTACCACTTCATCACCCAGGACGTGAGCGCCGCCACCGCCGAGGCGATCGGCCGGGAGGGCCTGTCGGAGAAGGAGCTGAACCGGCTGGTCAGCGCGATTTCCGCCCGCAACGTGCTGGTGATGCTCGACACCTGCCATTCCGGCGCAGTTTCCGCCGGCACGGTCGACAAGTTGTACCAGGACATGGGGCAGCGCTACCTGCTGGCCGCCTCGTCGGAGCAGGAGGAGGCGCTGGACAGCTACGACGGCCGCAACGGCATCTTCGCCCACGCGGTGCTGGAAGGGTTGAAGGGCAAGGCGCTGCTGCCGGGGGACGAGGCGGTCTACAACCTGACGCTCGGCCAGTATGTGAACCGCGCGGTGCCGCGTCTGGCACGGGAGAAGCGCTGGCATCAATCAGCGATCTTCAAGACCGGCGGCAACGAGCTGAATCCCTTCCCGCTGGCGGCGCCGGAGGTCGGACAGCCGTGAGGATGGCGGCGCCACGGCAGGTTGATGCACGCCTTACCGAAATCGGCCGATAAAAATGGGTAGATTAAGCTCGGTTGGTTCGTTCAAAGTGGTTGTAAAGGTGGACCGGACCGTTTCCGGGACGGAGCGCGGATTGGGGTGGACATGCAAGGCGGCGATCAGTTTGGCGGCACGCCCGGACCGGAATCGGAACGCACGGTCCTGATGCCGACGCCGGGCGGCCGGCGACCGGCGGCGCCCGAAGGTTCGGCGGGCGGGGAGACGGTTTTCGCATCGCGGGCGTCGGCGGTCGGGGTTTCCGGCCCGGCGCTGGCGGCCATCTTCGCCGCGCGTTCGCCGCTGGCCGCCGCCGCCTCGCCGGTGCTGCTTCTGGCGGCGCGCCTGAACGACATCGGCGCCGTGCCGGACCTCGAGTCGCTGCGCCAGCGCGTGATCGGCGCGCTCGGCGACTTCAAGAAATGGGTGACGTCGTCCGGCATGGACGGGGCGACCCAGGCGACGGCGCATTATGTGCTCTGCGCGCTGATCGACGACATCGTGCTGAATTCCCCCTGGGGCAGCCAGAGTTCATGGACGCGCCAGAACGTCACCAGCATGTTCCACAAGAACGTCGTCGGCGGCGAGCAGTTCTATGAGCGTCTCGCCTCCGCCCGCCAGGATCCGGGCAAGTACGGCGATCTGCTGGAGCTGATGTATCTCTGCCTGTCGCTGGGCTTCCGCGGTCGTTACCGCGTCGGCGGGCGCCAGGACACCGAGCACACCCGCATCCGCGAAGACGTCTACAACATCCTGGTCAAGCAACGCGGCTATGCCGACCGCATCCTCTGCCCGAACGCGGCGGCGATGGCGATGGAATACCGGCCGCCGCGCAGCTCGCTGCCGGTCTGGGTGACCGGCGCCGGCACCGCGCTGTTCCTGCTGCTGCTGTTCCTGGGCTTGAGCTTCCTGCTGAACGGCGCGTCCGACCGGCTGTTCGCCGGCTTGGCCGGGCTGCCGCCGCACGGCGGCGTGGTGATCGAGGCGCCCGCCCCGGTCAAGCTGGCGGAGGAGGCGCCGCCCCCGCCGCAGATCGCCCCGCCGGCCCCGCCGCCGACGACCCAGGTCCAGCGCGTGCGCAAGTTCCTGGAGCCGGAGATCGCCGAAGGGCTGGTCGAGGTGACGGAGGACGCGCTGTCGGTCACCGTGCGCATGCGCGGGAACAACCTGTTCGCCAGCGGCAGCGCCAGCCTGAACGACAAGGTGCGGGGATCGGTCCTGCGCGTCGGCCGCGCCGTCGCGGAGGAGCCCGGCGCGGTGCTGATCACCGGCCACACCGACAACGTGCCGATGACCGGCGGCGGACGTCTGCGCTTCCCGTCGAACTGGCACCTGTCGAAGGCCCGCGCCGAATCGGTGATGGCGGAGTTCGATCCGCTGTTCGCCGACAAGTCCCGCCTGAAGGCGGAGGGCAAGTCCGATACCGAGCCGGTGGCGTCCAACGACACGCCCGAGGGCCGGGCGGCGAATCGCCGGATCGACATCATCCTCAAGAAATGAGCGGAACCGCCCCGCCGGGGGCGGTGCCAGCGGCCGGCAGAGACGCCTGAAGGCGAAGACGCCGCAAGAAGATCAGGGACAGGGGTATCGGAATGAGTCGGCTGACCGCCATCTTGCTCTCCCGCGCAGTGTTGGGCCTCATCGGCGCGGTGATCGCCGCGGCGCTGATCGCGCTGCTGGCGCCGCTCGCCGGTCTGGACATGCCCTGGCTGGCGGTTGCCGCCGCCGTGCCCTTCCCGATCCTCGCCATCGTGCTGATCCTGCTGAAGCGCCGCGCCGCGAAGGCCGAGGAACGGATGACGGCGGAGCTGACCGGCGGCGCCGACGCGGCGCGCATGGCTGCGGTGGACCAGGCCGACGAGGTCGCCGGCCTGCGCAAGACCTTCGCCGAGTCCCTCGCCCTGCTGAAGGCCGGACGCAAGCAGCGCGGCCTGGGCGACGGCTATCTCTACAGCACCCCCTGGTACGTCATCATCGGCCCGCCGGGCGCCGGCAAGACCACGGCGCTGCTGAAGAGCGGCCTGAACTTCCCGCTGGCCGACCAGACCGGGGGCAAGCCGCTGAAGGGCGTCGGCGGCACCCGGCAATGCGACTGGTGGTTCGCCGACGAGGCGATCTTCCTCGACACCGCCGGGCGCTACACCACCCAGGACAGCCACGAGACGGTCGACCAGACCGGCTGGGGCGCATTCCTGAAGCTGCTGAAGGATGCGCGCTCGCGCCAGCCGATCAACGGCGTGCTGGTGGCGATGGCGGTCCCCGACCTCGCCGCCGCCGGGCCGGAGGAGCGGGCGCAGCATGCCGCCGCCATCCGCCGCCGCCTGCGCGAGCTGTACGAGACGCTCAAGGTCAAGGCGCCGGTCTATCTGCTGCTGACCAAGGCCGACCTGATCGCCGGCTTCAACGAATTCTTCCACGACCTGAACCGCGATGAACGGCGGCAGATCGTCGGCGTCACCCTGCCGGCGGCCGAGAGCGAGCTGGGCGATGCCGGCATGGCGACGCTCGGCAGCGAGTTGGACGGCATCGCCGGCCGGCTGTCCGCCCGCGCCGTCGACCGCATCCAGCAGGAACATGCGCAGGAGCGCCGCGGCGCCATCTTCGTCTTCCCGTCGCAGCTCGCCTCCTTGAAGGAGCCGCTGCTCGACTTCGTGTCCGCCGCCTTCAAGGCCAACCGGTACGAGCCGGCGCTGCGGCTGCGCGGCATCTATTTCACCAGCGGCACCCAGGAAGGCACGCAGATCGACCGGCTGATCGGCGGGCTGGCCGAAAGCTTCGGCCTGCCGGCGGCGCCCTTCCGCGGCGGCGCCGTCGCCGCCGGGCAGCAGCGCAGCTATTTCCTGGGCGGCCTGCTGAACGATCTGGTCTTCCGCGAAGCCAACCTGGTCGGCTTCGACCCGGCGGCGGAACGGCGGCGCATCTGGATCCCGCGCATCGCCTACAGCCTGTTCGGGCTGGTCACCACCGCCGCCACCGCCGCCTGGGTCGCGAGCTATCTCGGCAATGCCGGGCTGATCGACCGCGAACAGCAGGCGGTCGACGCCTATCGACCGAAGGCGGAGGCGCTGGCCGCCGGCACCGTCGCCGACGACGACATCCGCCGCGTCCTGCCGGTGCTGAACGAGCTGCGCGCCCTGCCGGCCGGCCATGACACGCTGGCGCTGAAGCAGAAGCTGGCCCTCGATTTCGGCCTCTACCAGGGCGACAAGCTGGAGGAGGCCGGCGACACGCTGTACCGCCGCGCGGTCAACGGGCTGCTGATGCCGCGCCTGTTGGTGCGGGTGCAGCGCGACCTGCGCGACCGGCTGATGGCCGACGACGCCCCGGCGGTGGAGGCCCTTCTGCGCCTCTACCTGACGCTGGGCGGTGCCGGGCCGGTCAACGGCGACGAGGTGAAGGGCTGGACCGTCGGCTGGCTGCGCCGGGTCTCGCCCCCGCCGGGCGAGGACGAGACCAAGGCGATCCTCGGCCACATCGACGCCGGGCTGTCCGCTCCCGCCGGCCTGCCGAAGTCCAATTTGGATGCCGAGCTGATCCGGCAGGCGCGCGAGGTTCTGGCCCGCACGCCGCTGGCCGCCCGCGCCTATGCCGCCGTGCGTGACGGCGAGGCGGCGCGCAAGCTGCAGGACTGGCGCCCGTCGGAGCAGGCCGGGCCGGAAGGCGACCGGGTGTTCCGTCGCTCCTCTGGTGCGCGATTCAGCGACGGCGTCCCCGGTTTCTATACCCTGCAAGGTTTCACCTCCGTCATGCTGCCGGGCCTGCCCGGCGCGGCGCGCTCGGTGCGCGACCTCAGCTGGCTGCTTGGGCCCCCGCGTGGGGAGGAAGCCGGCCCGGAGCTTGAGACGGCGGCATTGACGCTTTACCTGCGCGATTATGCCGGCCGCTGGGACGCCCTGCTGAACGACATCACCCTGGTGCCGGCCGCCAACCCGCAGGCGCTGGCCGAGGAGGTCAACATCCTGTCCGGCCGCAGCTCTCCCCTGCAGAAGCTGCTGACGGCGGTCGCGACCGAGACGACGCTGCAGCGTGTGCCGGAGGCGCCGGCCGGTGCCTCGCCCGCGCTGGCGGCGGTGGCCGCGGCGGCGGCCGACAGCGGCGTGGCGAAGCTGGTCACGCAGATGGTCGACGACCGCTTCCGTCCGTTGAACGACTTCACCCGCAACAGCGGCAATGCCCGGCTGGAGGAGCTGCTGCGCCAGCTGGAGGCCGTGCATGCCGTGCTGGCGCGGCTGTCGCTCGGCTCCGGCGGCGGGCAGAAGCTGTTCGATCTGGCGGCCAACGGCGGCGGCGAGGTATTCCAGAAGCTGGCCACCGACGTCGGCTATTTCCCGCAGCCGGTCCGCCGCTGGACGGAAGAGCTGGTGGAGCAGGGCACGGCGCGGACGCTGAGCGGCGCCCGCGCGCAGATCAACGCGGAATGGCAGAGCACGGTCGTGCCCTGGTGCCGCCGCGCGCTCGACAACCGCTATCCCTTCGTCAAGGGCGCCTCGGCCGATGTCGGCATGGACGACTTCGCCCGGATGTTCGCGCCCGGCGGGCTGGTCGACGCCTTCTTCACCAACCGGCTGCGGCCGTTCGTCGACACGACGAAGGAGCCCTGGCGCTGGCAGCCGTCGGCCGCCGATCTCGGCATCCCGGCGGCGGTCCTGCCGGCCTTCCAGCATGCGGCGGCGATCCGCGACGCCTTCTTCCCCGATGGCGGCCGGGCGCCGTCGCTGCGCTTCGAACTGCGCCCGACCTATCTCGGTCCGGGGGTGGAGCAGGTCGATCTGGACATCGACGGCCAGCGCCTGACCTTCGCCCGCAACGCAACGCTGGCGCAGGGGCTGCAATGGCCGAAGCCGGGCGGGGCGGGCGACCTGCGCGTCACCTTCACCGGCCAGCCGACCGAGCCGCCGGAGATGACCCAGCGCAGCGGAAGCTGGGCGTGG
Organism: uncultured Azospirillum sp.; assembly: GCA_966212305.1. Lineage (GTDB taxonomy): Bacteria > Pseudomonadota > Alphaproteobacteria > Azospirillales > Azospirillaceae > Azospirillum. The sequence continues at coordinate 63,734 of CBIHQY010000010.1, forward strand.
TTCCGCACGCTGGACGCCAACCGTGGCCGCAAGGGGGCGGTGCCCGACCGCATCCCGCTGAGCTTCGGTGCCGCCGGCAAGTCGGCCGGGTTCGACGTGCGCATGACCAGCGCCGTCAATCCCTTCTCGATCCGCGACCTCAAGGACTTCCGATGCCCGGACAGTCTTTGATGGGCCAGCCTGCGATGGGACATGCCGGCTGTTTCGGCAAGCTGCCGGCGCGCGGCGATTTCCTGCTGCGCGGCCTGCCGCGGAGTTTCGCCGACCCGTGGCACGAGTGGCTGCTCGACGGACTGCAGGCCAGCCGGGCGGCGCTGGGCGAGGGGTGGATGGACCGCTACCTCAACGCGCCGATCTGGCGTTTCGTGCTTGAGGCTGGGGTGTGCGGGCCGCAGGCGGCGGCCGGCGTGATGATGTCCAGCGTCGACAAGGCCGGGCGGCATTTCCCGCTGACCCTGGTGGCGCTGCTCGCGCCCGGCCACTCCGCCGACGGAGCCGAAACCGACGGCCCATGGTTCGAGGCGGCGGAGGAGTTGGCCCTGTCCGCCCTGACCCACACGCTGGATGTCGAGGCCTTCGTCGGCTCTGTCGGCGCCCTGTCGGTGCCGCAGGTCTCCGGGCAGTCGTCGTCCGCCGCCGCCCGCTGGTGGACGCTGGGCGGCGAGGGCGTGGCGGAGCAGGGCTTCACCGGCGCCGGCCTGCCGCCCGCGGCACGTTACGCCGATTTCCTGACCGGCCGGGCCGGGGAGGGGGCGTGATGCAGTTCGTCCAGGATGACCGCCTGCTGTCGCTGGAAACCCCGGCCGGCCCCGATGTGCTGCTGGTGGAGCGGGTCCAGGGGCGGGAGTCGCTGTCCTGTCCCTTCCTGTACCGCATCGATGCGCTGGGTCCCATCGAACCGCTGGCGCCGGAGGTCATCGTCGGCAACAGCGTGAACATCGGCTTCCGCCAACTGGACGGCGAGCGGCATTACGTCAACGGCATCGCGCGCTCGCTCGGCGTCGGCGTGCCGGTGGGGCGCGACCAGCGCTATTACACGATCGAGGTGGTGCCCTGGCTGTCGCTGCTGTCCTACACCAGCGATTGCCGCATCTTCCACAGCCTGGGCGGCGGCGGCCCGATGGCGGTGCCGAAGATCGTCGAGACGATCTTCCATGAATTCGGCTTTTCCAACTTCGAGTTCCGCAGCCTGACCGGCAACTATCAGCCGCGCGAATATTGCGTCCAGTACAATGAGACCTATTTCGACTTCGTCAGCCGGCTGCTGGAAGAAGAGGGCATCTATTATTACTTCACGCATGAGCGCAACCGCCACAAGCTGATCCTGTCGGACAGTGCGGCCGGCTATGCCAAGCTGTCGCCGGCCACGCTGCGGTTCAACCCCAGCGGCCAATATGCCGACCAAATCGAGCGGTGGGAGCGGGTCTATTCCATCGCGTCGGGGCGCTGGGCCACCAAGGACTATGATTTCCAGGCGCCGCGCACGCCGCTCGACAGCGGCGAGGCGTCGGTCGCCAAGGTGCCGGTGTCCACCAAATACGAGCTGTTCGAATATCCCGGCCGCTTTGCCACGCGCGATGCCGGCTCCACGCTCGCCCGCCGCCGGATGGAGACGGAGGAGCGCGGGCTGGAGGGGGTGCGCGGCGTCGGCGCCTGCCGCACCTTGCATCCCGGCATGACCTTCGCGCTGACCGACCACCCGACGGCGGCCGAGAACAACCAGCCGGTCGTGGTGGCCGAGCTGGAGTTCGACGCCTGCAACGAAGGCTTCCTGCCCGGCGACAAGCGCAAGGCGTCCTATGGCAACAGCTTCCGCGCATTGCCGGCGAAGGCGGTGGTGCGGCCGGCGCGGCGCACGCCCAAGCCGTCGGTGCGCGGCATCCAGACCGCCTTCGTCGTCGGGCCGGCGGGGGAGGAGATCTACACCGACAAGTTCGGCCGCATCATGGTGCAGTTCCATTGGGACCGCCGCGGCCGGTCGGACGAGAAAAGCTCCTGCTGGATCCGGGTGGCGCAGAGCTGGGCCGGGCACCAGTGGGGCATGCAGACAGTGCCGCGCGTCGGCATGGAGGTGCTGGTCGATTTCGTCGACGGCGACCCCGACCGGCCGATGGTGATCGGCGTGGTCAACAACGCCGACGCGCTGCCGACCTACGCCCTGCCCGAACACAAGACGCGGTCCGGCATCAAGACGCGCAGTTCTCCCGGCGGACGCGGTTTCAACGAGATCCGGTTCGAGGACAAGGCGGGGAAGGAGCAGATCTTCCTCCATGCCCAGCGCGACTACGACCTGCGCATCGGCCATGACAGCCGGACGTCGGTGGCGTCCAGCCGGCATGTGAACGTCGCCGGGGGCTTGTGGGAGTGGGTGGGCAAGAACCACCACGCCACGGTGGACGGCGACCATGTCGAATCGATCGGCGGCGGCGTGTCGCGCAGCATCGGCGTCGATCTGCACGACAAGGTCGGCACCAACTATGCCGTCCATGCCGGGACCAATCTGTGCTTGGAGGCCGGCGCCTCGCTGACCCTCAAGGTCGGCGGCAGCTTCATCACGCTGAACGCGGCCGGCATCTCGATGAACGGCACCATGGTGCTGATCAACAGCGGCGGTGCCGCCAACGGGCTGAGCGCGGCGCCGGCGAAGCCCGACAAGCCGTCGCCCGCCGACAAGGACAAGGGCGGGTCGATCAAGGCGCCGCCCAAGGCGAAGCTGCCGCGCGCGGCGCAAAGTCACAGCCCGAAGGCCGCGGCGCAGGCGATGGTGATGCGCAACGCCGCCGCGTCCAACACGCCGCTGTGCGAGATCTGCCAGAAATGACCCACCGGACATGAACCAGGCGATGACAGGCCCATCCCCCCGCCGCACCCCGCAGGAGGTGGTTGCCCGGCTCGCGCATCATTTGTGGCCGCAGGGCGAGAGAGAGAGCGGATCGGATGGGGAGGAGCGCGGCCTCTACATGATCGTCGACGCCGCGCGCGACCCCGGCCTCTATCCCGGCCTGCTGGCGCGGGAGGAGGAGGCGGAGATGCGCGCCCTCTACCAGGGCGAAACCGCGAGCGAGATGGCCGAGGTGGCCCCCTATCTGGTCCGGCTGGATCGCGGTGGCGCCGTCGCCGACTGGCTGGTGGGGGAGGGCTGGGGTCGTGGCTGGGGCATCCTGGTCCAGGCCGGCGGCGACATCGACATGCTGCGGCGGCATTTCCGCAAGCTCACCATCGTCAACGACGCGAAGGGGGCGGCCTACCTGTTCCGCTTCTACGATCCGGCGGTGCTGCGCAGCTTCCTGCCGATCAGCGATGCGGCCCAGCGCGACGCGTTGTTCGGGTCCGGTATCCGGTTCATGATGGAGGACGCGGGCGCCGATGCGCTCGTCCTGTTCGAACTGGTGGACGGCGACCTGCGCCGCGTCGAAGTGCCCCTCGGCGCGCCCGTCGGGGCGGCCGGCGCCCCCCCTGTCCGCTGATGCCCGAGCCAAAGGAGACCCCAGCGGTGGAGATGCCAGCGGAGGAGATGGTGGAATGCTGAGGCTGAGGATCGTGTCGGACCATCGGGCGTCGCTGGGCGGCAATGCCGAGAAGACGCTGCATGGCGGCAGCCTCACCGTCGGGCGGGGAGGGGAGAACGGCTGGATCCTGCCCGATCCCGACCTGCTGCTGTCGCGCCAGCATTGCGTGTTTGAAACGGCCGGGTCCGGCTTCCGGGTGACCGACACCAGCACCAACGGCGTCTTCCTCAACGGGTCGGAGCAGCCGATCGGCCGCAATGCGACGGCGCCGCTGTCGTCGGGGGACCGCATCCGCATCGGCCGCTTCATCATCGAGGCGATGGTGGAATCGCTGAGCGCCCCCAGCTTCACCGAAATCACCGGCGCCTTCGCGCTTGGCGGCAGCAGCGTGGAGGCCGACCCGTTCGGTCCGGCGCCGGCGTGGAACGCCCCGGCACGGCATGCCCCCGAGCGGCATGGCGCTGAGCAGGATCCGTTCGACGAGCTGTTCGACGATCCGACCGCACGCCCCTTCGAAGACCAGCCGCTGCGGTCGGAGGGTGAGCCGTTCGATGCCTGGACCTCCTCCAGCAGCGGTGCAGCGGCGCGGGCGCCGGCGGACGACTGGCATTTCGGCACCGTCGACGACCATTCCGATCCGCTGAACCAGGCGCTTTCGGTCGGCGTTTCCTTCCCGGCCCCGGTCTCTGCCCCATTCCCGGCCCCATTCCGGGAGGAGCCGCAGCCGTCGTCCGGCGGCGGCATCCCCGACGATTGGGACGACGAGCTCTTCGGCGCGCCGCAGCCGGCAGCCCCGGCCACCCCGGACCCGTCGTTTTCGCCGCCGCCCAAATCGGCCCAGGCGCTTCCGGACGACTGGAACATCGACGAGACGCTGCCCGATCAGCCGGGACCGGACCTGCCGCTCACATCCGCCGCCCCGGTTCTTCCTCCGGATCCGGTCCCGCCGCCGGACCCGCTGCCGGACGATACCGACCTCGCTCCCCGTCCGGTTGCGGCAATGCCGGCTCCGGCGCCAAGGCCGACGCCGCCCCCTCCCCCAGCGCCGGCTCCGCTGTCTGCGCCGGATGCCGGCGCGGCGGTCGCCGCCTTCTACGAGGGGTTCGGTGCGCCGCTGCCGCCGGACGGGCTGCCGGATGCCACCGCGATGATGCGAAGCCTGGGCGAGGCGTTGCGCGCCAGCCTGGGGGCGCTGCATGGCAGCCTGCGGGCGCGTGCCCGCTTCAAGGACGAGTTCCATCTGGAGCAGACCAGCTTCCGCCCCACGGGCGAGAACCCGCTGAAGCGCTGCGAGACCCTGGACGAGGCGGTGTCGGTGCTGGCCAACCCGCGCCTGCGCGGCTTCCTGCCGATGGGAGACGCGGTGCGCGAGGCGGCGAGCGACGTGCAGGTCCATCACCTTGCCTATGCCGCGGCGCTGCAGACCGCGCTGAAGCAGGTGGTCGCCAAGTTCGATCCCGGCGCGCTCAGCCAGCGGCTGGAGACCCGGCTTCTCGACAGCCTCGTTCCAGCCGCGCGCAAGGCGCGCTACTGGGACCAGTACGAGGTCCTTTACAAGGATCTGGTGGTCGAGCTGGAAGAGGATTTCGACCGCGTCGTCGGAGATGCCATCGCCCGGGAATACGACCGCTTCATCCGCCGCGATGGCGGTTCCGACGGCGGAAAGCCCGACTGAACCCGCCCGACTCCGCCGCCGCATCAACCCCCTGACCGGACCACGCCCCTTCCATGGCCCAGCCCCCCGACGACAGCCACGAGCCCACCGCCATCCTGCCCGCTAACGGCGCGGGGGCGGATATGGGCACGGAAACCGGAGCGGATCCCCAGGCCACCCGGCTGACGGCGCCGCCGTCCACCCCAGTCCCGTCCACCCCGGTGCTCACCTCCACCGCATCGGGCGTGGAGCCGTCGGGCGTCCGGGCCGCTCCGGAACCGATCGGGCCGGGCACGCTGCTGAGCCACACCTATCTGGTGGAAGGGCTGATCGCCCGCGGCGGCATGGGCGAGGTGCACCGCGCTCGCCATGTCGACATGGACACCTGGCATGCAGTGAAGGTGATCCGGCCGGAACTGGCGCAGGACGCCAAGATGGTCGAGCTGCTGCGGCGCGAGGCGGCGGCATTGCGCGAGATCCGGCACGAGTCGGTGGTGTCCTACGACGGCGTCTTCCGCGACGAATTCGGCCGGCTTCTGCTGTCGATGGAGTTTCTCGACGGCCCGTCGCTGCACGAGGTGCTCCAGGCCGGCCCGCTGGACGCGGCGTCGGTCGCCGTTCTGCTCGACCGCATCGCCTCCGGTCTGGCGGCGGCGCACCAGCGCGGCATCATCCACCGCGACATGTCGACCGATAACGTCATCCTGCCCGGCCGCGACATCGCCAACGCCAAGATCATCGATTTCGGCATCGCCAAGCAGACCGCCGCCGGGGCGGGAACCGTCATCGGCGACGGCTTCGCCGGCAAATACGGCTTCGCCTCGCCCGAGCAGTTCGGTCTGTTCGGCGGGCAGGTCGGGCCGCAATCCGACATCTACAGCGCCGGCCTGGTGCTGGCCGCGGCGGCGCTGGGGCATCCGCTCGACATGGGCCGCACGCCGCAGGCGATGATCGAGCGGCGCATGTCGGTGCCCGACCTGTCGGCGCTGGAGGAGCCGTTGCGCGGCGTCCTCTGTTCGATGCTGGAGCCGGACCCGCAGAACCGGGCCAGGACGATGGCGGAACTGGTCGGCGCCCTGACCCGCCGCGCCGCCGACATCACGCCCTTCGAACACACCTCCCTTCCGGTCTCCACGCCGGAAAAGGAGACGAAGACGGTGGTGACGCCGACGGTGGTCGCGAAGGCCCAACCGGCGAATGCCGGCGGGAAGGCCCCCGGTGAGACGAAGAAGGCGCCGGTCGGCCTGATCGCCGGTGGGGTCGGCGGTCTGGTGGCGGCCGGCATCGCCGGTTTCCTGTTGTTCGGGCAATCGCAGCCGCCCGCGCCCGCCAAGCAGGCGGATACCCCCGCGACGACCGCAACGACGGCGGCCACGACAACGGCACCGCCGGCTGCCACCGCGTCCGCTCCGCCGCCCTCGACGGGCATGACGACGGCGCCGCTCGGCACCGCCGCCTCGACTTCGGAGCAGCAGAAGCCGCCTCCCGTCGAGGCGACGAACCTGGACGCCCAGCCGCCCAGCCCGGTCAAGCCCGCCATACAGCCCGCCGAACCGGCCGCGCCGCCGCTGCCGATCACGCAGGCGGTCCAGACCGTCACCCAGACCCCGCCAAGCCCACCCCCGGCGCAGCCCCAGCCGCAAGTTCAGCCACCGCCGCAATCGCCGGTCCAGCAGGCGGCCCTTCCCGTCGCTCCGCCGGTCCCGCGCATGACGCCGGCCGAGGCGCGCAAGGCGGTGGAGACGGCTGCCGGCGGCTTCGCCTGCGCTGGCGTCCGCACGGTCGAGGCCGGGAACGGGCTGCGGGTCGGCGGCTATGTCGGCACGGAGGAGGATGCCAGGGTCCTGAAGGCGGCGATCACCTCCCTGCCGGCCGGCATCGATGTCGATGCGCAGGTCGCCGTGCGGCCCTGGCCGCTGTGCGAGGCGCTGGGCGCCGCCGGACTGCCAGCGCGGGCCGAGGGGCAGGGGAACGGCGCGTTGGGACTGGGGTTCAACCGGCCGTCGATGGTCTATCGCAAGGGTGACAAGCTGGAGGTCACCGTGACCGCCGGGACCTCGGGTTACCTGACCGTCGATTACATCGACATGGAAGGCAACGCGATCCACATGGTGCCGATGCGGCTGCGCCGCGACGACCGGCTGGAGGCCGGCCGGCCGGTGACGCTGGGCATCGCGAAATCGGCGAGCGACCGCGTCTATACCATCGCCCCGCCCTATGGCCCGGCGATGATCCTGGCGCTGATGACCCGCGAGCCGCTGTTCCCCGCCGACCGGGAGGAGGTGGAACCGGCCGGTCCCTATCTGGCGAGCCTGCGCGGCGCGTTGGCGAAGGCCGAGGCCAAGGGCGGCGTGGTCGCCCAGTCCGCCTTCTTCGCCACCGTCGCCGAATAGCTTCGCCGATGAACGGCGGCGGCCGGCGTCTCGCCATTATCGGCGGCCTTCTGGCGCTCTGCGCGCTGGCCGGCGGGCTGCTCGGCCTCGGCATCGACCGGCTGTCCGGCCCGTCCTCTTCCCCGGCCCCGGGACCGCCGCAGATCGTGGCGGTGGAGCCGCCGCCTGCCATCCCGGCTCCCGACCCGGCTCCTGTCCTGGCCCCTCTTCCTGCGCCGGTCCCTGCCGCCGTTCCCGTCCAGCCGGCTCTCCCGGTCCTGTCGGAGGCCCGCTGCCCGGACGCTCGGCTGCCGGCCGGGCCGGCGCCGCACTGCCGGTCCTTTCGCGTGCCGTCCGACTGGCAGCGGGTGGACAGCCTGCCGCTCGACCTGTTCGTGACGATCCTGCCGGCGCTGAACGGCGCGCCGGCCGCCGACCCGGTGGTGCTGCTCAGCGGCGGGCCGGGGCAGGGCGGCAGCGACGATCTGCGCGGCACCGCCGCGATCCTGGCGCCGATGCGGGCCGGGCGCGACGTCATCCTGGTCGATCAGCGCGGCACCGGCCTGTCGAAACCGTCGCTGCGCTGTCCGGGGCTGGACCCGCTGCGCTACTGGTTCGGCGGCGTGACGGCGCAGGACGCCACCGCCTGCCTGGAGCCGCTGCGCCGCGCCGGCTACCGGTTGGAGGATTTCGACAGCGGCCAGAGCGCGGCCGACCTGCCGGCGCTGCGCCGCGCCCTGGGGGTGGAGCGCTGGAACGTGGTCGCGACCTCCTATGGCGGGGTTCTGGCGCAGGCGCTTCTGCGCATCGACGGGGCGGCGGTGCGCAGCCTCGTGCTGAACTCCCCGGCCACGGCGGACGCGACGTGGCTCGATCTCGACCGGCTGACCGCCATCCGGCAGGCCCATCGCCGCATGGTCGAGGATTGCGCCGCCCAGCCCGACTGCGCCCGCGCCTTCCCCCGGCTGGGGCAGGCGGCCGAACGGCTGGCGGCGGCGCTGGAGCGCCAACCGCTGGATCTGCGGCTGCGCCATCCCGTCACCGGGCGGGAGACCGACCTGCGCCTGGACTGGCCGATGCTGGCGGGCGTCCTGGCGCTGCGGCTGGGCAGCGGCGACGGGATGGTGGCGGTGCCGGCCCTGCTCGACCGTCTCGACCGCATGGTCGGCGCCGGTGCGGCGGGGCGGGTGGACGACCCGGCCATCCTGTCCCTGGTGATGCCGCCGCCGATCTGGACCGTGCTGGACAGTCTGGCCTATGGCCTGAACCTGACCGTCGGCTGCCGCGAGAACCGGCCGCACATCGACGCTGCCGCCGCCCGCCGCGCCGCCGCCGACCTGCGCCCTTACGTGATGGCCGAGGCGGTGGAGACCGATTACGACGCCGCCTGTCCGGCGCTGGGGGTGCGGCCGGTCGATGCGTCCTTTTACCGGCCGGTGCCGTCCGATGTGCCAGCGCTGATCCTGACCGGCGCCTACGACACCTTCACCGCCCCGGCGCGGGCCGAGGCGATGGGGCGGAGCCTGCCGCGGGCGACGCTGCTGTCCTTCCGCGGCCTCGGCCATGACGTGCTGGGCGCCAGCCTGTGCGGCCGCAACGCCGCCGCCCGCTTCGTCGAGACGCTGGCCGTGGGCGATGCCGGCGCCTGCGTCGAACGGCTGCTGCCGCCGACCTTCGCCACCCAGCAATAAACATCCAAGCGCAGTCTTAACGATTCCACCGCCGGCCGATATGGCGTCCATTGCCAGACGCCGGCGCAAACACTATGATTCGTCTGGTGCAAACCGGGTGTCCGCAGGGACGGGACCCGTACCGCTTGAGACGATCGGAAGACCCGTATGGACGCTCACGACCTTTCGCTGGACGACAACCGCACGATCCAGGCCATCGGCATCCTCGCCGACGTGCTGGACGGGGTGGAGGGGCCGGGCGGTCTCGACACGGTGCTGGTGTCCAAGGCGCTGCGTCAGGTGATCGCCACCAAATCGCAGCCGGCCTTCGAATTCGCCTCCCGCGCCTTCAACACGCTGGAACCGTCCGTCCGTCGCCAGGTGGCGGAAACCGCGGACGAGGCGGCGCACCATGCGGTCGAACTGCGCGGCCGGGTCGGCGGCTTCCTGTCCACCGCCCCGAAGAAGCCGGTTGCGCAAGGCCCGGTGGTCGGCCAGCAGCCGAATTTCATCACCGCGCTGAACCTGCGCTCCCGCCGCCGGCCGAACCAGCCGTCCTAAGCGTTATTGGCCTTCTTCCGGCGACAGCGTATCGAGCAGCGCGCAGTCCCAATAGGGGCGCGGGCCGAATCGCTGCACCAGGAAATCCACGAAAACCCGCACCTTCGGCGACAGATGGCGGTTCTGCGGGTAGACCGCGTTGACCGCCATTTCCGAGGGGATGTGGCGGTGCATCACGCTGACCAGCTCGCCGCGCGTCAGCGCCTGACCGCACAGGAAGGTCGGCGACATGACGAAGCCGACGCCGGCCATTGCCGCCTCGCGCAGCAGGTCGCCGTTGTTGCTGCGGATCGGTCCTGAAACCCGCACGCTGCGGGGCTCGCCATCGACTATGAACGGCCAGAGGTCGGGGGCGGGGACGTTGGTGTAGATCAGGCAGTTGTGGTTGGCCAGATCGTCCGGGGTCTGCGGCACGCCATGCTTCTGCAGATAGGCCGGGCTGGCGCATAGAGCCATCCGCGCCGGGGCCAGCCGCCGGGCGATCAGCGAACTGTCGCGCAGCTTGCCGATGCGAACCGCCAGATCATAACCCTCGTCGACCAGATCGACCGCGCGGTCGTTCAGGTCCATTTCGATCTCGATCGCCGGATAGCGCTCCAGGAACTCCGCCACCGCCGGGGCCAGATGCAGGATGCCGAAGCTGACCGGCGCGTTCAGCCGCAGCCGGCCGCGCGGGGCGGCATGCAGGTCGGCGACCGCCTGCTCCGCCTCCTCCAGATCGGCGAGGATGCGGGTGCAGCGCTCGTAATAGGCCTGCCCCACCTCGGTCAGGCTGAGCTTGCGGGTGGTGCGGTTCAGCAGCCGCGCGCCGAGCCGGTTCTCCAACTCGCCGATGCGGCGGGAGACCACCGACTTCGACAGGTTGAGCCGGTCGGCGGCGGCGGTGAAGCTCTTGGTGTCCACCACCTTGATGAAGGCGAGCATGTCGTCGAGGCGATCCATGGCATTGTTGTACACCCGGAAACAATGAGGTGCCAAGATCCGGCAATACCGGAAAGGCCGTTGCGCCCTATGTTTGGTGTCACCCCGCGGCCATGACCGGCTGCGGCGGCCCGATTACGCAACGAAACAGGGAGTGACGGCGATGGCGAAGGTTCTGGTCCTCTATTACAGCAGCTGGGGCCACGTGTCGGAGATGGCGCAGGCGGTGGCCGAAGGCGCCCGCTCCGTCGCCGGGACCGAGGTGGCGGTGAAGCGCGTGCCGGAACTGGTGCCGGAGGCCGTCCGCCAGTCCGCCCATTACAAGGACGAGAGCAACATTCCCGTCGCCACGGTGGACGAGCTGGCGCAGTACGACGCCATCGTCATTGGCACGCCGACCCGCTACGGCAACATGGCCTCGCAGATGAAGAACTTCCTCGACCAGACCGGCGGCCTGTGGGCCAAGGGTGCCCTGGTCGGCAAGGTCGGCGCGGCCTTTACCTCCACCGCCACCCAGCATGGCGGGCAGGAGAGCACGATCCTCAGCACCCACACCGTGCTGCTGCATCTGGGCCTGGTGATCGTCGGCCTGCCTTATTCCTTCCAGGGCCAGATGGGCGTTTCGGAAGTGATGGGCAACTCGCCCTATGGTGCCAGCACCATCGCCGGCGGCGACGGCTCCCGCCGGCCGAGCGCGGTCGAGCTGGACGGCGCCCGCTATCAGGGCCGCCATGTCGCCGAGATCGCGACCAAGCTGCACGGTTGATGAGCCGTCACAGACGCTGAAGAAGAGGAGGGAGCCGTGGGCCTGCTGATCGACGGACAGTGGCACGACCAGTGGTACGACACCAAGAAGACCGGCGGCGCGTTCGTCCGGACGGAGGCGCAGTTCCGCGACCGGGTGTCGGCCGACGGCTCCACCCCTTACCCGGCGGAGGCCGGGCGTTATCACCTGATGGTGTCGCTGGCCTGCCCCTGGGCGCACCGCACCCTGATCTTCCGCAAGCTGAAGCGGTTGGACGGTGTGATCGGCGTCAGCGTGGTCGATCCGCTGATGCTGTCGGACGGTTGGACCTTCGCGGAACCGGAGCCGGTCACCGGCGCCCGCCGCCTGTACGAAGTCTATCTGAAGGCGAATCCCGGCTACAGCGGCCGGGTGACGGTTCCGGTGCTGTGGGACAAGAAGACCGGCAGCATCGTGAACAACGAGTCGGCGGAGATCATCCGCATGCTCAACCGCGAGTTCGATGCCTTCACAGACGTGCGCACCGATTTCTGCCCGCCGGACCTGCTGGAGGAGATCGACCGCGTCAACGCCTTCGTCTACGACGCCATCAACAACGGCGTCTACAAGGCCGGCTTCGCCACCTCCCAGGACAAGTACGAGGCCGCCTTCGACGCGCTGTTCGCCGCGCTGGACGGCATCGACGCCAAGCTGGCGACCCGGCGCTGGCTGGCCGGCAACCGGCTGACGGAGGCGGATTGGCGCCTGTTCACCACGCTGGTGCGCTTCGATGCCGTCTATGTCGGGCATTTCAAGTGCAACAAGCGGCGGATCGCCGACTATCCGCACCTGTCGGGCTATCTGCGCGACCTGTATCAGGTGCCGGGCGTGGCGGAGACGGTGAATTTCGACCACATCAAGCGCCATTACTATGGCAGCCACGCCACCATCAACCCGACCGGCATCGTGCCGAAGGGGCCGGAACTGGACCTCGACGCCCCGCACGGCCGTGGCGACCTCGGGCCTGATCCTCTGGACTCGTAACGGATCGCTTCCCCGGCGGTTGTCAAAGGAGAACGACAACCGCATGAAGGGGATACGTCCGATGCGTACAGTCATCCTGGCGGCCGCGGCCGTCCTGGCCCTCTCGTCACCGGCGCTGGCCCAGAGCGGCCAATCGCAGAATGGCCAATCTCAAGGAGGATGGGGTGGGGCGCTCGACCAGCTGAACCGCACCGTCAATCCCGACAGCTACTCGCAGGACCGCAACGGCCGGGCGGGCGACGAGCGCGACGTGAACCGCGACAACCGCCGCTATGAAGGATCCTCCGGCAACCGCCGCGGCAATGCCTACGGCGATTATTCCGACCGCGACTTGCGCAGCCAGTATGAACGGCTGAGCGAGGAACAGCGCCAGATCCGGCAGAACCGCCGCGCCATCGAAGACGAGATGGACCGCCGCGGCATCAGCCGCTAGAGCGGATCGAGGAAAAACGCTGTCAGGGCTTGTAGCAGCGGGCCATGTCTTCCGGGTTGCCCATCGCCTCGCACTGGAAGCCGTTGGAGAACTTGAAGCGCAGCGGGCCGGTCTTGCGGACGCTGACCACCGGCTTCTTGCCCGCATCCTGGAATTCCACCCAGGCGGAGCTGTCGAAGCGGGTCTGCAGCCCGTTGCTCAGCTGCACGCGGCCCTGACGGTCCTTGATGATCTGGACCCCGGTGTTGAACAGCAGGTTGGGACCGTCGGCCTTCGCCGACAGGCCGTTGGTGCAGTTCACCCCCTCCGGCTTGACCGCGACGCATTCGAAGGGATGCGGCTGGCCGGCGGTGAGGACCATGGCATAGACGGCGATTTCCAGGACATTCATCGGCATTGGCATACACCAGCGGGAAGGCGGCGGGTCCTGTCCGTCTTACCGACCATCTGGTTACGAAAGGTATAATGTCGCGCCTGCGGTCGAATCTTGCGCACGACGCTTCGACGGAGCGTTCCGCCGCAAGTTCGCGCCGACCGGCGCCTGGACTTGCGCGCCCGGTACCGGTAGAAGCGGTGGCAAAGGCCAAGTGCTTCTTCAGCCATAGGGGGCGGGCGCAAACCCATGACGTTCCAACAGCGTTTGATCCTGCTGGTCACCGGTCTGGTGCTGCTGGCGATTGCGGCGGTCACCACGACGATGGCCTGGACGACGCGCGCCGCCCTGACCGAGCGGATCGAGGCGGAGGCGCGGCTGACCGCCGGCCTTCTCGCGCGCGGAGCCGCCCAGGCCCGTGACATCCCGCAGGAGGTCGACGCCCTGCTGTCCGAACGGCTGCTGTCGGAAGCGACGCTGACCGCCCATCTGGTGGCGATGGCGGAAGCGGCGAAGCAGTCGCCGCGCGCCATCAACGACCGGTTGAAGCAGATCGCCGAAGCCGGCGGCCCGGACGAGATGTGGATCACCGACAACCGCGGCCGGGCCTATCTGCACAATCTCGCCGGTCCCGACCCGGTCTTCGGCCAGGATGCCAAGGGTGGGCCGCGCCACGGCGCCTATGCCGGCCTGCTGAACCGCTCCCCGGCGTCGGTGGTTTCCGAACCGGCGATGGAAAACGGCAGGCTGATGAAGTTCGCCGGCGTGACCGGCGTCGACAAGCCGCGCATCGTCCAGGTCGGCACCGACGTGCGCCGACTCGCCGACATCGTGCGCAACTCCGGCACCGACGGCCTGATCGACGGGCTGCTCGCCACCCGCGCGGTGGAGGGGGCATGGCTGCTCGACCGCGACGGGCGGGTGCTGGCCCGTGGGGCGGTGATGGGCGACGGGGCCGGCGGTCCGCTGTCCGACGCCGATACCGCGGCGGCGAAGGCGGTGGTGCCGGGCGGCGACGTGGCGATCCGCATGTCGGGCAACAGCATGATCGCACTGGCGCCGATCCGCTACGCCGGCCCCACCGCCGCCGCGGCTTCGGCGGCGGGCGTCCCGACGGTCGCGGTGGTTCGGGTTCCCTATACGGAGCCGGGGGCGATGCTGAGCCGCCAGCTGAAGATCGGCGGCCTTGTCGGCGTCCTCGTGCTGGCGCTGGGCGTCTATGCCTGCGTGCGCTTCGCCCGCGACCAGATGGCGCCGGTGGAACGGCTGAGCGAGGCGGTCAAGGCGGTGGAGGCCGGCCGCTTCAACCCCTTCACCCTGAACGAGGCTGCCGACCGCGACGACGAGTTCGGCCGGCTGTCGCGCGTCTTCCGCCGCATGGCGATGGAGGCGAATGCGCGCGAGGAGACTCTCGACGCCCAGCTGGTCATGCGCGGGGCGGAGCTGGAGACCAAGACGGAGAAGCTGGCCGCCGCTGAACAGCTGATCGAGGAGGAGCAGCGCGCCGCCCGCGACGTGCAGTCCAACCTGCTGCCCCGCCAGTTGCCGGTCGGCCGCGACAGCCAGTTCTACGGCATGCTGCTGCCCGGCCACATGGTCAGCGGCGACTTCTATGACGTGATCGAGCTGGACGAGCGGCACACCCTGCTGGTCACCGCCGGCGTGTCCGGCGGCGGCGTGCCGGCGGCCTTCCTGATGCTGATGGTGCGCGGCGCCATCCGCGAAGCCGCTCGTCCCGGAATCGGCCCGGCGGCGATCCTGACCCATGCGAACGAGCGGCTGTGCGGCGAAAGCCCCTTCAACGGCTTCGCCTCCGTCTTCGTCGCCGTCTATGACCGTGTCGCCGGCACGCTGGTCCATGCCGCCGCCGGCCATCGCGGCGCCTGCCGCATCACCGCCGACGGCGGGGTGGAGTTCCTGACCGCCGCCGGCGGCCCGGCGCTGGGCGTCCGCCGCGGCGCGCCTTATGCCGAAGCGGCGGTGACGCTGAACCAGGACGAGACGCTGTTCCTGTGCACCGATGGCATGCTGCGCTCCGTCGACGGCCAGCGCGAGCCCTTCGGCGAGGAACGCCTCGCCGTCGCCCTGGCCCACAGCCGCGGCATGTCCGCCCGCGACCGCACCGAACTGGTTCTGCGCAGCGTGCAGACCCATGTGGGAGCGGACGGCCTGATCGCCGGCGATCTGGTCTGCCTGGCCATGCGCCGCCTGCTGCCGGTGACGGAGACGGCGGAGGCGGTTTGAGGGGGGAGGGTTAGGGTCGGGGCACCCGAAGTCCGCACTTAACCACCCGCTACTTCTTCCCCCGCGCCCCCTCCCGCGCCCGCGACGCCGTCTCCCGCTCCAGCCTTTCGCGCAGGAAGGCCAGCACCGCGGCCTCCTCGCCACTCAGCCCGCCAAGTTCGTCGCGCAGTTCGGCCTCCACCTCGCGCTTCAGCGACTCCAACAGGTCGCCTTCCAGATAGGCGTCCAGCACCTCGGGGTGGACGTAGCTCTTGCGGCAGACGCTGGGGGTATTGCCCAGGCGGGTGGCGACCTGCTCGATGGCGCGGGTGACGTTGCGCTTGGCGGCGCTGGCGCTGTCGAAGCTCTCGAACTCGCGCAGAGCCATGGCGGCCAGCACCGTGCCGGCCCAGGTTCGGAAGTCCTTGGCGGTGAAATCGGCGCCGGTCGCCTCGCGCAGATAGGCGTTGACGTCTCCGGAGGTCACGGCGTGGCGCTGACCGTCGCGGTCGAGATACTGGAACAGTTCGTCGCCCGGCACGTCGCGGCAGGCGCCGACGACGCGCGCCAGCCGGCGGTCGCGCAGCGAGACGTTCCATTCCTTACCCGACTTGCCCTTGAAGGAGAAGCGGACCTCCGACCCCTCGATCTCGGTGTGGCCGTCGCGCAGCGTGGTCAGGCCGTAGCTCTTGTTCTCGCGGGCATAGCTCTCGTTGCCGACGCGGATCAGCGTGGTCTCCAGCAGCCGGACCACGGCGGCCAGCACCTTCTCCCGAGGCAGGCCGCGATGGCCGAGGTCGGCGTTCACCCGCTCGCGCAGATGCGGCAGGGCGCGGCAGAAATCCAGCATCCGGCCGAATTTTGTGCCCTCGCGCAGTTCGGTCCAGCGGCGGTGGTAGCGGTATTGCTTGCGCCCCTTGGCGTCGCGGCCGGTCGCCTGCAAATGGCCGTCGGGGTCGGGGCAGATCCAGACATCGCGGTAGGCGGGCGGGATCGCCAGCTTGCGGATGCGCGCCAGCGTGTCCTCCTCCGTCACCTGCGCCCCGTCGGGCCAGAGGAAGCGGAAGCCCTTGCCGTAGCGCCGCCGCCGGATGCCGGGCATCTCGTCGGAGCTGTAGGTCAGTCCGGCGCAGGCGGCTTCCTGCTCGGGCGAGGGGGTGTCCGCGTCGAGGGGAGCCGCATCGGACGGGGGGAGGGTGCTGTCCATAGCGCCATCAACGGCCGGCGCGGTGTTTGGTTGCCCTTACCCCCTTCGGAGAGGGTTTCTTCGCAGTTGCAAAAATCCTATCCTTGAGCAGCCAGACCCCGGCCAGAAATACGAACGGAGCGATTGAGCATGGACCGCAAGCCGGACGAGACGACGCTGACCGCCCATCTGCCGAACCTGGAAATCCAGATCCGCCACCGCGAGGCCAGCGACGACGGTGCGGAGGTGATCGCGATCCAGTTCCGCGCCACCCCGTCCTTCGACGCGGTCGCCAAGCTGCTCGCCCCCAGCCTGATGCCCCCGCTGCTGCTGGCCGGCCCCGTCGGCGGCAAGCCGGGCGCCGACCCGATGGCGGCGGCGGCCGGCATGGCCGAGCTGTGGATGGCGCCGATGCGGCTGTGGGGCGAGATGGTGCGGCAGGCCTGGGCGCCCTGGCTCCAGATGGGGCAGCGCCGCTAAGCCAGCGCCGTCAGGTCAGGGCCACTTCACCTCGGGCGGCAGGCTCATCAGGATCGCCTCGGTGTTGCCGCCGGTCTTCAGGCCGAAGGTGGTGCCGCGGTCGTAGAGCAGGTTGAACTCGACGTAGCGGCCGCGGCGGACCAGCTGGTGCTCGCGCTGTTCGGCGGTCCAGGGGCGGTTCATGTGCCGGCGGACCAGGGCGACGTAGGTGTCGAGGAAGGCGGTGCCGACGTCGCGTGTGAAGGCGAAGTCGGCCTCCCAGTCGCCCGACTCGAGATTGTCGAAGAAGATGCCGCCGACTCCGCGCGCCTCGTCCCGGTGGGGCAGATGGAAATAGCGGTCGCACCACTCCTTGTAGCGCGGATAATACTCCGGGTCGTGGCGGTCGCAGGCGGCGCGCAGCCCGGCATGGAAGTCGGCGGTGTCCCGGTCGTCCGGGATCATCGGCGTCAGGTCGGCGCCGCCGCCGAACCAGCCCTTGGTCGTCACGATGTGGCGCGTGTTCATGTGGGTCGCCGGCACCAGCGGCGAGCGCATGTGCGCCACCAGACTGATCCCCGCCGCCCAGAACTCGCCGGTTTCGGCCGCACCGGGGATGTTGGCGCGGAATTCCGGGCTGAAGGTGCCGTGGACGGTCGAGATGTTCACCCCGACCTTCTCGAACACCCGGCCCTTCATCACCGACATGGTGCCGCCGCCGCCCTCGCCGCCGCCATGGTCGGGGCGGACCCAGCTCTTGCGCTCGAACCGGCCGGCGGGCAGATCGGCGTGGGTGCCGGTCAGCTCGTCCTCCAGCGTCTCGAAGGCGGCGCAGATGCGGTCGCGCAGCTCCTGGAACCAGGCGGCGGCGCGGGCCTTGCGGTCTTCGATGATGCTGGCGTCGACTGTCATGGCGTTTCCGGCTGTGCGGGAGCGAATGCGGCAGTCTGCCGCAAGGCCTCACCCAACACCATCGCCGCGCTGACCGCAACGTTCAAGGAGCGGGCGGGCGGCACCATCGGGATCACCAGCCGGGCATCGGCGGCGTCATGCACCTCGTCCGGTACCCCGGCGCTCTCGCGGCCGACCAGGATGCGGTCGCCGGGGGCGAAGCAGAAGTCGGTGTAGGGAATCGCCGCCCGCGTGGTCAGCAGCACCAGCCGCCCGGCCTGCGGCGCCGCGCGGTACGCGGACCACGAGCTGTGCCGCACCCAGTCGAGATGGTCCAGATAGTCCATGCCGGCGCGCCGCAACCTGCGGTCATCCAGCACGAATCCGCAGGGTTCGATCAGGTCGAGCGCGACGCCGAGCCCCGCCGCGAGTCGCATCAGGGTGCCCGCGTTCTGCGGAATGTCGGGTTCGAACAGCACAAGACGCAACGCGGGCCTTGCTTCGAAGTGTTTGTTTTGCATACAAATGTTCTTGCTCTTCGCACACGCGACAAATTGTCCCCCGGCCAAGGACTTTTCAAGATGTCGACGCGACGGTATACCGCAGGTCTGAATCCGGAGATACCCACTCCGGACGGACGCGGCATGCCTGAGGGTTTTCCTTCCGGCGGGCGGGCTAACCGCGTCTTGGTGTATTAAGGTCCATCGGTCGTCCGGCGCGGGCAAAGGGCGTCGGGCATGCCTTGAGGAGAAACAGGCTTATGGCTCAGACCACGCATCCGCCCGGGACGGGTGGCCACGCGGCCTCCGGCGGCGAGGGGGGTTCCCGCCGCGATTTTCTGTATCTTGCCACCGGTGCGGTCGGCGTCGTCGGGGCGGCCTCGGCGGCTTGGCCCTTCATCGACAGCCTGAACCCGGCGGCCGACACCCTGGCGCTCGCCTCCATCGACGTCGATCTGGCCCCCGTGGCCGTCGGCCAGGCGATCACGGTCACCTGGCGCGGAAAGCCTGTCTTTGTTCGCCACCGCACCGCCGAAGAGATTGAGTCCGCCAAGGAAGTCAATCTGAACGACCTGCGCGATCCGGTTGCCGACGATGCCCGCGTGAAGAAGCCGGAATGGCTGATCGTCATCGGCATCTGCACGCATCTGGGCTGTGTGCCGCTCGGGCAGAAGGTCACCGATCCGCGCGGCGACTATGGCGGGTGGTTCTGCCCCTGCCACGGCTCGCACTACGACACCGCTGGGCGCATCCGCAAGGGCCCGGCCCCCGCCAACCTTGTCCTTCCGACGTACGCCTTCACCGGCGATACCAAGATCCGGCTCGGTTAAGCGGCCCAACGGTTCTGGAGACCCCGAGATGGCTCAGGTTCAAGCCACCAAGTTCAAGAATCCGGTCGTGAACTGGATCGACAGCCGCCTGCCGATCTTCACGATGCTGGATCACGAGTACAACCACTACCCGATGCCGCGGAACGTCAACTATCTGTGGGCGTTCGGTGCCATTGCCGGCATCATGCTGGTGATCATGATCGCCAGCGGCCTGTTCCTGGCGATGCAGTACTCGTCGCACACCTCGCTGGCCTTCAATTCGGTCGAGCGCATCATGCGCGACGTGAATTACGGCTGGCTGCTGCGCTATGTGCACGCCAACGGCGCGTCTATGTTCTTCATCGCCGTCTACATCCACATGTTCCGCGGCATGTATTACGGCTCCTACAAGGCGCCGCGCGAAATCCTGTGGATCCTGGGCGTCATCATCTTCCTCGTCATGATGGGCACCGCCTTCATGGGCTATGTGCTGCCCTGGGGCCAGATGAGCTTCTGGGGCGCCACCGTCATCACGAACCTGTTCTCCGCCTTCCCGATCGTCGGCGATCCGATCGTCACGCTGCTGTGGGGCGGTTTCTCGGTCGATAACCCGACGCTGAACCGCTTCTTCGCGCTGCATTTCCTGCTGCCCTTCGTCCTGCTGGGTCTGGTGATCCTGCACACGGCGGCGCTGCACGTCTGCGGTTCGAACAACCCGCTCGGCATCGACCCCAAGGGTCCGCAGGACACCGTCCCGTTCAACCCGTACGTGACGGTCAAGGACGGCTTCGCCGTGGTGATCTTCCTGAT
The DNA here is from genome assembly GCA_966212305.1 of uncultured Azospirillum sp. Classification (GTDB taxonomy): domain Bacteria; phylum Pseudomonadota; class Alphaproteobacteria; order Azospirillales; family Azospirillaceae; genus Azospirillum. The sequence continues at coordinate 83,873 of CBIHQY010000010.1, forward strand.
CATCTACGCGGTGTTCGTGTTCTTCATGCCGAACTACATGGGCCATCCGGACAACTACATTCCGGCCAATCCGCTGGTGACCCCGGCGCACATCGTTCCGGAATGGTACTTCCTGCCTTTCTACGCCATGCTGCGCGCGATCCCGGACAAGCTGGGCGGCGTGCTGGCGATGTTCGGCTCGATCGCGCTGCTGGCCTTCCTGCCGTGGCTCGACCGCTCCAAGATCCGCAGCTGCAAGTTCCGCCCGGTCTACCGCCAGTTCTTCTGGATCCTGGCGATCGACGCTCTGATCCTGGGCTATGCCGGCGCCATGCCGGCCGAGGGCTCCTGGCTGCTGATCGCGCGTATCGGCACCGCCTACTACTTCTTCCACTTCCTGATTCTGCTGCCGTTGCTGGGCAAGCTGGAGCGCACGCCCCCGCTTCCCACCAGCATCTCCGAGTCCGTTCTGAAGGGCGGTGGTGGCATCGCCGCCGGCGCCCATGCCAAGCCGATGGAGAAGGCCTGATGCGCGCGTTGAAGACTGCAATCCTTTCGGCGGCGCTGGCACTCGGCATCGCCGGGGCCGCGCAGGCCTCCGAAGGCGTGCACATCCCCAAGCAGAGCTGGCCGCATTCCGGCATCTTCGGCACCATCGACAAGGCGGCGGCGCAGCGCGGCTTCCAGATCTACAAGGAAGTCTGCTCGGCCTGCCACTCGATGCATCTGGTGCCGATCCGGACGCTGGCCGGCATCGGCTTCAAGGAAGACGAGCTGAAGGCGCTTGCCGCCGGCTATGAGGTGCAGGCCGGCCCGAACGACGCGGGCGAGATGTTCATGCGTCCGGGCACCCCGGCCGACCATTTCCCGTCGCCGTTCCCGAACGACCAGGCCGCCCGCGTGGCGAACAACGGCGCGCTGCCGCCGGACCTGTCGCTGATGGCCAAGGCCCGCGTCGGCGGCGAGGATTATATCTACGCCTTCCTGACCGGCTTCGAGGAGCCGCCGCCCGACGTCCATCTGATGGACGGCATGAACTACAACAAGGTGTTCCCCGGCCATCAGGTCGGCATGCCGAACATCCTGCAGCCCGACGGCGTCACCTACGCCGACGGCACCAAGGCGACGGTGGAGCAGGAGGCGCACGACGTTGCGACCTTCCTGACCTTCGTCGCGGAACCGCACCTCGATGCCCGCAAGCAGATGGGCGTCAAGGTCATCCTGTTCCTGCTGGTGCTGGCCGGTCTGATGTACGCCGCCAAGCGCAAGCTGTGGAGCACGCTGCACTGAGCCCGGCGGTTCGGTGAGGCGATTTGAGACCTGGACAGGGCGCCCCGTTGGGCGCCCTGTTCCTTTTGGGGGTACAGATCGTCGGGCGTCAGAGGCAGGGGTGGAGAAAACGATGGTGGACAGGCTGATCGACGAGATCGTCGATTTCTGGTTCGACGAGGCGATGAAGCCCTATTGGTTCCGCAAATCGGCCAGCTTCGACCGGGCGGTCGCCGATACGCTGGGGCCGCATTACGAGGCGGCGGCGCGCGGCGCGTACGATCATTGGATGGAGGATGTCGACGGCTGCATCGCGCTGTGCGTGCTGCTGGATCAGGTGCCGCGCAACATGTTCCGCGACGATCCCCGCGCCTTCGCCACCGACGACAAGGCGCGGGGCGTCAGCGACCATGCCGTCGCCAACGGCTTCGATCTGGAATGCACGACCGACGAGCGGATCTTCCTCTACCTGCCCTTCGAGCATCACGAGGACATGGGCAGCCAGGACCGCTCCGTCGCCCTGTTCACCGAGCGGGTGGGCGACGAGACGACCGTGCGCTATGCCCGGCGCCACCGCGAGATCATCGGGCGCTTCGGCCGCTTTCCCCATCGCAACGCCATCCTCGGCCGGCCGGGCACGCCGGAAGAGGAGGCCTTCCTGAAGGAACCGGACTCGTCCTTTTGAGGTTTCAGACCGGCTGCGGCGCCAGCCAGCGCTCCAGGGCGCCCAGCAGGTCGGCGCGCCGCACCGGCTTGGTCAGATAGTCGTTCATCCCGGCGGACAGGCAGCGGACGCGGTCTTCCGGCTGGGCGTTGGCGGTGACGGCGATGATCGGGATGCGGCCCCGTCCGTCGCCCAGCCGGCGGATGGTGGTGGTCGCCGTCACCCCGTCCATGTCGGGCATGGCGACGTCCATCAGCACCGCTTCGGGCGGAACCGGCGCCTGGGCGATGGCCTCCACCGCTTCCGCTCCGCCAGTGGCGGTTTCGACCGAGAATCCCGCCTTGGCGAGCAGCCCGGCGACCACCATCCGGTTGGTGGCGCTGTCGTCCACCACCAGCAACCGGCCGCCGCGCGCGCGCGCCCAGCTCATCAGCCGCTCGGCGTCGGTGGTGCGGGAGGGCAGGGCGACCGGCATGTCCAGCACCGCCCGACGGATCCCGTCGGCATGGTGCTCCACCGTCATCTGGGCTCCCAGCGCCGCCAGCAGACGCCGGGCGAGTTCCTGGCCGAAGCCGGTCTCGCCATGGCTGTCGAATCGTCCGGTCAGCTCGGCCCGCAGGGTCACGCGCTCATCCCCCGCCGGCAGGGCCGACAGGCGGACGTCCAGCCGGCCGGGGCCGGCGTTGGCGATGGCGCTGGCGGTCAGCGCGTTGTACAGCGCGCCCGCGGTTTCCGCATCTCCCACCAGCCGCGGCGGCGTGCCGCTCAGCACGCTCACGTCCAGGTCGATGCCGCGTCCCTGGGCCAGGGACGCGGTCGATACCGACAGCATGCGGGCCAGCGCTTCGGGAGCGAAGGCAGTCCCCCGCCGATTGGGGGCGTGATGCAGATTGTCACCGTCCATGGCCCGCCATTGGCAAAATGCGAAGCAGCTTGCAGCGATCGGGCCGGAAAACGACCGAGGTCAGCGCTCCGGCCGATCTTGCGATCCATTCTCAGCAAGTTGCGGGCCAGCGGCGCATCATTTAGCAAGCCCTGATCCACGAAGCGCTGTATTCTGCGGCGGTATACCTGAGTAGGTAGGCCGACGCCGGAGAAGTGGCTCTATGGCAGAATCGATGTCCGGGCGACCGTTGGGCCGGCTGCGGCACCTTCTCGCGGCGCTGGCGGTTCCGGTACAGCTGCTGGCCAGTGCGGCGGCCCAGGGCGGCGAGGCGGTCCCCTATTGCACCGATCCGGATTGGCCGCCCTACGAATCGATCACCGCCGACGGAAGGCACCAGGGAATCGCCGCGGATCTGCTGGCCCTGGTTTCGCAGCGCTCCGGGGTGGACCTGCGTGTCCTGCCGACCCGCGATTGGGAGGAAAGCATCGCGGCGGCGCGCGATGGGCGTTGCCGCTTTCTCAGCTTTCTGAACCGGACGCCGAAGCGCGAGGAGTGGTTGGCGTTCACCGAGCCGCTGTTCGTCGATCCCAATGTGTTGGTGACGCGAGAGGGGCACGACTATGTCGCCGATCTCGCCGGAATCAGCGGCGAAACGATGGTGCTTCCCAAGGGTACGTCGATCGAAGAGAGGGTGCGGCGCGATTTTCCCAAACTGCGCATCGTCCTGGTCGACAGCGAGGCCGACGCATTTGCCATGGTTTCCCGCAGCAAGGCCGACATGACGCTGAGATCGCTCACGGTCGCCGTCTACACCATCAAGACGGCCGGCTGGTTCAACCTGAAGGTCGCGGGCCATCTGCCGGGCTATGAGAACCTGCTGCGGATCGGCGTGCGCCGGGACGAGCCGGAGCTGCTGGCGGCCCTCGACCGTGGGGTCCGGACGATCTCGGCCGCCGAGCGTGCCGTCATCGCCAACCGTCATGTCGCCATTCAGGTCCAGTCGCCGCTCGATCGCTGGACATTGGCGAAACTGCTGGTAATTCCGGCGGCGGTGGTTCTGACGAGCCTGTTCTGGATCGTCAAGCTGATGCGGGTGAACGAGCGGCTGCGGGTGCAGTCGCGCACCGACGTACTGACCGGCCTTGCCAACCGCAGCCACCTGAACGACGTCTGCCGTTCGGAAATGGAGCGGGCCGGCCGTTATGGCAGGCCGATGTCGATCATCCTCATCGATCTGGACCATTTCAAGCAGGTCAACGACCGCTACGGCCATGTCTTCGGCGATCAGGTCCTGGTCGAATTCGCCGGCCTGGCCCGCGATGCGCTGCGGTCAACCGACACGGTCGGCCGCTGGGGTGGCGAGGAATTCCTGATCCTCTGCCCGGAGACCGGTCTGGAAGCCGCGTTTGCGCTTGCCGAGCGGTTGCGGCGGACCATGCGCGCCTATGGCTTCCCCAACGGCCACCGGCAGACCGGCAGTTTCGGCGTCGCCGGATTCCGGGACGGCGACAGCATCGACCGCCTGCTGATCCGGGCCGACAATGCGCTTTACCGGGCGAAAGACGAAGGGCGTGACCGGGTCGTTCTCGATGACGGCGACGGCGGCGACGCGGGCCAGCCGAACGCGGAGGTCAACCGGACCGCGTGTCCGGCGGATTGAACAGATAGGGCACGAAACTGCGGTGATGCTCGTTCACCCGCAATTCGCTGCCGATCGGCGGGAAGGCGCGCTGCTGGCAGTCGGTGCGCTCGCACAGGCGGCAGTTCACGCCGATCGGCACCGCCGCCTTCATGTCGGTGATGTCGATGCCGGCGGCATAGACCAGCTCCGGCGCGTGGCTGGCCTCGCAGCCAAGCCCGACGGCGAACTGCCGTGACGGCTTCAGATAGGCGCCGCCGCGCTTGGTCACCGTGCGGGCGATGCTGATATAGGCGGTGCGGTCGGGCATCTGGGCGAACTGCACCAGGATCTTGCCGGGCTGGGCGAAGGCCTCGTGGACGTTCCACAGCGGGCAGGCGCCGCCGAAGCGGGCGAAATGGAAGCGCGTGGCGGAATGGCGCTTGGTGATGTTGCCGGCCATGTCGACCCGCACGAAATAGAAGGGCAGGCCGCGCGCCCCCGGCCGCTGCAGGGTGGACAGCCGGTGGCAGACCTGCTCGAAACTGGCGGAGAAGCGGCTTTGCAGTTGCTCCACATCGTGGCGCAATGCGCGGGCCTGCGCGGAAAAGGCGCGGTAGGGCAGAACCAGCGCCCCGGCGAAGTAATTCGCGAGCCCGACCCGGCAGATCGACCGCGCATCCTCGCTGGAGAATTTCGCCTGATCCACCAGATCGTCGATCTGATCGCCGAATTCCAGCAGCGCGATCTGGTTCGCCATGTGGAAGGCGCGGCTGGAACTGGTCAGCAGTGCCGACAGCCGCAGCGTGCCGGTGGTGGCGTCGTAGCTGCGCATGGCGGTTTCGCCCGCTTCGTCGGCGACGATCTTCACCCGCACGTCGTGGCGGCGCTTCAGATAGGCGGCCAGTTCGTTCAGCAGCGATCCGGAATGGATCTTCTCGGTGTCCCACAGCCGCTCCGCCGCCTCGTCCAGCGGGCCGATGTAATTGTTGCAGTAGTGAAAATAGTCCCTCACCTCTTCATACGGAAATTGCGGCCCGGCGAAGCTGTCACCCTGTTCGCGGTTGGACAGGCTGTCGGCCAGCGACTGCACCCGCTCATGCAGCTTCTGATAGGCCTGATGCAGGCTGAGCACCCGGCGGGCCAGTTCGGGGCTGGAGCCCACCACGCTGCGCAACTCGCCCGCGGTCAGCGGCGCGCCGGCGAACAGCGGGTCGGCCAGCGCCTCGCGCAGGTCGGAGACCAGCCGACTGTCTTCATCCTCCAGGAAGGCGGACAGTTCCAGCTCGAAGATGGCGGCGATCCGCATCAGCACCGGCAGGGTCAGCGGGCGCTGGTTGTTCTCCAACTGGTTGAGATAGCTGGGCGAAAGTTCCAGAGTCTTGGCCAACGAGGCCTGGGTCAGGCTGCGCTGTTCGCGTAGGCGGCGCAGCTTGTAGCCAAGGAATAGCTTCTTTTGCATGCGTATAAATTCCCGCCCCGGCGACGGCATTGGAAATCCGCCGTTCTTCGCAATCTTAGCAAGGGCTAAGCCGCAATTGCAAAGGGCTTCGCAACTTCGCACGTTTTTGCGAAGAGGCTGTTTGAAGCGCTGCGAAGTTTGTGAATAATCCGCGGCGTTCCGGTGAATGATTGCGTCGCTTGCCGCCGGAGCGGGGACAGTCACTGCGACGCCAAGGATTGGAAACGCCCGATGCAAGACATTCTGGCCAAGTTGGAGTCCAAGCGCGCCGCGGCGCGGCTGGGCGGCGGTGAGAAGCGCATCGCCGGCCAGCACGCCAAAGGCAAGCTGACCGCGCGCGAGCGGATCGACCTGTTCCTCGACGAAGGGTCGTTCGAGGAGTTCGACATGTTCGTCGAACATCGCTGCATCGACTTCGGCATGGAAAACCAGAAGGTTCCGGGCGATGGCGTGGTCACCGGCCACGGCACCGTCAACGGCCGACTCGTCTTCGTCTTCAGCCAGGACTTCACGGTCTTCGGCGGCGCGCTGTCGGAAGCGCATGCCGAGAAGATCTGCAAGATCATGGACCAGGCGCTGAAGGTCGGCGCGCCGGTCATCGGCCTGAACGATTCGGGCGGTGCCCGCATCCAGGAGGGTGTCGCCTCGCTGGGCGGCTATGCCGAGGTGTTCCAGCGCAACGTCGATGCCTCGGGCGTCATCCCGCAGATTTCCCTCATCATGGGGCCGTGCGCCGGCGGTGCGGTCTATTCGCCGGCCATGACCGACTTCATCTTCATGGTGAAGGACAGCTCCTACATGTTCGTCACCGGCCCGGACGTGGTGAAGACCGTCACTCACGAGGTCGTGACCGCCGAAGAGCTGGGCGGCGCCGTCACCCACTCCACCAAGTCGGGCGTCGCCGATCTGGCCTTCGAGAACGATGTCGAGGCTCTGCTGCAGCTGCGCCGCTTCGTCGATTTCCTGCCGTCCTCCAACCGGGAGAAGGCGCCGGTCCGCCCCTGCAGCGACCCGCTCGACCGCGAAGACTTCTCGCTCGACACGCTGGTGCCGGAGAACCCGAACAAGCCCTACGACATGAAGGAGCTGATCCTCAAGATCGTGGACGAGGGCGACTTCTTCGAACTCCAGCCGGAATACGCCAAGAACATCCTCATCGGCTTCGCCCGCATGAACGGCTCCACGGTCGGCATCGTCGCCAACCAGCCGATGGTGCTCGCCGGCTGCCTCGACATCGACAGCTCCAAGAAGGCCGCGCGCTTCGTGCGCTTCTGCGACGCCTTCGAAATTCCGATCCTGACCCTGGTCGACGTCCCCGGCTTCATGCCCGGCACGTCGCAGGAGTACGGCGGCATCATCAAGCATGGCGCCAAGTTGCTGTACGCGTACGCCGAAGCCACCGTGCCGAAGGTGACGGTCATCACCCGCAAGGCGTACGGCGGCGCGTACGACGTGATGTCGTCCAAGCATCTGCGCGGCGACGTCAACTATGCGTGGCCGTCGGCTGAAATCGCGGTGATGGGCGCCAAGGGCGCGGTGGAGATCATCTTCCGCAGCGACATCGGCGACGCCGAGAAGATCGAAGCGCGTACGGAAGAATATAAGCAGAAGTTCGCCAATCCCTTCGTCGCCGCGTCGCGCGGTTACATCGACGACGTCATCATGCCGCACGGCACCCGCCGCCGCATCACGAAGGCGCTGTCCATGCTCAAGAACAAGCAGCTCCAGAACCCCTGGCGCAAGCACGACAACATTCCGCTGTGAGGGCCGGCAGCATGTTCGAGAAGATCCTCATCGCCAATCGTGGCGAGATCGCCTGCCGCGTCATCCGCACGGCACGCCGCATGGGCATCAAGACCGTCGCGGTCTATTCCGACGCCGACAAGAACGCCCTGCATGTCGAGATGGCCGACGAGGCCGTCCATATCGGCGCCGCGCCTTCGGCCCAGAGCTATCTGCTGGTCGACCGCATCGTCGAGGCCTGCAGGAAGACCGGCGCCCAGGCCGTTCACCCCGGCTACGGCTTCCTGTCGGAGAAGCGCGAGTTCCAGGAGGCGCTGGCGGCCGCCGGCATCGCCTTCATCGGTCCGGACGCCCACGCCATCCAGGCCATGGGCGACAAGATCGAGTCCAAGAAGCTGGCGAAAGCCGCCGGCGTGTCGACCGTCCCCGGCTATCTCGGGGTCATCGCCGACGACAGCGAGGCGGTGACCATCGCCCGCGACATCGGCTATCCGGTGATGATCAAGGCGTCGGCCGGCGGCGGCGGCAAGGGCATGCGCGTCGCCTGGAACGACGAGGAGGCGCGCGAGGGCTTCCGCTCGGCCCAGAACGAGGCGCGGTCAAGCTTCGCCGACGACCGTGTGTTCGTCGAGAAGTACATCCAGCAGCCGCGCCACATCGAAATCCAGGTGCTGGCCGACGGGCAGGGCACCTGCCTGTATCTGGGCGAGCGTGAATGCTCGATCCAGCGCCGCCACCAGAAGGTCATCGAAGAGGCGCCGTCGCCGTTCCTCGACGCCGCCACCCGCAAGGCGATGGGCGAACAGGCGGTGGCCCTGGCCAACGCGGTGCAGTACAAGTCGGCCGGCACGGTGGAGTTCATCGTCGACGCCGAGCGCAACTTCTACTTCCTGGAGATGAACACCCGTCTTCAGGTCGAACATCCGGTCACCGAGCTGATCACCGGCCTCGATCTTGTCGAGCAGATGATCCGCGTCGCCTATGGCGAGAAGCTGTCGATCACCCAGGACGACGTGAAGCTGACCGGCTGGGCGGTCGAGGCGCGCGTCTATGCGGAGGATCCCTTCCGCAACTTCCTGCCCTCCACTGGCCGCCTGACCCATTACCAGCCGCCGGCCGCCGATCCGCATGTCCGCGTCGACACCGGCGTGTTCGAGGGCGGCGAGATCTCGATGTACTACGATCCGATGATCGCCAAGCTCTGCACCTGGGGATCGACGCGCGACGCGGCGATCGCCGGCATGCGCGAGGCGCTGGACCAGTATTACATCCGCGGCGTCAGCCACAACATCCCGTTCCTGGCCTCGCTGATGGCGAACCAGCGCTTCGTCGACGGGCGGCTGACCACCAACTTCATCGCCGAGGAATATCCGAACGGCTTCCACGCCTCCGACCTGCCGCCGGAAGATCCGGCCGTGCTGATCGCGGTGGCGGCGGTGATCCATCGCAGCCTGAACGACCGCGATATCCAGATCTCCGGCAAGATGCCCGGCGGCAAGGTGACGGTGCGCGACGACTGGGTGGTGGTGCTGGACGGCACCCAGCATCCGGTGCACCTGCACCCGGCCGACGGCAGCCCGCAGCGCATCGGCTACACCGTCGACATCGAGGCCAAGCACCACACGGTGTGGAGCGACTGGCAGATCGGCGAGCCGCTGTTCCGCGGCACGGTGAACGGCCAGCATGTCTGCGTCCAGATCGACCGTGTCGGCGTCGGCTATCGCCTGCACCACAGCGGCTCGCAGGCCATCGTCAAGGTGCTGACCCCGAAGGCGGCCAAGCTGGACGCGCTGATGCCGGTCAAGGCGCCGCCGGACATGTCGAAGTTCCTGCTGTCGCCGATGCCGGGCCTGCTGGTGTCGCTGGCGGTGTCGGAAGGCCAGGAGGTCAAGGCCGGCGAGGTGCTGGCCGTGGTCGAGGCCATGAAGATGGAAAACATTCTGCGCGCCGCGCAGGACGGAACGGTCGCGAAAATCCACGCAGCCCCGGGCAGCAGCCTGGCGGTCGATCAGAAGATCGTGGAATTCGCGTAACCGTATAATAAGAAGAAAAGTATCGAGAGGAAGCGTACCCCCTGCCCCCTTCCAATGGTTCATGGAACCGTTGGAAGGGGGTGCGTCGGGCGGAAACGCACTGATACCCTACCAGCGCCATAAGAAGCCATCAGGAGGCGTCGATGACCGAGTTCCCGAAGAAGACCCTTGCCGATTGGGACAAGCTGGCCGCCAAGGATCTCGGCGCCGACGGCGACCTTTCCAAGCTGACCTGGAAGACCCCGGAAGGTCTGGACGTCAAGGCGCTATACACCGCCGCCGATCTCGAAGGGATGGAGCTGGACACGCTGCCTGGCTTCCCGCCCTTCACCCGCGGCCCGCGCGCCACGATGTACGCGGTGAAGCCCTGGACCATCCGGCAATATGCCGGCTTCTCCACCGCGGAGGAGTCGAACGCCTTCTACAAGGCCAACCTCAAGGCCGGCCAGATGGGCCTGTCGGTGGCCTTCGACCTCGCCACCCACCGCGGCTATGACAGCGACCATCCGCGCGTCGTTGGCGACGTCGGCAAGGCCGGCGTGGCGATCGACAGCGTCGAGGACATGAAGGTTCTCTTCGCCGACATCCCGCTCGACAAGATGTCGGTGTCGATGACCATGAACGGCGCGGTGCTGCCGATCCTGGCCGGCTACATCGTCGCGGCGGAAGAGCAGGGCGTCAGCCAGGATAAGCTGAGCGGGACCATCCAGAACGACATCCTCAAGGAGTTCATGGTCCGCAACACCTACATCTACCCGCCCGAACCCTCGATGCGGATCATCGCCGACATCATCGAGTACACCTCCCAGCACATGCCGAAGTTCAACTCGATCTCGATCTCCGGCTATCACATGCAGGAGGCCGGGGCGACGGCGGTGCAGGAGCTGGCCTTCACCATCGCCGACGGCCTGGAATATGTCCGCGCCGCGATGTCCAAGGGGCTGCCGGTCGACAAGTTCGCGCCGCGCCTGTCCTTCTTCTTCTCCATCGGCATGAATTTTTTCATGGAGATCGCCAAGCTGCGCGCCGCGCGCCTGCTGTGGTCCTCCCTGATGCAGGAGAAGTTCCAGCCGAAGGATGCGCGCTCGCTGGCGCTGCGCACCCACTGCCAGACCTCCGGCGTCTCGCTGACCGAGCAGGACCCCTACAACAACGTCATCCGCACCACCATCGAGGCGATGGCGGCGGTGCTGGGCGGCACCCAGTCGCTGCACACCAACGCCTTCGACGAGGCGCTGGGCCTGCCGACCAAATTCTCCGCCCGCATCGCCCGCAACACCCAGCTGATCATCGCCGAGGAAGCCGGCGTGACCAAGGTGGTCGATCCGCTCGGCGGCTCCTACTACATCGAGCATCTGACCCACAGCCTCGTCAACGCCGCGCTGGAACTGATCGGCCGCGTCGAGGAAATGGGCGGCATGACCAAGGCGGTCGAGAGCGGCATGCCCAAGCTGCTGATCGAGGAGGCCGCCGCCCGCCGTCAGGCGGCCATCGACCGCGGCGAGGAGGTGATCGTCGGCGTCAACAAGTACCGTCCGGAGAACCCCGAGGGGGTGGACGTGCTGGACATCGACAACACCGCCGTCCGCGAGGCGCAGATCGCCCGGCTCAAGCAGATCCGCGCCACCCGCGACGAGGCCAAGTGCCAGGAGGCGTTGGCAGCATTGACCAAGGCCGCCACCGAGAAGACCGGCAACCTGCTTGCCCTGTCGGTCGAGGCCACCCGCGCCCGCGCCACCGTCGGCGAGATTTCCGACGCGCTGGAAAAGGCCTTCACCCGCCATGTCGCGGTCATCCGGTCGGTGTCGGGCGTCTACGGTTCGGCCTATGAGGGCGACGAGGGCTTCAAGAAGATCCAGGAGGAGGTGGCGTCCTTCGCCGCCGACGAAGGCCGCCGGCCGCGCATCCTGGTGGTGAAGATGGGCCAGGACGGCCACGACCGCGGCGCCAAGGTGATCGCCACCAGCTTCGCCGACATCGGCTTCGACGTCGACATCGGCCCCCTGTTCCAGACTCCCGACGAGGCCGCGCGGCAGGCGGTGGAAAACGACGTCCACGTCATCGGCGTGTCGTCCCAGGCCGCCGGCCACAAGACGCTGGTCCCGCAGCTGATCGAGGAACTGCGCCGCCAAGGCGCCGGCGACATCCTGGTGGTGTGCGGCGGCGTGATCCCGCCGCAGGACTACGACTTCCTGTATAAGGCTGGCGCCGCGGCGATCTACGGGCCGGGCACCAACATCCCGAAGGCGGCGTCGGACATCCTGGGCATCCTGCGCAAGCAGAAGGCGGCGGCTTGATGTCGTCCGAAGATCGGCGAGGCTTTTCGGCTTCGGAGGCTTGCGCATACCGCAAGCGAGCGCGTATGACCGAAGCCGAGAAGCAACGCTGGACTGAGGAAAACCGTGAAGCCTTCAAGGCTTACGATGAGTTTGTCGACAAGTACGGCCTCTTCGGCGACGAGTGGCGCAAGTTTTGACGGCGGTCCCCCTCTCCCCCCCGGGGAGAGGGTCGGGGTGAGGGGGATCCGTTCCGAGGATTCCTCAAGCATCGCGCAGTCCCTCACCCGGCTGCTGCGCAGCCACCCTCTCCCGCAAACGGGCGAGGGTCCGTCCCCCTCACTCGGCCGGCACGGCCGGCCGACCTCTCCCCGCTTTCGGCGGATCTTCGATCCGCCTGTCGCGTCAGCGCAAACGAAGTTTGCGCGCGAGCGGGGGGGAGAGGTGGATTCGCGGCCCCTCGGCGCATGACCGTCACCGCCGAAACCGACCTCTACGCGCCAGTAAAGTCCTTCCTCGAAGCCCAGGGCTATGACGTGAAGGCGGAGATCCATGGCTGCGATCTCGTCGCCACGCGCGGTGCCGAGCCGCCGGTGATCGTCGAACTGAAGAAGCGCTTCACCCTCGACCTCGTGCTGCAGGGGGTGGACCGGCTGGCGATCAGCGACAGCGTCTATCTCGCCGTGCCTCAGCCGGGGCGCAAGGCCACCGGCCCGTCGCCGCTGGATGGTGACGTGAAGAAGCTCTGCCGCCGGCTGGGTCTCGGCCTGCTGATGGTCGATCCGGGGCTGGCCGAGGGGCAGCGTGTCGCCGTGCTGCTCGATCCCGTGCCCTATACCCCGCGCAAGGACAAGAAGCGCACCACACGCCTGCTGGGCGAGCATGCCCGCCGGGTCGGCGACCCCAATCGTGGCGGCTCCACCCGCGTCGCCATCGTCACCGCCTATCGCCAGGATGCGCTGCGCATCGCCCGCATGTTGCGCGACGGGCCGCTGACCGTCGCGGCGCTGCGCAAGGCGGGGGCGCCGAAGGATGTCGGGCCGATGCTGCTGCGCAACGTCTATGGCTGGTTCGAGCGGGTCGGGCGCGGCACCTACGGGCTGACCCCGGCGGGTGTGCAGGGGGTGGAGGCCTTCGCCCACGCGCTGGCCGAAAGTTGAAATCCGGCCGAGGGGTGACACCCCGCGCCGCCACGCCTATGATTGGTGGACCCAATCCACAGACACATCAGGCTGGAGCCCGCTTTGTCGGACTACATCAGCAATCTCATCGTCTTTTTCGTCGTCGTCGATCCGCCGGGGCTGGTGCCGCTGTTCATCGCGCTGACCCGCGGTTTCGATGAGCGGCACAAGCGGATCATTGCGCTGCGCGGCACCGCCATCGCCATCGTGGTGCTGGTCTTCTTCGCCTATTTCGGCAAGGTGGTGCTGCAGACGCTGTCGATCGAAATGCCGGCCTTCCGCATCGCCGGCGGGGCGCTGCTGTTCTGGATCGCCTTCGAGATGCTGTTCGGCAAGCGCTCCGAACGCAAGGAGCGCGATACCGGCGAGGCGATGACGGACGAGGACGCCCACGACATCGCCGTCTTTCCGCTGGCGGTGCCGCTGATCGCCGGACCGGGCGCCATCACCTCGATCCTGCTGCTGATGGACCGCGTCGGCACCACCGTGGCTGGCCAGATCAGCGTCCTGGGCGCGGCGGCGACGGTGATCGGCGGCGTGACGCTGATCCTGCTGGGCGCCGACCGGGTCGGGCGGCTGCTGGGCCGCACCGTGATCCACACGGTCAGCCGCGTGCTGGGCATCGTTCTGGCGGCACTGGCAGCGCAGACGGTGATTTCCGGCATCACGGCGGTTTATCCACCGCATTGATTGGGCCGCCCCACTGACCAGATCGTCCAAAGGGGCAGTGCGCCCAGCAAAGCGCATCCTCGCTACCGCTTCCCGTAGTCCGGCTTAAGCCCGAAAGACTAGTCCCCTTTCCGGCCCAATCACTCACCCTACATGGGGTCTTGCCACAGCCGCGCCGGGTTCCGCCCGGCGCAAGGCTATCCACGCGCCCAAACAAAAGAGGCGGCGGCCATGGACCTCGATCCATTGATCCTGTCGCGAATCCAATTCGCGTTCACGATCTCCTTCCACATCCTGTTCCCCAGCTTCACCGTGGGACTTGCCTGCTGGATCGCGCTGCTGGAGGCGCTGTGGGTGGGCACCGGCAAGGGCATCTACCGCAGCCTGTCGGAGTTCTGGACGCGGATCTTCGCGCTGTCCTTCGGCCTGGGCGTGGTGTCGGGCATCGTCATGTCCTACCAGTTCGGCACCAACTGGAGCCGCTGGTCCGACACCGTGGGCAACGTGCTGGGTCCGCTGATCCAGTACGAGGTGGTGACCGCCTTCTTCCTTGAGGCCGCCTTCCTCGGCATCCTGCTGTTCGGGCGCGACCGGGTGCCGCGCGGCATCCATCTGATGGCGGCCTGTCTGGTGGCGCTGGGCACGCTGCTGTCGTCCTTCTGGATCCTGTCGGCCAACAGCTGGATGCACACCCCGGCCGGCTTCGAGATCCGGGACGGCCGGTACTTCGTCACCGACTGGTGGCAGGTGGTGTTCAACCCGTCCTTCCCCTATCGCCTCGCCCACATGGTGACGGCGATGTTCCTGACCACCAGTTTCGTCGTCGCCGGGATCAGCGCCTTCTACCTGTTGAAGCGCCGGCATTTCGACCATGCGAAGCTGGGTCTCGGCATGGCGCTCGCCCTCATCACGGTGCTGGCGCCCCTGCAGATTTTCCTGGGCGACGAGCATGGGCTGAACACGTTGGAATACCAGCCGGCCAAGATCGCCGCGATGGAAGGCAATTGGGAGGGCGGCCCGCGCGCGCCGCTGGTGCTGTTCGCCATCCCCGACGTGGAGAAGGAAACCAACCATCTGGAGGTCGGCATCCCCGCGCTGTCCAGCCTGATCCTGACCCACGACTTCAACGGCACGGTTCCCGGCCTGAAGCAGTTCCCGGCCGACGAGCGGCCCGATCCGCGCATCATCTTCTGGACCTTCCGCCTGATGGTCGGCATCGGCCTGCTGATGCTGACGGTGGCGGTGGTTCATCTGGTGTTGCGCTTCCGCGGCCGGCTGTTCACCAGCGACTGGTTCCTGCGCGTGCTGGTCGGCTGCATGCCCATCGGCTTCGTCGCCATCCTGGCCGGCTGGTTCACCACCGAGATCGGGCGCCAGCCCTGGGCCGTCTACGGACATCTGCGAACGGCCGACGCGGTCACCCCGTCGCTGACGACGGAGGCGGCGCTGATCTCGCTGCTGTCCTTCGTCGTCGCCTACACCATCATCTATGGCGCCGGCACCTATTACCTGATCCGCCTGCTGCGCACCGGCCCGACGCACATTCACGACGCCCCCCAGCCGCCGGAAGCGCAGAGCCCGAAACGGCCGCTGTCGGCCACCGACCAGTCCCTCGAAGCGGCGGAGTAAGCCCGATGCAGGAAATTGCGGAAGGAAGCCTGCTGACCCTGATCTGGGTCGGGATCGTCGGCTTCGCGGTGTTCATGTATGTGCTGATGGACGGCTTCGACCTGGGCATCGGCATCCTCTATCCCTTCGCCCCGACGGAGGAGGACCGCGACACCATGATGAACACGGTGGCGCCGGTCTGGGACTTCAACGAGACCTGGCTGGTGCTGGGCGGAGCCGGGCTGTTCGCGGCCTTTCCCATCGCCTATGCCGTGGTTCTGCCGGCGATGTATCTGCCGCTGCTGGTCATGCTGATCGCCCTGATCTTCCGCGGCGTCGCCTTCGAGTTCCGCTTCAAGGCGCGGGCGGGGCGGCATTGGTGGAACCGTTCCTTCTTCCTCGGCTCGCTGCTGGCGACCTTCGCACAGGGCGTCGTTCTGGGGTCCTTCATCCAGGGGATTCCGGTGTACGAGAGGCAGTTCGTCGGCGGCATGCTGCACTGGCTGTCGCCCTTCAGCTTGTTCTGCGGGGTGGCGCTGGTGGTGGGCTATGCGCTCTTGGGGGCGACATGGCTGATCTGGCGGACCATCGGGCCGTTGCAGGACTGGTGCTTCCGCATGGCGCGGCTGCTGATGCTGGTGGTGCTGGTCGGCGTGGCGGTGGTCAGCCTGTGGACGCCCTTCCTGCTGCCGCAGATCGCCGCGCGCTGGTTCTCCATGCCCAACCTGATCCTCCTGTCGCCGGTGCCCATCGTCACGGCGGTGCTGGCCGTCGCCCTATGGCGGGC
This sequence comes from uncultured Azospirillum sp., assembly GCA_966212305.1. Taxonomy (GTDB): domain Bacteria; phylum Pseudomonadota; class Alphaproteobacteria; order Azospirillales; family Azospirillaceae; genus Azospirillum. The sequence goes on from CBIHQY010000010.1 coordinate 100,048, forward strand.
CATCGACAAAAGCCGGGATGTGGCGCCCTTCGTGCTGTCGATGGCGCTGTTCGCCCTCTCCTATCTCGGCCTCGCCATCAGCCTGTGGCCGCACCTGATCCCGCCCGGCGTCACCGTGTGGGAGGCCGCGGCCCCGCCGGAAACGCAGGTGTTCCTGCTGGTCGGCATGGCCTTCCTGATCCCGGCGATCCTGGGCTACACCGCCTATTCCTATTGGATCTTCCGCGGAAAGGTGACGGGCGCCTTCGGTTACCATTGAGCAGGCGGGGCGCCCCGGCCTAAAAGGGGCTCCGTCGTCAGGGAGGAGGGCTCGGCCATGGACATCGACATCAGCTTTGCGGAGGCCGTTCTGCGCCGCGGTGCCGGCCTGCTGGAAGCGGAAGCGGGTGACGCGGGCACCGATCCCTTCGCCGTGCTGGCCCGTCTGCTGGCCGCCGCGGCGGCGACCGACGCCCCGCTGGTGGTGCTGAGCGAGGGCGGCAGCCACCCCGCCCTGTTCGACGAGGCCAACCGCCGGGCGGCGGAGCCGCTGACCGCCCGCCTCGCCGGCCTCGCCGCCACCCGCCAGGGCGAGCGCGCCGCGATGTACGAGTTCGACGGGACCGGCCCGCTGACCGGCAACCGCATCGTCGCCGCCCTGCTGCGGCCGGAGGACCGGCCCGACCTGCTGCATGTCTACATCGCCGTCGGCCGACTGCGCGGGGGAGAGGCGCAGATCACCGTACCGCCGGCCCTGCTGCGCTTCGACGCCGCGGCGCTAGGCCAGACGCTTGGCCTGCTGGGCGATGCCGTCTCGCGCAGCGCGAACGCCGCCACCGCGGCGCTGGCCCATGCCGCCGCCATCCTGCCGATGGAAGGCCATGAGCAGGGCGGCATGCCGGCGGCCCTGCTGGACCTCTACTGGCATGCGCTGACGCTGGCGTCGGTGCGCGCGGATGGGGGATTGGCGACGATGACGCCGGAAGGGAGTGCTTGAGGGGGGCTATTGCCGAAGCCTCTTTTGCAAATCGTTTGAAACTCTTTCCCCTGCTGCCGATCTGGTGACAGAGTCGACGTCGGTGAAATACTGCGTCACATCGTCACCAGTTCATCGGGAGCAGCCATGCGCCAGCGCCTCCGCTTCTATCTCGGCGACGAGCTTCGGGAGATCGACGCGGTCGATCCGACCCTGACGGTGCTCGACTGGCTGCGGCTGTCGGAACGGCGGGTCGGCACCAAGGAAGGCTGTGCGGAGGGCGATTGCGGCGCCTGCACCGTCGTGGTCGGGCGGCTGGACGGCGATACGGTGCGCTACGAGGCGGTGAACGCCTGCATCCGCTTCCTCGCCACGCTGGACGGCTGCCGCCTGCTGACGGTGGAGCATCTGAAGGGGCCGGACGGTACGCTGCATCCGGTGCAGCAGGCGATGGTGGATTGCCACGGCTCGCAATGCGGCTTCTGCACGCCGGGCTTCGTCATGTCGCTGCTGGCGCTGTACCTGAACGAGGAGCGGCCGGACGGGCAACGCATCGACGATGCACTGGCCGGGAACCTGTGCCGCTGCACCGGCTATGAGCCTATCGTCCGCGCCGCTCACGCCATGTACGGGATCGGCGACCGCCAAAGCGACCGCTTCGCCGACCGCGCGGCGATGGCGGAGAAGCTGAAGGCCCTGCGCGACGAGGAGATCCTCAGCGTCGGCGCCGGCGGGCGGCGGTTCCTCGCCCCGGCCACCGTGCCGCAACTGGCGCAGCTTCTGCTCGACAATCCCGGCGCCACCATCGTGGCGGGGGCGACCGACGTCGGGCTGTGGGTGACCAAATTCCAGCGCGTGCTGGCGACGGTGATCTACACCGGCCGGGTCCGTGCCCTGCGGCGGATCGAGGATCGCGGCGACGCGCTGGTGATCGGCGCCGGCGTCACCTACAGCGACGCGGCGGAGCAAATCGCCGCGCTCTATCCGGATTTCGGCGAGCTGATCCGCCGCATCGGGGCGGAGCAGGTGCGGAACATGGGCACCATCGGCGGCAACATCGCCAACGGCTCCCCCATCGGCGACACGCCGCCGGCGCTGATCGCCTGCGGCGCCACCCTGCGGCTGCGGCGCGGCGACAACACGCGCGAACTGCCGCTGGAGGACTTCTTCATCGAATACGGCAAGCAGGACCGCCGCGAGAGCGAATTCGTCGAGGCGGTGATCCTGCCCAAGCCGGCGGCGGGCGAGCGCTTCCGTGCCTATAAGATCGCCAAGCGCTTCGACCAGGACATCTCCGCCGTCTGCGGCGCCTTCCGCCTGACGCTGGATGGTGAGGGGCGGGTCGCCGACATCCGCATCGCCTTCGGCGGCATGGCCGGCACCCCGAAACGCGCCGGCGGGGCGGAAGCGGTGCTGCTGGGCCGCCATTGGACCGAGGACTGCGTTCGCCAGGGCATGGAGGCGCTGGCGGACGACTACGCGCCGCTGTCGGACTGGCGGGCCAGCGCGGCCTATCGCTCCACCGTGGCCGCGAATTTGCTGATGAAGCTGTATGTCGAGACCAGCGACCCGGCGGCGGAAACCCGTCTGGTCGGCGACCGGAGGCTTGCCCATGCCTGACGTCACGACCCCTATCGCTCCCATCACCGCTCCGGACCGCATCCAGGGCGCCGTCCATGACCCGCGCCGGCACGAGAGCGCGCACAAGCATGTCAGCGGCGAGGCGGTCTATGTCGATGACATCGCCGAGCCGGCCGGTCTGCTGCACGTCTATCTGGGCCTCAGCGGCCGGGCGCATGCGCGCATCCGCTCCATCGACCTGTCTCCGGTCAGGCAGGCGCCGGGCGTGGTGGCGGTCTTCACCGCCGACGATGTGCCGGGGGTGAACGACATCGGCTGCATGGGCAAGCATGACGAGCCGCTGTTCGCCTCGACCCTGGTCGAGCATGTCGGCCAGCCGATCTTCGCCGTCGCCGCCGAAACCCGCGATCAGGCCCGCCGCGCCGCCAGGCTGGCGGTGATCGAGTATGAGGACCTGCCCGCCGTCCTGACCATCGCCGCCGCCCGCGATGGCGAGCGGACGCTGGTCACCGCGCCGATGACGCTGCGGGTCGGCGACGCCGATGCGGCGCTGGCCGAGGCTGCGCATCGCGTGGAGGGCAGGCTCGCCATCGGTGGGCAGGAGCATTTCTATCTGGAAAGCCAGATCGCCATGGCGGTGCCGGGCGAGGACCAGGAGGTGCTGATCCACGTCTCCACCCAGCACCCGACGGAGGTGCAGCACATCGTCGCCCATGTTCTGGACCTGCCCAGCGCCGCGGTGACGGTGGAGGTGCGGCGGATGGGAGGCGGCTTCGGCGGCAAGGAAACGCAGTCCAACCTGTTCGCCGCCTGCACCGCGCTGGTCGCCAAACGCACCGGCCGCGCCGCCAAGCTGCGCCCCGACCGCGACGATGATTTCCAGATCACCGGCAAGCGCCATGATTTCGAGATCGACTATCGCGTCGGTTTCGACGATAGCGGGCTGATCGAGGGCGTCGACATGCTGTTCGCGGCAAAGGCCGGCTATGCCGCCGACCTGTCGGGGCCGGTGACCGACCGTGCGCTGTTCCATGCCGACAACGGCTATTTCTATCCGGCGGCGCGGCTGGAATCGCTGCCGCTGAAGACCAACACGGTGTCCAACACCGCCTTCCGCGGTTTCGGCGGTCCGCAAGGCATGGTTGCGGCGGAGCGGGTGATCGACGAGATCGCCTTCGCGCTGGGCAAGGACCCGCTGGAGATCCGCAAGCGGAACTTTTACGGCAGCGATGACCGCAACCTGACTCCCTATCACCAGACCGTCACCGACAACATCCTGCCGGAACTGGTGGCGCAACTGGAGGAAACCAGCGGCTACTGGCAGCGCCGCGAGGAAATCCGCGCCTTCAACGCCACCAGCCGCATCCTGCGCAAAGGGCTGGCGCTGACGCCGGTGAAGTTCGGCATCTCCTTCACGGCCAGCCATTACAATCAGGCCGGCGCGCTGGTCCATGTCTACACCGACGGCAGCATCCAGCTGAACCATGGCGGGATCGAGATGGGGCAGGGGCTCTACACCAAGGTCGCCCAAGTGGTGGCGGAGGAGTTCCAGGTCGACATCTCCACCATCCGCCCGACCGCAACCAACACCGGCAAGGTGCCCAACACGTCCGCCACCGCCGCGTCGTCGGGGTCCGACCTGAACGGCAAGGCGGCGCAGGCGGCGGCCCGCACCATCCGGGAGCGGCTGGTCACATTCGCGGCGGAGAATTGGAGCGTCGCGCCCGACGCGGTGCGGTTCCAGCGCAACCGCGTGCTGGTCGGCGACCGCGAGATGAGCTTCGCCGATCTGGTGCGCGCCGCCTATATGGCGCGGGTGCAGCTGTCGGCCACCGGCTTCTACAAGACGCCGAAGATCCATTGGGACCGCGCGGCCGGACGCGGCACGCCCTTCTATTACTTCGCCTATGGCGCGGCTTGTGCCGAGGTGACGGTGGACACGCTGACCGGCGAATATGTCGTCGACCGGGTCGACATCCTGCATGATTGCGGCCGGTCGCTGAACCCGGCCATCGACCGGGGGCAGATCGAGGGCGGCTTCGTCCAGGGAATGGGCTGGCTGACCATGGAGGAACTGTGGTGGGACGCCCAGGGCCGCCTGCGCACCCACGCGCCCAGCACCTACAAGATCCCCGCCTGCTCCGACCGTCCGCGCATCTTCAACGTCGCGCTACTGGAGAATGCGCCGAACCGCGAGGACACCATCTTTCGCTCCAAGGCGGTCGGCGAGCCGCCCTTCATGCTTGGCATGTCGGTCTTCCACGCCCTGTCCGACGCGGTGGCGAGCGTGGCGGACCACCGCGTCTGCCCAAGGCTGGACGCGCCGGCGACGCCGGAGCGGGTGCTGAGCTGCATCGCGGCCTTGCGGGAGCGGGTGGCGGCCTCCCCTCAACCATGACAGCCCTCTCCGCCACCCTCTCGGACTGGCTGTCTCAAAGCGCCCCCGCCATCCTCGTCACCGTCGCCGAGGCGCGCGGCTCCACCCCGCGCGAGGAGGGGGCCGGCATGCTGGTGGGGCGGCAGGCCTGTGCCGGCACCGTCGGCGGCGGCCGTCTGGAATGGACCGCCATCGCCACCGCGCGGCGCATGCTGGAGGACGGTACCGCCGCCGAATCGCTCGACCTTCCGCTGGGGCCGGCGACCGGGCAGTGCTGCGGCGGGCATGTCGTGCTGCGGCTGGAGCGGGCCGATGCCGGCACTCTCGCCGATTTGCAGGAGCGCGAACGCCTGGCGCTGGAAGCGCGGCCCACGCTGCTGCTGTTCGGCGCCGGCCATGTCGGGCGCGCGATGGCGGCGGCCTTCGCCCCGTTGCCGCTGCGCCTGCTGTGGATCGACGCGCGGGCGCAGGAGTTTCCCGAAACCATCCCGGCCGGGGTGGAGCGTATCCTGACCGACAGCCCGCTCGACCCGCTGGCGAGCGCGCCGGCCGGGGCCGGCTATCTGGTGCTGACCCACAGCCACGCGCTGGATTTCGAGATTACCGAAGCCGCCCTGCGCCGGGGCGATGCCGCCTATGTCGGCATGATCGGCTCGGCGACCAAGCGGGCGAAATTCGAGCGCTGGTTCCGGGCACGCGGGCGGGAGATCAATGCGTTGGCGGGGCTGACCTGTCCCATCGGTGCCGCGCTGACCGGCGACAAACGGCCGGAGGTGATCGCGGCGCTGGCGGCGGCGGAGTTGCTGACGGCGTTCGCGCGCCCTCTCAGCCCATCGCCTCCGCCCCCGACACCAGCTCGATCAGTTCATTCGTGACCTGTTCCTGGCGGAGATGGCGCGCCTTGGCGGTCAGTTCGTCGAGCGTGGTTTCGATGTTGTGGCGGGCGGTCATCATGGTGGTCAGGCGGGCGGCGTTCTCCGCGGCGAAGCTTTCCATCGCGGCGTCGGCCAGCAAGGCGAAGACATACTCGTCCACCAGCCGGGCGATCAGCTCGCGCGGCGGCATGTTGATCAGCGGCGGCACCGGCCGGGCACCGTCCCGCGGCAGGCCGAGCGGAAGCAGCGGCCGGCGCACCAGTTCCGGCGGCGCACCGGCGTTGGTGCGGCCATAGAGCAGCTCCACCCGGCCCAGCCGTCCGTCCGCGGCGGCACGATAGAGCGCGTCGGCGATGCGCCGGGCGGTGGCGGTGACGGCGTCGGTGTTGGTCGCCATCGCCGTGCACCAGGCGGGCGGACGGCCGCGTTCGTCCAGCAGGGCGGCGCCGCGCTGGCCCACCACCCACAGCGCGCAGCCGGGCGGGGCGGTCAGCGCCATCTCGACCAGCCGTTCGGCGAAGGCGCCGACGAAGCCGTGTTCCGGCGCGAACAGCACGAGAGCGGAATGGCCGTGCCCATTCACCGGCCACTGCGTCGGGGCGTCTTCCAGCAATGTGGCGGCCTGGGCCAGCGCCCCGGCGATCACCTCGGCATAGGCGCGGGTGCCGGCCAGCGTGCCGAGCGCCTGCTGCAGCCGCATGGCGGCCAGCGAGCGCATGACGTCGGTCACCGCCCCCAGATCCTGCACGCTGGCCTTCCGCGCCTCGACCTCCGTCAGCCGCTCGGTCATGTTGCGGCTCCGGGCGCGGCTTCGCCAAGACCCGCTGCCGCCTGGGCGATCAGGTCGCGCAATGCCGTCCTGGTGGCATCGTCCAGCTTCTCGCCGATCCTCGGCGGGCGGGCCTCGGCCAGGGTGGCGAGCGCGGCCTGGAAGCGGGGAATCGCCTCCAGCGGCAGGTTGTCCAGCGTGCCGTCGGCCAGAGCCAGCAACTGCGCCGCCTGGACCGTCAGCGGGCGGGGCGACAGGTGGCGCTGGGCCAATAGGGTCCGCATCCGCTGGCCGTGCGCCACCGCCTTGCGCGTCCGCTCGTCCACCAACCCGCCGAAGCGGGTGAACACCTCCAGTTCCAGGAACTGGGCATAGTCGAGTCGCAGCGGTTCGGCGAGATTGCGCAGCACCGGCGGCTGGGCCTTGCCGCCGACGCGCGAGACGCTGCGGCCGATGTCCACCGCCGGCTTCTGCCCCTCGTAGAACAGCTTGGCGTCGAGGCAGACCTGCCCGTCGGTGATCGAGATCAGGTTGGTCGGGATGTAGGCCGACAGGTTGCCGCTCTGGGTTTCGGCGATGGGCAAGGCGGTCAGCGAGCCGCCGCCCTTGGCGGCCGTCAGCTTGGCCGCCCGTTCCAACAAGCGGCTGTGCAGGTAGAAGACATCGCCCGGATAAGCCTCCCGCCCCGGCGGGCGGCGCAGCAGGAGGGAGATCTGGCGGTGGACCGCCGCATGCTTGGTGAGATCGTCGACGATGACCAGGGCATGCCGGCCGCTGTCGCGGAAATATTCCGCCATGGTGAAGCCGGCATAGGGCGCCAGCCATTGCAGACCGGGGGCGGAATCGGCGGCGGCGATGACGAACAGGGTGCGCGCCGCCGCACCGCCCTGGCGCACCGCCTCGATCGCCGCGCGCACGCCCGACGCCTTCTGCCCAATGGCGACATAGACGCAGAACACGTCGCCGTCGGTCTGGTTGAGGATGGCGTCCACCGCGATGGCCGTCTTGCCGGTGGCGCGATCGCCGATCAGCAGTTCGCGCTGGCCGCGGCCAAGCGGGAACATGGCGTCGATGACCACGGTGCCGGTCAGCAGCGGTTCGGACACCGCCGCGCGCTCCGCGATCGTCGGGGCCGGACGCTCCACCGGCTCCCACCCTTCGGGTTCCACCGGCGGGCCGTCGTCCAGCGGGTTGCCGAGCGGGTCGACCACCCGCCCCATCAGCTTTTCGCCGACCGGCACGCGCAGCACCGTTCCGGTGCCGTGGACGGTGCCGCCGGCCATGACCTTCGTGGCATCGCCGAGCAGGACGCAGCCGATATGCTCGTCCAGATCCATGGCGAGCCCGGCGACGCCGCCGGGGAACAGCAGAAGCTCGTCCACCCGGACGTCGGGCAGGCCGGAGACATGGGCGATGCCGTCGCCGACCGATTCCACCCGCCCGACCGATTCCAGCCGCGCAGCCGTATCCAGCCCGTCGAGCCGGCGCAGCGCCCCCGGCATCCAGGCGTCGAGCGCGTCCTCAAGCGAGGGCGTCGGCATCGCTTCTTGCGGAGTCATGACGGGTCATCTCCTCCTTCGCCTCGGCCAGGGTCTGTTTCCAGCTGCGTCGGACGACGCTGTGGGCAAAATGCAGTTCGACCCCGGCGATCAGCGACGGGTCCTCGACCAATTCCAGCGCCACCGGCCGGCCGAGCGCCGCCGCCAGCCGGTCGCGCGCGCGAGCGGCGTCCTCGGCCAGCAGCGGGCATGCCGCGGCAAGGCGCACCGGCACCGGCTCGGTCCCATCGGCGAGCCCGTGGCGCTGGGGGCCGCTCAGGGACTCCACCGCGGCGCAGGCGTCGTCCAGCAGGGGACGGGTCAGGGTGCCGGACGGGGCGTCGCGCAGAAGCCGGGTCGCCAGTTGTGTGCCGAGATCGGCGGCATGACGCTGCAGCGCGTCCAACGCCTGCGCCCGTTCGTCGGCCAGCCGGTTGCGGGCCTCCTCCAGCGCGTGGTCGGCCTCGCCCCTCGCCTTTTCCAGCAGGGCGGCGCGTTCGGCCTCCGCTTCGGCGCGGGCGGCGGCGATCAGGCGGTCGCGTTCGGCGGGCAGGGCGGTTCGCTGCGCCTCCAGGGATTGGCGTGCCGCTTCGGCGGCTTGGCGCGCGGCCTCGGCCTCGGTGCGGACGCGCTCGGTTGCGGCCTGCCGCTCGGCGATCACCGCCAGGATCGGGCGGTAGAGGAAGCGGCGCAGCAGCCAGACCAGGATCAGGAAATTGATCGCCTGGAGCAGAAGCGTCCAACCGTCGATGTGCATGACGGACCTCGGGGTTGCGGCGCTCAGGCGAACGGGTTGGCGAACAGCAGAAGCAGCGCCACGACGAGGCAGTAGATCGCCATGGTCTCGATCATCGCCAGACCGACGAACAGGGTGCGCGACAGGGTGTTGGCGGCCTCGGGCTGGCGGGCGATGGCCTCCATCGCGGCGGCGACGGCGCGGCCCTCCGCCAATGCCGGGCCGATGGCGCCGACCGACACCGCCAGTGCGGCGCCCAGGATGCTGATGGCATGGACGTCCATGGTTCCTACCCTTTCTCGATTGTTCCGACGGCGCCGCCGATGAAGACCGCGGCAAGAATGGTGAAGATGTACGCCTGGACGAGGCCCAGCAGCAGTTCCAGCGCCATCAGCGGCACCGGCACGAACAGGCCGGCGAGCGACAGCACGATGGCGATGACGAACTCCCCGCTCATCACATTGCCGAACAGGCGGATCGACAGCGAGAAGGCGCGCGTCAGCTCCGACAGGATGTTCAGCGGCAGCAGCAGCGGGGTGGGGTGGGCGAAGCCCTTCAGATAGGCCCACAAACCACGGCGACGGATGCCCAGCGCCTGCGATGCCAGCAGCACGACCAGCGCCAGCGCCACCGCCGTCTCCAGGAAGGCGGTCGGCGCTTTCATGCCCGGAACCAGCCCCGACAGGTTGGCGACCGCCAGATAGAGGAACAGCGTACCCAGCAGCGGCAGGAAGGGAGTGGCGTCGGTCTGCATCGTCTCGGCGATCTGCCGGCGCAGGGTTTCCACCACCAGCTCCAGCACGGTCTGGACCGGGCCGGGCCGCTCCACCCGCAGCCGCCGGGTCGCCAGGGCGGAGCCGAGCGCCATGACCGCCATCAGCCCCCAGGTGACGACGACCGGCAGCGTGACCGAAACCGGACCCAGCAGGAAGACCACCGGTGTCGTCAGCGGCGATTCGGTCATGGCGTGCCCTCCTGCGCCCGCCTTTCCCGGCGGACCACGACGGTGCGGGCCAGTTGGAAGCCGGCAAGCATCGCCAGCAGCGCCTCCGCCCCGCCCCAGAGGGCGGCGATGGTGAATCCGGCGGTGGCGCCGGCCAGCCGCAGCAGATAGAGCGGCACCGCCCGGCGGACCCCGCCCAGCGCATAGAGCCGTGCCGTCGCCGCCAGCCCGCGGAAGAACAGGGCGCCGAGCGCCAGACCGGCCAACGCCCCGGCGATGACGGGGACAAGGAAGGGGGCGGTCGTCATGTCAGCGTTCCTGTTCGATGCGGTTCCAGGCGAGCCATCCGCCGAGCACCACACCCGCGAACAGCAGCGCCGCCGTCCAAAAGATTCCGCCGCCGGCCCGCTGGTCCAGCCAGCGCCCGGCGAACAGGCCGGCCAGCGTCGGCACGATCACCAGCCAGCCCAGCGCCCCGATCAGGGCTAGGTTGCGGCCCATCGGCCGTTCGCCCTCGCGCAGCCAATGCTCCCGCCGTTCGCGCTGGCGGCGGACGCTGTCGGGAAGCGGGTCCTGCTCGTCGGTCATGGCGCATCCTCCCCGCCGTCCGGGGTGGGTGCGAATGGTCCCGTTGGACGGCGGTCGGGGCGCAGATAGGCCAGGATGTGGCGGATCGCGGCCAGATGCATGCGGCGGGCGCCGGATCGCGCTTCCCCCTCCTCCTCCACGTTGCGGCGAAAGCGGGCCAGCACGTCGCGTTCCAGCGCTTGCAGATCGTCGCCGGGCACAGCCTCGCGTGTCGCCACGGCGATCCGCGCGCCGTCTCGGATGGTCAGCACCCCGCCGCGCACCGCGCAATGGCCCTCCCGCCCATCGGCGCCGCGCCAGCTGATGACGGAGATCGCCAGGGCGGTCAGCAGGTCGGCATGGCCGGGCCAGATGCCGAAGGCGCCGCTGGCGTCCTCCGCCCGCAGATGGCGGAGGCCGGTGAACTGGGCGGCCACGGAGGTGGGGGTGGTGATGATGAGGGAAAGGTCGCTCATGCCACCCTCCCGGCGCTGTCGCGCTCGCGGACCTGATCCAGGGTGCCGGTCATGAAGAAGGCGCTTTCCGCCCAGTCGTCGCAGTCGCCGTCCAGGATGGCACGGCAGCCCTTCAGCGTCTCTTCCAGCGGCACGCTGACGCCGGCATGGCCGGTGAAGGCCTCCGTCACCATGAAGGGCTGGGTCAGGAATCGCTGCAGGCGGCGGGCGCGGCGCACGGCCAGGCGGTCGGCGGCGCTCAACTCTTCCATGCCCAGCAGCGCGATGACATCCTGCAATTCGCGGTAATGGGCGATGGTCTTGCGCACCTCCTCCGCCAGCCGGTAATGCGCCTCCCCCACCACCAGCGGGTCGAGCAGGCTGGAGGTGGAGGTCAGCGGGTCGACCGCCGGATACAGCCCCTCCGCCGCCATGGCGCGCGACAGCACGATGGAGCTGTCGAGATGGCTGAACAGCTCCGCCACCGCCGGATCGGTGAAGTCGTCGGCCGGCACATAGACCGCCTGGATCGCCGTCACCACCGCGCCGGGGGTGGAGGCGACCCGCTCCTCAAGTTCGGCGATCTCGCTGGCGAGCGTTGGCTGATAGCCGACGCGCGACGGCAGGCGGCCCAGCAGGCCCGACACTTCGGCACCGGCCTGGACGAAGCGGAAGACATTGTCCATCAGCAGCAGCACGTCGCGCCGTTCCTCGTCGCGGAAATGCTCGGCGATGGTCAGCGCGGTCAGGCCCACGCGCCAGCGCGCACCCGGCGGCTCGTTCATCTGGCCGAAGACGAGCGCGGTGCGGTCGAGCACGCCGGAGCGCTTCATCTCCTCCCAAAGCTCCTGCCCCTCGCGGGAGCGTTCGCCGATGCCGGCGAAGACGGAGATGCCGGTGTGGCGCTCCACCATCTTGCGGATCAGCTCCATCACCAGCACGGTCTTGCCGACCCCGGCGCCGCCGAACATGGCGGCCTTGCCGCCGCGGGCCATCGGAGCCAGCAGGTCGATCACCTTGATGCCGGTTTCCATCAGGTCGCGGCGCGGACTGCGGCGGGCGAGCGGCGGTGGGGCGCGGTGAATCGGCGCGCGCGGGGTGTCGGGCGGCAGTTCCGGCCCGTCGTCGCGCGCCAGCCCCATGACGTCGATCAGCCGGCCCAGCACCGCGTCGCCCACCGGGGCGGTCAGCGGGCTGCCGGTGGAGCGGGCCGGTGTGCCGCGGCGCAGGCCGGAGGTGCCCTGCAGGGCGATGGCCCGGGCGGTTTCGGCATCGAGATGGCTCTGCACCTCCGCCACCAGCCGTTCCGGGCCGTCCCACAGGATCTCCACCGCATCGAACAGCGGCGGCAGCGCCGAGTCGGGAAAGCGGAGGTCGATGACCGAGCCGCGGACGGCGACCACTTGGCCGGTAGCCGGACTCGCGGTGGTGGCAGCGGCAGGTTGGTCGGCCGACGATTGCGCGGAAGACTGAACGGACATGGTCACTCCAGCCGGTTGGGCGGGACGGAAACCGTGCGGGATGGTGGCGGCCACGGCAGTGCCGCGGGAAAAGTCCTCCCCGACCTTCCCCCGGCGGACGGGGGAAGGGGCGCCGGGATGCCTCCGTTGGATGTGTCCGCTGGGGAAACCTCCGCCGGGGGCGGCGCCATCGGGGTGGAGGACAATACGTCAACCAGATCGACCACCAGACTTCAGCATAGCCCCCTTCACCGCGTCGCTGCATTGCGTCAAATCAAACCCTGCCCCTATGGAATCGCTCTGACGGGGTCGTGGCCGGCGGGAATGCCGTCGGCCTGGATGGTGATGGCGACGCGGCGGTTGCGGGCCAGCGATGCCGGATCGCCGCCGGGAGACAGCGGCCGGGTATCGGCAAAGCCCACCGCCGACAGCCTGTCCGGCGGCAGTCCCAGCTCGATCAGCCGGCGGACCACGCTGGCCGCCCGGCTGCCCGACAGTTCCCAGTTGGAGGGGAAGCGGCGGTTGCCGATCGGCGTGGAGTCGCTGTGGCCCTCCACCACCACCTCGCCGCGGGTCGCCGCCAGCGTCGGGGCCAGCCGGCGCAGCAGCCCGTCGCCGCCCGGCGTCAGGTCGGTCTGTCCGGGGGCGAAGAGGATGCCGTCGCCGATGACGATGCCGACCCGGTTCTGCCGCACATCGACCGCCACGCTGGGCGGCACGCCCAGCTTCGACAGGGCGTCGCGCCACCGTGCCGCGACCAGATCGGGGGCGGTCACCGCCACCTCGTCGGCGTCCAGGCGCGGGCGTGGGTCCGGCGGCTGGGTCGCCTCCGGCGGAGCGGGCTGGGAAACCATGGCCGATTCCGGCTCGTCGAACAGGGGCGGCAGCGTCGCGGTCGTGTGGAGCGCGACGGCGGGCGTTTCCGGCTGTGGCGTGGTCGGCAACTGGTCCTTCAGCGTGGTGATCGCCAGCAGCATGACGAACACCGACAGCAGGAGGGTGACGAGGTCGGAGTAGCTGAGCAGCCAGATCTCCTGGTCCTCATCCGCCGCAGCGGGCAGCAGGCCGCCGTTCGTTCCGAAATTGGTCGCCCAGGTGGGGGTGGCGAGGTCCTGCGCGTCGTCCGGCGCCAGATCCCGGTCCCGCACCCCGTCGTCAGGAGGTGCCATGGAGTTCGTCCCCGCGCTCGCGCACGAACTCGGCGAGCGCTTCGGCGATGACCGTCGGCGAGCGGCCGAGCCGCACCAGGATGATGCCTTCCAGCAGCACGTTCAGCATCGCCACGCGCCGCGCCGTGCGCTGTTCCAGCTTGATGGCGATCGGCTTGAAGACGAGGTTGGCCAGCACCACGCCGTACAGCGTCGCCACCAGTGCCACCGACATGTGTTCGCCCACCTGCGAGATGGTGGCGGTTCCGAGCTGCGCCATCATGCCGATCAGCCCGACCAGCGTCGCCAGCAGCCCGAAGGCGGGCGCCAGCCCGGCCAGGGTGCGGTACAGGCGCGACTGCACCGATTCCCGCTCGATCAGCTTCTGGACGCGCCAGTTCATCACATGGAGGATGTCGTTGACCGGCGTGCCGTCGGCGATCAGCTGCAAGCCCAGCCGCAGAAAGGGACTGCCGGCCTTTGTTCCCTGTTCCTCCGCCCGCTGGATCTGGCCGCGCTGGTAGAGGCGGGCGAAGGCCACCAGCTCCGCGATGTCGGGGGCGATGGACTCGTCGTCGCGGAAGATCGCGCGGAGCGAGGCCAGTGCGGTGCGCAGCTCGCTGGCCCGGAAGGCCATCAAGGCGGCGACGGCGATGCCGCCGGCGATGATGACGGCGCCGGTCGGGTTCCACAGCGCCTCCATCCCATGGCCGATGCCGATGTAGGACAGCAGCCCGAAGGCCCCGGCAAGCCCGAAAACGGTGGCGTTCAGCAGGCGTGGAGAGCGGGCTGTCGCCGGAGCGGGGACGGGCTTCGCGGATGTTTGGCTGGGCGTTTGGATGGACATCCGACGCCTTCGTCGTTCGTTAGCATTTTAACTATTAGGAACCCGTAATGACCGGCTGTCAATCGCGGGGCGCGGATGCCTGCGCTGTGCGGCCGTCAGCCGCGCCCGAGCAGCCGGCCGAGCAGGCCAGGGCGTGACGGGAGTGTCGGCTCCGCCGTTTCCGCCAGGACCGGGGCGGCTTCTTCCGGTTCTTCCGGTTCCTCGGCAACGGGGCCGGGCTGGGTCTCGGACCGGCTGCGGGGAGCGGCGGCGGCGGCATCGGCGGCGCGGCCCTGGAAAAGTGTGACCCCGGCGGCGCGCCCGGTGTCGAGCGCCATGGGCTCCTCGCAGCGCCATAGCACCAGCCGACCGGCACCGAAGCGGGCGACCGCTGTGGAGAGTTTGTCGGCGGCCCCAGCGGCGCCGTGGATCCACTGCGTCTTGATGAAGGCTGGCTCCAGCCCGGCCAAGTCGAGACTGTCGAGGACCGCCAGCGGCACATGGTCCAGTGCTACGGCGAATCCGGCGTCGCTGAGCCGTCCCGCTGCTGCGACCACTTGCGCCGGGGCGAGGGTCAATTCCCAGCAGGGAAGCTCGGCGGTGATCCGCCCGCGCATCTCCGTCGGGATGGTGCGGGCCAACTCCTCGAAGTTGTCGTCCAGCACCGTCGCGGTGTGCAGATCGACGGTGAAGGAGCGGGGATCGTGGGCGCGGTCGCGGGCGATATGGCGCAACAGCCCGCGGTCGAGCCGCACCGCCACCTCGTGCCGCAGCCAGGAATCCCGCCGAAGCGACAGGGAGAGGCGGGATTCCAGCTCCTCCAGCGACACCGCCAGTTCGGTGGCGACCACTGCGGCACGGTCGCCGGCGAAGGACCACACCGGCTGTTCGCGAACGATGCTGTCGACATCGGCGCCGTGCAGCACCCGCTCCACCTCCAGCAGATGGGCGAGCGCCGCGGTGGGCGCGCGTTCCGCCGCCTCGCGCAGGGCGGCGGTGGCATCGTTGGGGAACAGGTCGGCGAACAGCCGCTCCGCCTCCGTCGCCACGTCGTAGCGGGTGGCGTGGAGCGTGCCGAAGCCATGGGACAGCAGCATGTGGCCCAGCGCCTTCGCCCCGGCGTCGAGCAACGGGCCGGCATCGGCCGGCGCCAGGAACAGCAGGCGGGGACCGGCCAGCCGGAACACCTCGCGCGGCTGGCTGCCCAGCCAGCTTTGCAGATAATGGTCGAGCGTCATGGCAAAGCGGGGATCGCCGCCATGTTCGATCCCGCGCAGGTCGGCCAGCAGGGCCGCCAGCGGTTCCGGCGCCGCCCGCAGGGCTTGCAGGCGGGCCAGAACCGTATGACCTGCCGCGTCCGCCATCGCTTCCCTCGATTTCACCTTCGCTGCCGGAGTGTCGCGCCGGTCGAACGGGGTCGCAAGGGGCGATGACGCCGCGGAGGCCGAGACTCAGCCGTCGATCAGCCCATGATCTCGAACTTGATGCCCTGGGCGAGCGGCAGCGCGGAGGAGTAGTTCACCGTCGCGGTCTGGCGGCGCATGTAGGCCTTCCACGAATCCGACCCGGACTCGCGGCCGCCGCCGGTCTCCTTCTCGCCACCGAAGGCGCCGCCGATCTCCGCACCGCTGGGGCCGATGTTGACGTTGGCGATGCCGCAGTCGGACCCGGCGGCCGACAGGAAGCGCTCCGTCTCACGGATGTCGGTGGAGAAGATGCAGGAGGACAGGCCCTGCGGCACCGCGTTCTGAAGGGCGATGGCCTCGTCCAGCGTGTCGTAGGTCAGGACATAGAGGATCGGCGCGAAGGTCTCGTGACGCACCACCTCGGTCTGGGCCGGCATCTCGACGATGGCGGGGGTGACGTAATAGGCGTTGGGGAAGCGGTCGGTCAGCGTGCGCTCGCCGCCGGTCACCGTGCCGCCCTCGGCCTTCGCGGCGTCCAGCGCGCGCTGCATCGCCTTGAAGGCGTCGGCGTCGACCAGCGGACCCATCAGCACGCCGGTCTCCAGCGGGCTGCCGATCGAAACCGAGCCATAGGCCGCCTTCAGACGCGGCAGCAGCTGGTCCTTGACCGAGCGGTGGACGATCAGTCGGCGCAGCGTGGTGCAGCGCTGGCCGCAGGTGCCGACGGCGGAGAACAGGATGGCGCGCAGGGCCATGTCGAGGTCGGCCGACGGCGCCACGATCATGGCGTTGTTGCCGCCCAGCTCCAGGATCGAGCGGCCGAAGCGTTCCGCCACCACCTTGGAAACCTCGCGGCCCATGCGGGTGGAGCCGGTGGCCGAGACGATCGGGAAACCGGGGTGGGCGACCAGCGCCTCGCCGATCTCACGGCCGCCCTGGACGATTTGGGACAGGTTGGCCGGCGCGTCGCCGAAGCGGGCGACGGCGCGGTCGAAGATGACCTGACAGGCGGCGGCGGTCAGCGGGGTCTTCTCCGACGGCTTCCAGACGACCGGGTCGCCGCAGACCAACGCCAGCGCCGCGTTCCACGACCACACCGCCACCGGGAAGTTGAAGGCGGAGATGACGAGGCAGGGGCCGGCCGGGTGCCAGGTCTCGCGCATCGAATGGCCCGGACGCTCCGACGCGATGGTCAGGCCGTAGAGCTGGCGCGAGAGGCCGACCGCGAAGTCGCAGATGTCGATCATCTCCTGCACTTCGCCCAGGCCTTCCTGAAAGATCTTACCGGCTTCCAGCGAAACCAGGCGGCCGAGATCCTCCTTGGCGGCGCGCAGCTCCTCGCCCAGCAGGCGGACCAGCTCGCCGCGGCGCGGGGCCGGAACGGAACGCCACGCCTCGAAGGCGCGGGCGGCGTTGGCGACGATGTCCGACACCTGCGACGGCGCGGTCTCCGCCACCATGGCAAGCGTGGCGCCGTCCACCGGCGACCGGGCGGTGAGACCGGCTTCGCTGGATGTCAGGCCGAAACGGGAGAGGATGTCGCTGTGCTGCACCGGAGTGGCTCCTTGGGTCAAAACGCGAGGCGTAGAAATCACTTCCCCTTCCCCGCCGCGCGGATCTCGGAGAGCGTCCGGGTCGGGGTCAGGGCTTCGGGGTCGAGCTTGATGTGGATGATCGCCGGCAGGCCGGACGCGCGGGCGCGTTCGAAGGCCGGGGCGAACTGGTCGGTGGTCTCAACCGTCTCGCCATGGCCGCCATAGGCGCGGGCAAAGGCGGCGAAGTCGGGATTCTGCAGCCGGGTGCCGGATACGCGGCCGGGATACTCGCGCTCCTGATGCATGCGGATGGTGCCGTACATGCCGTTGTCGACGACCAGCACGATCACGGCGGCCCCTTCCTGAACGGCGGTGCCGAACTCCAGCCCGGTCATCTGGAAGCAGCCGTCGCCGGCGAAGCACAGCACGTCGCGGGTACGGTGCTGCAGCTTGGCGGCGATGGCGGCGGGCAGGCCGTAGCCCATGGACCCGCAGACCGGCGCCGCCTGGGTGCCGAAGCGGCGGAAGCGGTGGAAGCG
Organism: uncultured Azospirillum sp.; assembly: GCA_966212305.1. Taxonomy (GTDB): domain Bacteria; phylum Pseudomonadota; class Alphaproteobacteria; order Azospirillales; family Azospirillaceae; genus Azospirillum. The sequence continues at coordinate 117,758 of CBIHQY010000010.1, forward strand.
GTGAATCCAGGTGGCGTAGTTGCCGGCGCCGTTGGTGAAGATGGCGTCATGCTCCAGCCGCTCGTCCAGCCAAGCCATGATGCGGCCCATCTGCACGTCGCCGGGAATGGAGTCGGGCGGGGTGCTCCAGGCCTCGTAGGCGACATGGGCGGCCTCGGCGCGGGCCTTCCACTCCGGCTTCGCGCTCAGGCTCAGTTCCGCCACCGCGTCGAGGAAGCCGGCCGGGGTGGCGACCATGCCCAGCGTCGGGCGATAGACGCGGCCGATCTCTTCGGCGCCCGGATGGATGTGCACCACCGCCTTGCCGGGATTCGGGCTGCCCAGCAGGTCGTAGCTTTGCGACGGCACTTCGGAGAAGCGGTCGCCCAGCAGGATCAGCAGGTCGCTGTCCCTGACCAGCGCCGCCAGCTTCGGGTTGATGCCCAGCCCGATATCGCCGGCATAGAGCGGGTGGCAATGGTCGAACAGCATCTGTCGGCGGAAGGTCACCGCCACCGGCAGCGACAGCTTCTCGGCGAAGCCCTGCAGCGCCGCGACCGACTCCGCCGACCAGCGGGAGCCGCCGACCACCAGAAGCGGCCGTTCCGCCTTGGCCAGCAGGGCGCCGAAGGACGCCACCCGCGCCGGCGTCGGGGCGCAGTCCACCGGTTCCGCCCGCGGGGCGATGGCGATGTCGGCGGTCAATGCGGCGGTTTCGGACAGCGTGTCTTCCGGCAGGGCCAGCACCACCGGGCCGGGGCGGCCGGCCATCGCGGTGTGGAAGGCGCGGGAGATCATCTCCGGCACGCGGTTGGCGCTGTCGATCTCGGCGACCCATTTGCACATGCCGCCGAACAGCTTGCCGTAATCGACCTCCTGGAAGGCGTCGCGACCGCGCATGCCGCGTTCGATCTGGCCGACCAGAACGACCAGCGGGGTTTCGTCCTGCTGGGCGACATGGATGCCCGACGCGGCGTTGGTGGCGCCGGGGCCGCGGGTGACGAGGCAGACGCCGGGGCGGCCGGTCAGCTTGGCCTGCGCCTCCGCCATCATCGCCGCGCCGCCTTCGTGGCGGGCGACGACCATCTCGATCGGGCTGTCGTGCAGGGCGTCCAACACGGCGAGATAGCTCTCGCCCGGCACGCCGAACACCCGCCGCACGCCTTGCGCTTCCAGCGCTTCGACGACCAATTGACCACCGGTCTTCATCGCGAATCCGCCCCGCCTGTTCCGGATCTCCAGGATAGCGAGCGTGCCGTGCCGTGCGCCAGGGCGCAAACGACTTTCTTTCCACAGGTCATGAGCTTTGGTAATGAAGGGGTCATGGATCTGCAGCGCCGCCTCCTTCCCTCGATGAGCATGCTGACCGCCTTCGAGGCGGCGGCCCGCACCGGCAGCTTCACCGCGGCGGCGGCCGAACTGTCGCTGACGCAAGGGGCGGTCAGCCGGCAGATCAAGGCGCTGGAGGACCAGATCGGCACGCCGCTGTTCACCCGCAAGGGCCAGCGGGTGACGCTGACCCTGACGGGGGCGCTCTATGCCGATCCGATCCGCGACGCCCTGCGCCAGATCGCGGCGGCGACCGTGCGGACCATCGCCGCGCCCAAGGGCGGCGTGCTGAACCTCGCCATCCTGCCGACCTTCGGCACGCGCTGGCTGGTGCCGCGGCTGCCGGCCTTCCAGGCCGCCCACCCGCAGGTGACGATCCACTTCACCACCAAGCTGGCACCCTTCGACTTCCGCCTGCATGACCTGGATGCGGCGATCCATTACGGCTTCGGCGACTGGCCCGAAGCCGTCTGCGACCATCTGCTGGACGAGGAGGTGCTGCCGGTCTGCTCGCCTTCCTTACTCAAGGCGCATCCGGTGGCGGAGCCGACGGACCTGCTGTCCCTGCCGCTGCTGCACACCAGCACGCGCGCCGATGCCTGGAACGAATGGCTGTCGGCCCAGGGGCTGCCGCCGCGCCCCGGCGCCGGCATGGTGTTCGAACAGTTCGCCACCACCGCCCAGGCGGCGGAGGCCGGGCTGGGCGTCGCCCTGCTGCCGACCCTGCTGGTCCGCGCCGAACTGGAGGACGGCACCCTGGTCCCGGCCATCGACCGGCCTCACCGCAGCGCGCGCGCCTATTACCTCGTCCACCCCCGTGGCAAGGCAAATCACCCGCCATTTGCATCCTTTAGGCAGTGGCTTCTGGCGGAGGCGCGCGGTAGTACAGTATAAGGCGAACGCTCTTCCACGCATGGTTGGGCTGTCTCCTTATTCGAGGATGTTCACATGGCTCCCCGCGTCTCGGTTCTGCTGCCGGCCTGGAACACGGCGGCCTATGTCGAAGAGGCCGTGGCGTCGATCCTGGCCCAGACCTTTGACGATTTCGAGCTTCTGGTGCTTGACGACGGGTCGACCGACGGGACCGCCGACCGGGTGCTGGCGATGGGGGATTCCCGGCTGAAGGTCTTCCGCAACCCGGTGCAGCTCGGCCTGTCGGGCATCCTCAATGTCGGGCTCGCGCTGGCGGAGGGAGAGTATGTCGCGCGCATGGACAGCGACGACATCGCGGCACCCGACCGCCTCGCCCTGCAGGTGGCTCTGCTGGACAGCCGGCCGGAGGTGACGGTCTGCGGGGCCGATCTGGAGATGTTCGGCGACGCCACCGGGGTGAGCGACGCCGCCGTTGCCGACTGCGACATCAAGGCGCTGTTCCTGGAAGCGGCACGCAACGTCTTCGATGCCACTTCCCTGTTCCGCCGCGATTTCCTGATGAAGCACCGGATCCGCTGGAATCAGGCCTTTGTGTCGGGCGGCGATCTCGCCTTCTGGATCGATTTCATGCGTGCCGGCGCCGTCTTCACCAATGTGAAGAAGCCGCTGTTGCGCTATCGCCGCCACCCGACGGCCCTGTCCAGGAACGTCACGGGCACAGCCTCGGCGGTCTATCGCATCCGCAAGGGGTTGATCGCCGATTTCTATCCCCACCTGACCCAGCGGGAGGTGACGGCACTGGCCAACCTGTTGGCCGGCGGCCTGCCGGACGGAGGCAGCTTCAGCTTTCCGTCTCTGTGCGAAGCGGTGGCCGCCGCGACCAAGGCGAAGCGTTGGACCGAACCGGTCTTCGGCGAATCGCGGTCGGTGCTCAACCAGATCGTCGACAACCGCGTGCTGCGCTTCCAGCAGGCGATCCTGCGGCAGGCGTAAGCCGCCGCCAGTTCGCTGTCGTCAGCTTGCCGCCGCCAGCTCTCCGGTCCCGTCACGGTCGCGCCGCACCGTCAGCCGGCGGTCGTGGAAGGCGGCGAGGCTGGGGCGGTGGCCGACGCTGACCAGCGTGGTGCCGGGCAGGCGGGCACGCAGCAGGCCGTACAGCCGCTCCTCCGTCTCCGGATCGCAAGCCGAGGTCGCCTCGTCCAGATAGAGCCAGTCGGGCTTGTGCAGCAGGACGCGGGCGATGGCGATACGCTGCTGTTCGCCGCCGGACAGACGTTGCGACCAGTGGTCCTCCTCGTCCAGCCGATCGGCGAAGCCGGCCATGCCGACGGCGTCCAGCACCTCGCGCACCGCTTCCGCCTCGAAGGCGTCGGGAGCGGCGGGATAGGTGACGGCGGCGCGCAGGGTACCGATCGGCAGATAGGGCTTCTGCGGCAGGACCATGCTGCCGTTGGCGGTGGCTGTGCCGCCGGCAGGCAGGGCGATGCGGCCGCGGCCGAAGGGCCAGATGCCGGCGATGGCGCGCAGGATGGTGCTCTTGCCCGATCCGGAAGGGCCGGTGATCAGCAGCGTGTCGCCCGGCCGCACCGTCAGGTCGGCGCGCACCAGCGGCGTGCCGCCCTGGGGCAGGGTCAGGGCAAGCCCGTCCAGCGTCAGGGCGCCGTCCGTGGCCGTCGCGCGCTCCACGCCCGCATGGTCGCGGGCGTCGGCGCGTACCGACTGCACCGCGTGGTGGAAGCCGGTCAGACGGCTGGTGGTGGCGTGCCAGTCGGCGAGGTTCACATAGGCATCGATGAACCAGGACAGCGCGCCTTGCACCTGCCCGAAGGCCTGGGAGGTCTGCATCAGCGAGCCCAGCGGCAGGGCGCCGCTGAAATAGCGCGGGGCGGCGACCAGCAGCGGGAAGATGACGGCGATCTGGCCATAGGCGGAGGTGAACCAGACCAGCCGCTTCTGCGTGCGCATCAGCGACCACCAGTTGGCGACGACGCGGGCGAAGCGGTCGCCGAAGCCGCGCGCCTCCTGCGCCTCGCCCTGTTGCAGGGCGACGCTCTCGGCATTCTCGCGCAGGCGGACCAGGGCGAAGCGGAAATCGGCCTCGTAGCGTTGCTGGTCGAAGCTGAGCCGGGCCAGCGGCTTGCCGATCCGGTGGGTGATCCAGGTGCCGGCGACGGCATAAATCAGGGCCACCCACACCATGTAGCCGGGAAGGTCGATGCCCAGCCACGGGATGGTGACCGACCCGGACAGGCTCCACAGGATGGCGAGGAAGGAGACCAGCGAAACCAGATTGGTCAGGAAGCCCAGCGACAGGCTCAGCGTCAGCTGGACGAAGCTGCGCAGATCCTCGGCGATGCGCTGGTCGGGGTTGTCGGTGCCGGTGTTCGCGAACTGCAGCCGGTAGAAGGTCTGGTTCTCCAGCCAGTCGCCGAGATAGCGCTCGGTCAGCCAGCGGCGCCAGCGGATTTGCAGCATCTGGTTCAGATAGAGGCGATAGACCGCCACCGCGATGAAGACCAGCGCCAGCCCGCCGAAGACCAGCAGGGCCTGGATGAAGCCGTTCTGGTCCTTGTCCTGCAGCGCGTTGAAGATGTCGGCGTTGATCTGGGTGAACCAGACCTCCATGAACACCGCCGCCAGGTTGAGGACGACGATCGCCGCCAGCAGGCCGCGCGCCGCCCATTTCTCCTCCGACGACCAATAGGGTCGGGTCAGTCGCCAGACGTCGGACAGGAAATGGCGGGCGGCGGACAGGCGTCCGGTGGGAGCAGGCGGAGTGTATGCACGTGCGGGCATCGGTCGGGCACTCGCAAGCGGTCAGCACATGATCTGCCGATTACCACCCTTTGCCGCGCCGGAGGCATGAATTCGCTGTCACTTGCCCCGGATCATGTCCCAACTGGCCATCAGGGCGCCGCCGGCGATCAGCGCGCAGGCGGCCCAGACGGTCCAGCCGCCGCTGGCTTGCCCGAACAGGATCAGCAGCAGGGTGGAGGCGGGCGGCACGGCGTAGGACAGCACGCCCAGCGCCCGGATGTCTCCCCGCTTCATCCCATGGTCCCAGACGAAGAAGGCCAGCCCGTCCGGTCCGAGGCCGAGAGCCACCAGGACCAGCCAGCCCAGCGCCTCCTGCGGCCAGACGGTCGCCTCCTCGAACAGCAGGTGCCCGGCCAGGCCGAGCAGGGCGGTGACGAGGCAGAAGCCGCTCACCGCCTCGGTCGGGACGGAGCCAAAACAGCGCGACAGCACCGAATAGGCGCCCCAGATCAGCGCCGCCGCCAGGGCCGCGCCATAGGCGGGCAGGTTTCCCCCCAGGCTGCCGGCGTCGAGGTGCAGCCCGCCGCCGCGCCCCGACACGATCAGCGCCGTACCGGCCAGCCCGCACAGCGCCCCCGCCACATGGGCGGCCTTCATCCGCTCCCCCGGCAGCAGGGCGGAGAACAGGACGATGCAGAGCGGCCAGAGATAGTTCAGGAGGTTGACTTCCACGGCGGCCGTCGGCGCCAGATGGAAGGCCAGGAACAGGCAGGCGTGATAGCCGAACAGCCCGCCGACGCCGACCAGCCAGACCGGCAGGGGCTGGCGCAGCGCGCCGATGACGCTGCGCCCGCGTGCCGCGGCGACGGTGCCGCCGGTCAGGAAGGCCAGCCCGAAGGTGACCGCCACCAGTTGCAGCGGCGGTATGGCGCTGGACATCGAGGTCAGCAGCGCCGCCGTCGACCACAGCAGGATGGCGATGGCCCCGATGCCGGTGGCGCGCCGGACCTCCGCGACAGGCGGGGCGGCGGGCGACCGGGGCAAGGTGGGAGTGGGAAGGGCGGAATCGGAAAAGGCGTCGGCGCTCATGCGCGGGTGCATAGCCTACGGCGTGGCCGGCCGCAATGGAGGTTGGGCGCGGCCTCTTGTCACCCGATGCCGGTCAGGGTGCCCACCCGGCGGCCCAGCTGTGGGTGAACCCGGCCTCCCGCTCCAGCATGCGGCCCAGGCGGATCAGGCGCCGTTCCTCGCCCGGCCGGGCGATCAGCTGGATGCCGAAGGGCAGGCCGTCTCCACCTTTGGGACCGCCGGCCGGCAGGGTCAGCACGGGGAAGCCGATCAGCGTGACGATGGCGGTGACGCCGAGATAGTCGAGGATGGTCTCCACCGGCTTTCCGTCGATCACCGTCACCTCGCCGTCCTCGTTCGGCCAGGGCAGCACGCCGCTGGCCGGGGCGGCCAGCACGTCGATCTCATCGAACAGCGCGACGAAGCGGCGGTAGAGCGCCGTGCGGGCGGCCTGCGCCTCCAGATAGGCGTCGGCGGTGATGCCGGCCCCGGCCTCGATGTTCCAGCGGATGGTGTCGGTCAGCGCATCGCCATGCTTGGCCAGCATCGGGCCGAAAGCGTGGCGGGTCTGGGCTGCGCGCAGCGTCCGGAAGGTCGCCATCGCATCGCCGCAGTCGGGATGGCGGCGCGCCACCGGCCCTGCAGCCCGCTCCAGCCGCTCCACCGCCTCGGCGAAGCGCTCCCGCACCGCTTGGGAGACGGTTGCGACTCCGAAATCGGCGGTGGCGCCCAGCCGGGTCTCCGATCCGTCGTCGCGGTCGCCGAACAGAGAGGTCGGGTCGCGCAGGTCGCTGCCGGCCATCGCCGACAGCAGCAGGGCGCAATCCGCCGTGTCGCGGGCCAGCACGCCGTGGGTCGCCAGCGTGTCCCAGCCCAGCGCGCGGCCGGGCGCCGGGATCAATCCCGGCGTCGGCCGGATGGAGGCGATGCCGCAGAAGCTGGCCGGGATTCGCACCGACCCGCCATAGTCGGTGCCGTGCGCCAGCGGCACCATGCCGACCGCGACCGCCGCAGCCGACCCGCCGCTCGACCCGCCGGAGGTCAGGGCCGGATCGGCCGGGTTGCGGGTCGGCCCGTACAGGCGGTTCCGGCAGATGGCGCCGAATCCGAATTCCGGCGTGTTGGTCTTGCCGATGACGATGGCGCCGGCCGCTTCGATCCGCGCCACCGCGATGTCGCTGGTGGCCGGCACATGGTCGGCATAGAGCGCCGAGCCGTAGGTGGTGCGGATGCCGGCGGTGTCGGTCAGGTCCTTCACCGCCACCGGCAGCCCATGCAGCGGCCCGACCGGCGCCGGCCGGGCATCCAGCGCGTCGGCGCGGGCCAGGGCCGTGTCGGCGGCGACGGTGATGAAGGCGGACAGCGCCGGTTCGGCCGCGGCGATCCGCGTCAGATGCGCCTCGACCGCTTCGCGCGCGGACAGCTCCCGCTTCGCCAGCCGTTCGGCCAGGGTGGCGGCGCTTTCGCGCCACAATGCGTTGGGTTCCTGGTTCATGCATCCCTCCCATTTCTTGGGCGGACGGTAGCGCGAAACCCGTGGTGCGCCCAACAAAGCACCGTACAGGGCAGGTCTGCGTCAGCGCTGCTGCGCGGCCGAGGCGCGGCAGTCGTTCAGGATGTTGCCGACCGTCACCCGTTCCCGCTCGTCCATGCTGAGGCTCCAGCGCGCCTTCACCAGGATCCAGTCGGCGACATAGAGGCAGATGGCGTCGCGCTTGGGCGGCAGCCACTCCTCCGGTCCCTTGGAGCCCTTGGCGCGGTTGGCCTCGCGGCTGGAGACCAGCAGGGTCAGCGGGTCGCTGGTGTCGTTGGCGTAGGCTGCACGCTTCTCCCGGCTCCAGTCGTAGCCACCGCTGGCATAGGCTTCCTCCAGCGGCACCCGGTGGTCGATGTCGACGATCTGCGGGTCGGTGAAGCGTTCGCCGGTATAGGGATCGATCCAGTCGCCGGATTTCACGCCGCAGCCCTTGGCGTCGAGCGTCGCCGGGCGGCGGGAGTCGCGGATCAGCACCTTTTCGCGCGCATTCAGGCAGCCGCCCTCCAGCGCCAGCCAGTGCGGCCATGCATCGCGGTCGTAGCCGCGTCGCTTCTCCGGCTCCACCCGGATGGTGTCGAGCTGCCGGGCGACCTCGGCATAGTCGATCTGGTCGGTAGCGCGGGCGACGACCGGGGGAGGCGGTTCGGCCTGCTCCTGCTTGCGCGGCTGGCGGGGACGGTGGGTCTCCTGCCCCAGCAGGCGGTCGAGCGTGCCGGGCGGGATGATGTGGACCCGCTCCGCCACCGCGACGACGGCGAGGACCGCCAGGATGACGAACAGCGCCCGCAGGGGCAGGGAACGGCGGCGGGCCATGTTTCATTCACCTTGACGACTGCACCTCTCCCTCATACCCGCCCGTGGTGCCGACCTCAAGGCATGCGGCCGGTCAGGGTGGCGCTCAGGCCCTGGAGCAGGCCGACCTGGCACATGGTGTCGAAGGTGGAGCGCATCAGCGACGGGTCGCCGATCGACACGCGGATGTCGCCCGCCCGCGGTTCGGTGTGGCGGCGGCGGACCTTGCTGTTGCACAGTTCCTGCAGCACCTCCAGCAGCATCACCAGCGAGGTCGCGCGGCCGGTGCAGAGGTTGTAGACCTGCGACCCGGCGAAGCGCCGCTCCATCGTCAGCGCCAGGATGCGCACGACGTCGCCGACGAAGACGAAGTCGCGGACCTGCTGGCCGTCGCCGTGGATCTCCACGTCCTCGCCGCGGGCGACCCGGCGGGCGAAGATGGAGATCACGCCGGAATAGGGCGACATCGGATCCTGCCGCGGGCCATAGACGTTGAAGAAGCGGAAACCGACCGTCGGCACCCCCTGGATCGCCCAGGCGACGCGGGCGTGCATCTCGCAGCCCAGCTTGTCGACGCCATAGGCGGACAGCGGGCGCGGCAGTTCGTCCTCCTTAAGCGGGGTGTTGGCATTGTCGCCATAGACGGCGGCGGAGGAGGCGTAGACCACCGGGATCGCGCTGCCGCGCTTGGCGTCACGCGCCGCCTCGAACACGGTGACGGTGCCCAGCAGGTTGGTGCGATGGGTCTCCGCCCACAGCTCCCGCGATTTCTGCACCGACGCGACCGCGGCAAGGTGGAAGACACCGTCGACGCCTTCGCCGGAATCGCCGGCCATCGCCTCGCGCACCGCATCGGGATCGGCGACGTCGCCCACCACCAACTTCGCGGTGCTTGGCTTGTTCTCCAGCCGGCCGCTCGACATGTTGTCGAGAATCGTCACCCGGTGCCCGTCGGCGAGCAGCCGGTCGGCCAGATGCGAGCCGATGAAACCGCAGCCGCCGGTGATGAGGTAGTGCGCCATGGTCGTTCCCGAGCCCTTCCATCGTTGCACCGGCGTTGCCGCACCGCAGCGGGATCGCCGGAAATCCCTTCCAAGAGTCGGGACACAACCGACAGGCTGCCAGACCATCTTCGGGATAGGGCGGTGCCTCAACCGGGGAGCCGCCCCCGCCCGTCCGGCGACCGCAGGGGCGAATCGGTCCCGTTTCCTCCATGACGGTTTCGGGACAGGCGGGACCAACGGTTCAACAGGCTTATCCACCACCTTGTCCACGGTTCTGTGGATAACCATGGTCAAGCTTGCGAGGTCGGATGACGCGTCGGGCCGGTCACACTGGTGCAGAAATGCTGCGGTATACGAACGGTTTCCCGGCCCGTTCCCTTGCTGCAAAGCACAAAGAAATCCCATGCAAAAAGCCCCACCGTGGCGGTCGTGCCACGGTGGGGCTTTTTGAGGGGGCGGAACAGGGCTGTGGATTACGGCCCGGCTCGCGCTTGTTTGGATTCAGCCCTGCTTGGGGCCGAGAACCTCCGCCTTGACGGTGGCGAAGGCCCAATCGAGCCAGGGCAGCACCGCCTCCATATCCTCGTTCTCCACCGTGGCCCCACCCCACAGGCGCAGGCCGGGAGGCGCGTCGCGGTAGGAACCGGCATCGAAGGCGGCCTCCTCCTTCTCCAGCAGAGCGGACAGCTTCTTGGCGAAGGCGGCCTGCGCCTCCTCCGTCAAAGCGGTCACGTCGGGATCGGTGAAGCGCAGGCAGATCGAGGTGCAGGAGCGGTTCGCCGGATCCTTGGCCAGGAAGCCGGCCCAGGGGCTGGTCTCCACCCATTCGGCGACGATGCGCAGGTTCTGCTCCGACCGGCGGATCAGCTGGGTCAGGCCGCCCAGCGACAGGGCCCAACGCAGGCCGTCGATGGCGTCCTCGACGCACAGCATTGAGGGCGTGTTGATGGTGTCGCCTTCGAAGATGCCTTCGATCAGCTTGCCGTTCTTGGTCAGGCGGAAGATCTTCGGCAGCGGCCGGTCGGGCTGGAAGCTCTCCAGCCGTTCGACCGCGCGCGGGCTCAGCACCAGCATGCCATGCGCCGCCTCGCCGCCCAGCACCTTCTGCCAGGACCAGGTGGCAACGTCGATCTTGTGCCAGGGCAGCGCCATGGCGAAGGCCGCCGAGGTGGCGTCGCAGATGGTCAGTCCTTCGCGGTCGTCGGCGATCCAGTCGCCGTCGGCCACCCGCACGCCGGCGGTGGTGCCGTTCCAGGTGAAGACGACGTCGCGGCTGAAATCGACCGCCGACAGGTCCGGCAGCTCGCCATAGGGGGCGATCAGGTTGCGGACGTCCGGCAGCTTCAGCTGCTTGGCGACATCCGTCACCCATTCCTTGCCGAAGCTTTCCCAGGCCAGCATGTCGACGCCGCGGGCGCCCAGCATCGACCACAGCGCCATCTCCACCGCACCGGTATCGGAGGCGGGGACGATGCCGATGCGGTAGTCGCCGGGGATGCCCAGCACCGCGCGGGTGAGGTCGATGACCTCCTTCAGCTTGGCCTTGCCCGGCTTGGAGCGGTGGGAGCGGCCGAGCAGCGCGCCGTCCAGCGCGTCGAGCGACCAGCCCGGACGCTTGGCGCAGGGACCCGAGGAGAAGAGCGGAGTGTTGGGCCGGCGGCTGGGCCGGCTGGCGCTGCTGGCAGTCATGGGGCGAACTTCCTGTCCCGGAACGGGAATGTGCGGAGGTCCGGACCTTAAAAGCTGCGCCTGCCGCCGTCAATCGAAGGACATGGCGAGCGACACGGCGCGGGACGCGGGACCCTGCCGTGCCGATTGTTCACTTGGAGCGGCCGATCTTGCCGTTGCGATAAGTCCAGGCGGCCTCGCCCCCGCCGCTGGGCTGCGGCATCGAGATGGTCAGGACATCGTTGTCGATGGTGACCTGGGCGGCGTCGCTGCAGGACCCGAAGGGGTAGGAAACCAGCGGCTGCGGCCCGCCGACCTCCAGGATGCGGAAGCGGGTGGGGCAATCCTTGGCGCCGGTGTCGGCCTGGAACAGGGCGATCCAGCGGTCCTTCAGGGAATAGGCGCCGACGAAGGACAGCATGTCGCTCTCCTTGTCCTCGAACACGGGCTTGTCGTTCACCGACACCTGGGTGTGCTTCGGCCCGATGTCGGTCATCGTCAGCACGGTGTTGCCCAGCGCCGCCATCAGGCGGGGCTCGGCCGCATCGGCGGAACCGGCAACCGTGCCGGCGATCCCGAAGGCGATGGAAAGGCTGCCCACCACCGCGGCGCACACACTAAGAACCCGCAAAGCCCGTCTCCCTGGCTGCTGCGCCCCGGTGGGGCGGCTTTACCGAACGGGGCGCACCATAATGCGGGGAGCGCTCTGCCGGAAGCCGTCCTTTTCGCCGGGTGGGCTGTTGCGTCAGCGCCGGAAGCGTCAACGGATGTTGACGCTGAAGCCGAAGCCGGGGGCCACCGGCGGCGCGTAGACGACGGGCGGCGGTGCATAGATCACCCGCGGCGGCGAGGCCGGCGCGTAAATCACCGGGGGCGGAGCGTAGATGACGGACGGCGGGGCGTAATAGGCATCGCGCTCCCGCCATTGGCGATGATGGCGGTGATGGGGGCGTTCCCAGCGCCAATCCGGATCGCCACGACCGGGGCCGTACCATTCGCGGCCATGGTCGCCGCGACCGCGCCAGCCACCATCGGCGGCAGCCGGGCTGATGGTGGCGCCCAGCATCGATCCGGCGACCAGAGCGCCCAGAACCACGGCTTTCAATCCAAAACCAAAGCGGCCAGTCATTCCGGCGTCCTCCTGGTGTCGGGGGTATCTTGTCCCCTCATGAGCCGATGAACGTCGCCGCTCCGGCTTTCATTCCACCCGGAAGGAAAAGATTTGGTCGTATGGCGTCGGTTATAAAGCAGCCTCGGCGTCAGGCCCAGCCGTCCGACAGACCGGGACGGGCGGGTGCCGGTGTGGCGAACAGGCTGGCCGGCTTGTAGGCCGGGCGGTCGGCCGGTCTGCCGAAATGATAGCCCTGGGCCAGTTCGAAGCCCCAGGCGTTGAGCTGCGCCGCCTGGTCCTGCGTTTCCACCATCTCGGCGATCACCTGAACGCGGATTTCCCGGCACAGCCCGACCATGGCGCGCAGGATGGCGTCGTCGCGCGGGCTGCCGCCCAGCCGGCGAACATAGCTGCCGTCGATCTTCACGAAATCGACCGGCAGGGCCTGGATGTAGGGGAAGGACGCCGCTCCCGCCCCGAAATCGTCCAGGCAGATGCGGTGGCCGGCGCGGCGCAACTCCTCCAGCACGCGGGCGGCGCGCGGCAGGTCGGTCAGGCCGGTCGATTCGGTGACCTCCACCAGCAGGCGGGAGCGCAGCGCCGGGTCGCGGGCGACCAGCCGCTGGAAGGCCACCACGAAGATGTCGCTGCCCAACGAGGCCGCCGACATGTTGACGGCGATCTGCAGCGAGGGATCGGTCGCCAGCGTTTCCAGCGCCTTTTCGCAGACCAGCAGATCGACGTCATGGACCATGCCGATCTGCTCGGCGAAGGCGATGGTCGGGCCGGGGGCGCCGTTGGGGAATCGGGCCAGCGCCTCGTAATGGTGCAGGCCGCGGGTGGCGAGCGAGACGATGGGCTGGAACTGCAGCTTCAGCCGGTCGTCGGTCAGGGTGGTGCGCAGGCTGGTCACCCGCGTCACCGTCTGGTCGACCAGCAGCTTCACCGCGTCGTGCATGGTGGAGATGTCGAAGTTGGCCGTCTCCTCGGCGAAGCTCTTCACCGTGAACATCAGCACGCGCCCGGCATCCTCGCGGCTGAGGCCGGGGGCGGACATGTCGAGCGTCAGGTTTTCCGACGCCAGCGGTTGGCCGTCCGGCGACAGGCCGGCGCCGGTCACCGCGATCTCGTCGGCGAGCGCGCCGGCCGACAGGTCGCTGCCGTGGACGAGACCGAAGCGGTCCTCTCCCAGCCGGGTCGCCAGCGTGTCGTCGGCGGCATGGACGCGCAGCAGCGCCCCGACCTCTCCCAGCAGGCGCAGCGTCAGTTCCGGACCCAGCCGAGATTTGACCTCGCCGAAATCGGCGATCTTGATGAGTGTCAGTTTCGGCGGCGATTGGCCGACATCGACGCCGAAGCGCTCGCCCAGTTGCGCCTGGAAGGCCTCGGGGTCGAGCAGCCCGGTCTCCGCATCGCGTGCCGGCGCCTCGGCTCCCTTGCTTTCCGACCGGGTCAGCGTCAGCTGAACGTTGGGGGAGCGGCCGAGCCGATAGCCGGACAGGGTGGCCTGCGTGCCGCTCGCCAGGGCGACCGTCCGCGGCTCCAGCCGGCGGTTGGACCCGGCGGTGCGCAGCAGGCGCCGCACCAGCCCGCGGTCGCCGGCCGCCAGCATCCGGTCGACCGGCTGGCCGATCAGCTCGGAGTCGGTGGTGCCCAGGACATGCTGCAAGGCGCCGGCGGCGAAGCCGATGATTCCACGGGCGTCCACCTCGATCAGCACATCCGCATTGGCAAATGCGAAGCCAAGGAAGCGTGCGACGTCCGATGTCATGGTGCCTCGGCAAGGATCGCGGTTGGGTGGAACGACCGGATGCTTCGCACCCGGAGAAATAATATGTCTACAAAATGTTCGCACTTAAAACGTAAAGGAAACCCTACCACTATCGAAATTACCTTATGGCGAATGTCCGCATTCATGGGCCGCCCGTGCGGGCGGCAGGGACGCGAGGCCGGCGCTATCGGATTGGATCCGCACGACAATTGTCACCACCTGCGCCCCTTCCTCTCGCACGGCACTTATGGTAAATAAACCGCATGGTAGAGACCAGACGCACCGGCGACCGTTCGAACGAGCTGATCCGCCCCGACTCCGGTGGCGGCCGTGTTGCCGCCAGCGGTGCGCGCGCACGCGCCGAGGGAGTCGTCCAGCAGGGACGGCAACGGGTTCCGAGCTTGCGTGAACTGGCCGCCCTGGTGGTCAACGGCGTGCTGACCCTGCCGCGCAACTATCGCCGCGGCATGTTCCTCGACGTTCAGGTATAAGCGGCCGTTTCCGGGCCGAACAGCCGATCCATCAGCAGCGGCGGCAACTCGTATTGCGGCAGGCACAGGCTGGTGCTGCGGGCATGCAGCGTGTGCAGGCACAGCCCCTCCGTGTCCGGGAATGCGCCGACGCGGAAGCGTTCGCGCGCGGCCTTGACGAAGGGCGCGTCCTCGCAGGCGTTCACCCCCGGGAAGCGCACCGCCTCCCAAACCGCGCGCCGGTAGGTGTAGGAGAAGCCGTAACCGTCGAGATTGTCGGGGGAGGGCGGGGCGTCCGGCGCCTCCACATAGCTGCAGGCCTGCCGGCCCCAGCGATGGTGCGAGCCGCCGCGGGCCGTGTCCCAATAGCCCAAGCGCCGGTGCGGCACGCTGTAGAGGAACCAGCCGGACAGCTTCACCAGATCATGTCCCCGGTCGAGCCAGTCCAGCATCCGCTCCACATAGGTCGGCGCATAGAAATCGTCGTCGTCCATGTGGACGATCACCGATCCCTTGGCATGCTCGGCCAGGATGTTGCGCTTCTCGCCGATGGCATAGCGGCTGGGCGAGTAGAAATATTTCAGCCGCGGGTTCGCCAGCGCCTTCAGGTAGGCCGATGGGCGCGGGCTGTCGTCGAACACCAGCCACTCGATCTCGCCATGGGTCTGCGCCCGGATGCAGGCATGCAGGCGCGGCAGGAACTCCTCGCGCTGCCAGGTGGGCGTGACGATGCTGACCAGGGGAGTGGGGGTGGTGGCCGTCATGGTCGTTTCTTGCTCGCACGGGCGGGCTGCGTGTAGACAGGCCTCATCATAACACTGCCCCAGGCTCTAAGCACGGGCCGGCGGTGGCGCGAAGGAAGGGAAGGACGCCCGTGGGAGTGATAGACCGGATCTGGATCGTCTTCGCCGCGCTGAACGGCGCCATGGCGGTCGGTACCGGCGCCTATGCCAGTCACGCGTTGGCTGCCCAGCCGCAGGCGCAGGAGTGGTTCCGCATCGCCGGGCAGTATCAGATGGCGCATGCGCTGGCCCTGGTGCTGCTGGTGGCGCTGAATGGCAAGATGGGCGGATTGGCGCTGCGGGTCGCCGGATGGCTGTTCGTTGCCGGGATCCTGCTGTTCTGCGGCACGCTCTATGCGCTTGGCACCGTCGGGCCGCTGCCGGTGCCGATGACGGCGCCGGCCGGCGGATGGAGCTTCATGCTGGGCTGGCTGGCGCTGGCGGTCGCGGCTGTGCGGGCGCGCGGCTGAGGCTTGCGCCCGTCGAAACGAGGCGGGTGATCAGCCGGCCGCGGTGGCCCGCAGGTCGGACTGGTCGGCAGCCGAGTCGCCGCTGCGGCTATCGCTGTCGGCGTCCTCCGCCGCGGGCGTGCAGTAGAGGCCGTGCAGCGTCGTCATGATCGTCTGCGCCTCATGTCCGTTCAGCGAATAGTAGATGTTCTGGGCGCTGCGCCGCGTGCGGACCAGATTGT
>CBIHQY010000011.1:0-131276 GCA_966212305.1 uncultured Azospirillum sp.
GGCTGGTCCAAGCTTGCATCAGCCATGTCGACGGTCCGCTGCGATGGTTCGGGACGATGGTACAGGCGCCACGCCCAACTGCCACCGCCGGGTCACGGCGGCCAGGTCCGGCGGCCGGGTCGGGACGACAGAGTCGCGCGCACCACAAGGCATAACACGATCCGCCGGTTGCCGGTCAACCGACATCGTAGCCGACATGCCGGGGTGCGGTCAGCCGGCGCCCCCGGCCGGTGGTTGACCGGCCTGCGTGAATTTTTCCGTATGGATTTTGGAGCGCCGGGGATTGCGGCGGCGTCCGTATGAACCTGGACGCAAGCCTTCCGCAGCGAAGGCGGACTGGAAGGGTATAGAGGCAGGAACGGGCGGCGCCGTCACGGCGCCAGTCCGCCCTGCGGGAACCCCATTCCTCAGACGCCGCGGCGGGCGCGGGTGCCGAGACCGATCTGCTTGGCCAGCGAGCTGCGCTGACGGGCATAGTTCGGCGCCACCATCGGATAGTCGGCCGGCAGACCCCAGCGGTCACGGTATTCTTCTGGGGTCATATTGTACGCCGTCTTGAGATGGCGCTTCAGCATCTTCAGCTTCTTGCCGTCTTCCAGGCAGACAATGTAGTCCGGCGTGACCGACTTCTTGATCGGCACGGCGGGCTGCGGCCGCTCCTCCGCCACCACCGGTTCGGTGCCGACGTTGGCCAGCGACTTGTAGACCTGTTCGATCAGCGTCGGAAGATCGGTCAGCGAGACTGTATTGTTGGAGACATGCGCCGCCACGATCTCCGTGGTCAGAGACAACAGCGCGTTGGAAGGGGACCCGTTGCTCATGTAAGCTTGCTCCGCGGCATTCGTACCTCACCATATAAAGAGGTTTTCAGCATCGTGCAATATCCATCCTTTGGAGCAAAGAGGAATCGGTGACCGAAAAAATCTCCGCAGACTTGTTTCTCGACATCACCTCGCAGGTTTGTCCGTTAACCTTCGTCAAGACCAAGTTGATGGTAGAGCGGATGGACGCCGGGCAGACACTCGAAGTCCGGCTGAATGCCGGTGAACCCTTGGAAAACGTTCCACGATCCTTGATCGAGTTGGGGCACAGCATTCTGTCTGTGCACCCCGAACGATTGGATGATCCAGGCGGAGTCCACCGCCTGATCGTGCAGAAAAATTAACCCCTATGCCCCATAGAGATTGCGGCGCAGGACAAGCGCCGCGACCCGGCCGTCGACGCGCTTGTAGTATCCGGGGCGGCGCCCGACGGAAAAAAAGCCGCTGGCCTTGTATAGACTCGATGCCGCCGGATTATCCTCGGCGACTTCAAGAAACAGCGCAGTCGCACCCAGGTCCTGCGCCCCGGTGACGGCAGCCTCGACCAGCAGGCGGCCGACGCCGCCGCGACGCGCCTGGGGCAGCACGCCGATCGCCAGGATCTCGGCGTCCTCCGCCGCGACGCGGGCCATGACGAAGCCGACCGGCTGGTCCTGCGCGTCGAGCGCGATGACGGCGAAGCCGGCCGGCGGCGTGGTCAGGGTGGCGACCGACGCGTCGTCCCACGGATCGTCGGGGAAGCAGGTCTGCTGCAGGGCCGCAACCACCCCGGCCTCCAGCGGGCCGGCGGGGTGGAGGCGGATGGTGGGCGCGGTCATGCCGCCGCTCCCGGTCCCGGCTTGGAGGTGGGCTTGCGGGCAACCGACTTCGGCAGGGTGACGTCGGGCGGGCGGAGATAGAAGGGCTCGACCGGCAGGCCGATGGGACGGGCCGCCCCCAGCGCCGCAACCACGGCGGCGTCCGGCAGCCCGTCGCCGGACGCCGGGACGACGTCGGCCCGGCCGCCCAGCAGCGGGAGCACCGCCGCCGCCGCATCGCCGGCCAGCAGCAGCGGACCGGACGGGCACAGCGCGTCGAGCCAGCCGGCGATCGCCGCCGGCTCGGGCATCGCCGGTTCGCCCACGGGTGTCAGCGTCGCGTCATACAGCTGCAGGAAGGGCTCGGCACGCCGGCTGTCGACGGCGACCAGCAGTGACCGGCCGGCGCGTTCGGCCGCTGGCACGCCATGGGCGATGGCGTCGAAGCTGGTGATGCCGACCACCGGCAGCCCCTGTGCGACGGCGATGCCGCGCGCGGCGGCCAGCGCGATGCGCAGCCCGGTGAAGGCGCCCGGCCCGACGGTGACGGCGATGCGGTCGAGGTCGGCGAAGCCGACGCCGGCCTCGGCCATCACCTCCTGCGCCAGCGGCACCAGCACTTCGGCCTGACCGCGCGACATCGGCGGGCTGCGCCGTACGGTCACGCGCGCGCCGCCGGCCTGACCGGCCGTTCCCTCCCACACTGCCGCCGAACAGCCGGACGTGGCCGTATCCAGACCCAGAACCTTCATCGCTCCGCCTTCCTGGCCGCCGCGTCGCGCCGACGGCCGATGTGTAATACGCAGGCACGCGTTCCCCGGATTGCCATACCGGGGCCGTTCCATCGGAAAAGTCCAGCTCGGGCATGGCAGATCCGCGACCATGGCAGATGGCGCCGCGGCCATGCTAGAGGACGTTCGTTTTCCTCATACGCCCACGGTTGTCCATTCCATGCTGACCGAGATCGCGCCTCCGGCCTTCGACATCGACCTGGAGCTGCTCTACGCCACCGCCGACAACCTGTCAGGCGTGCCGATCTACCGCTCGGCGGTGTGCCTGCTGCATCCGGATGCGGCCCGCCGGCTCGGCGACGCCATCCGGCTGGCCCGCGGCATCGGCTGCCGCCTGCGGATTTACGATGCCTTCCGCCCGGCGGAGGCGCAATGGAAGCTGTGGCACGCCTTTCCCGACCCCGTCTACATCGCCGACCCGCGGCTGGGCTCCAACCACACCCGCGGCGTGGCGGTCGACCTGACGCTGGTGGACGGCACCGGCTCGGCCCTGGACATGGGCACCGGCTTCGATGCGATGACCGAGCGGTCGCATCATGGCCGCAGCGACCTGACCGCCGAACAGCAGCGCAACCGCGCCCTGTTGCTGGGCGTGATGGTCGGCGCCGGGTGGGAGCATTACCCGTCGGAATGGTGGCACTATCAGCTTCCGAATGCGGAGCGCTACCCGCTGCTGACCGATGCGGCGGCCGGCGGCCGGCTGATGTAAGGACGGGCGACGCAAGAATAGTGATGGCCGCAGACGGACAGCCGGAGACGCCGGACGCCGGCCTCTCTAGCGTGGCTTGTGCCGGGGCGGAGGTCTTCCATTGTTGCACGCGCGCACCGCATCGCTGCCGTCCGTGGAAAAGCGGCGGACGGAGCTTGTTCGCATGGCTGGGACTGTGGCACATCCTTTGCGTCTGGGCGAAGGTCGCCCCGATCAGCCTTTTCCGCAGGCCGCCATGCCGTTCCGTCGTGCCGCCAGGGTACTTGCCGCCGCCGCGCTGTCCGTCTGGACCGCGTTCGTGCCGGTGTCCCGGCCCGCCGCCGCCGACTCCGCCTCTCCGCAGGGCGCCAGTGCGGTGGTCTTCGCCTATGACCGCTTCGGCGAGGACCAGAATCCCTCGATCAGCATCCGCATCGACCAGTTCGAAGCCCATCTCGACGAGCTGACCGACGGCGATTACCACGTCCTGCCGCTGCCGAAGATCCTGGACGCCCTGCGCAGCGGCAAGCCGCTGCCCGACCGCACGGTGGCGATCACCATCGACGAGGCCAGCCACTCCGCCTTCACCGAGGCCTGGCCGCGGCTGAAGGCGGCCAATCTGCCCTTCACCCTGTTCGTCGCCACCGACGCGGTGGACCGTGGGTCGCCCGCCCACATGAGCTGGGGCGAAATCCGCCAATTGGCGGCGGCGGGGGTCACCATCGGGGCACTCGGCACCTCGACCCAGTCGATGCTGTCGCGCAGCCCGGATCAGGTGGCGGCCGACCTGCGCCGGATGTCCGACCGCTTCCAGACCGAATTGGGCAAGCGCCCGACGGTCTTCGCCTATCCGCAGGGGGAATATTCGCTGGCCGTGCGGCAGCTGGTGGTCGACCAGGGCTTCACCGCCGCCTTCGGCCAGCAGTCGGGGGTCCTGCACCCGCAGGCCGATCCCTGGAGCCTGCCGCGCTTCGTCATGAACGAGACCTACGGCAGCGCCGACCGCTTCGAGCTGGCGGCCAACGCGCTGCCGTTGCCGGTGTCGGACCTGACGCCCGACGACCCGCTGGTCACCGTCAACCCGCCGCCGCTGGGCTTCACCATCGCCGATGGGGTGGGCGACAGCTCCAAGCTGGCCTGCTTCGCCACCGGCCAGGGCCGCACCGCGCTGGAGCGGATCGCCGAGGATCGGGTGGAGGTCCGCATCAAGGATCCCTTCCCGCCGGGCCGCGCCCGCGTCAACTGCACCCTGCCGGCCGCCGACGGCCGCTGGCGCTGGTTGGGCGTGCAGTTCCTGATCCCGGAATAACCCAGGGACAGAAGGTCGCGGCGGCAATCCCGACCGGTTCGATCGGGCATTGGCGGGAAGACGGGCACCGCCTATGGTGCCGGTCCCGGCGTGCCGTTGCGAGGCCCGCGAGATTTTTCAGAGTGGCGATTTTCGGGAGCGGGCGATGGCCGACGAGACATATTCGGCGAACGGGCAAGGGGACGGGCAGGGCTCCGACATCGGCTGGTCCGATACGGTGCGGTTCCGGCTGCCGGCCGGCTGGGCGGTCGATGTGGAAGAACATGAAGGGCAGCCGGTCGGCACCTTCCGGCCGCCGCCGCCTGCCGCCGGAGTGCTGCGGCTGGTGACCGACCGGGTGGTGCCGCGGCCGGAGTCCGGCGGAACGGCAGCCACCCTGCAGGAGATGGCGCTGCGTTTCGTCCGGCCGCAGGACCCGCGGGCGGGCGACCGGACCGTGGAAAGCCGGGACGACGGCGCCGTGATCGCTCAGGCGATGATGCGGACGGAAGAGGAAGGCCGCGCCGAGACCCATTACCTGTGGCTGGTCGGCGCGGAACGCCCGGATGCGGCGGGGAGCGTGGCCGCGGTCGCGATGTTCAGCTTCGCGCTTCCCGACCTGATGGATGGCG
Organism: uncultured Azospirillum sp.; assembly: GCA_966212305.1. GTDB lineage: Bacteria > Pseudomonadota > Alphaproteobacteria > Azospirillales > Azospirillaceae > Azospirillum. Next base: position 5,018 of record CBIHQY010000011.1, read on the forward strand.
ACGAGTCCTGCGCCGAAATGCTGGGCCGGATCGACGACGCCATTCGCAACGCTGAGATACTGTAGAGTAGAAGGGCGTCCGCCTCCGCACTTCAAGGAAGGCCGGGGGTGCCGGTCAGCAATGGCCGGCCCCGGTCGCCATCAGCGCCTTCAGACGGACGGCCTGGGGGTCGTGGGCGACGGCCGCCTCTTCCGCGGCGAGTGCCGCGAGACTGATGAAGCGCGCCAGGTCGTCAAGGTCGCAGCGCGTCGCGTCGCTCATCAGGCTGTCCAGGCAGGACTTGATGGCCAGGGCCACATCGCGTCGTTCGTCCATCATCGCGCTTCCCTTTCACACCTGTATGACCAGCTTTGCATGGAACCGCATGCTCAGGTGGCGGCGACAGCGGCGTCGCTGGCCCAATCCTTTGCGGTCGTCCCTTATGACACAAAGCAGATAGCATATTCCTTTCGGATTTTCACTATATAGATTCCCCGTAACATGAATAATCGCAGCAACCGCGAATTGATTGGAAGAGGCTCTGCACGCCATTGCTTGTTAATGAAAGGTTAACTGCATTGACTGGTTCACAATCGAAGCATTAATCACTTGTAACATCTGTGACGATTTGAATCAGAGGCGGTGAATATCGGGATACTCGCCTTCACTTGATAGAATACGTCGGTATTCTATTGCGAAGAGCAGCGGGACGGCGGCAGCGTGGCGGAGGATGTCGCGGCAGCAATTTTTCGCCGCTTTTGCAGGTCGAAAGCCGCGCCACCCTGTTGCAGCCCGAAACGGCTCCGCCTATATCTCCGCCAGCACGGGCCGGACCCGGGGGCCTCGCTCTCAAGCATCGCTTCCCGCGGACCGGACCCCCAAGCGCTCCACCGACGTTTCACCGACCCTATGGGGATCGCGGCGGTGCCGGACCAGACGGGCCGCCACGCATCTGCCGAACGAAAGAGGCTGAACATGAGCAAAGTGATTGGTATCGACCTCGGCACCACGAACTCGTGCGTCGCCGTGATGGAAGGCGGCAGCGCCAAGGTGATCGAGAACGCCGAGGGCGCGCGGACCACGCCGTCCATGGTCGCCTTCAGCCAGGGCGGCGAGCGGCTGATCGGCCAGCCCGCCAAGCGCCAGGCGGTCACCAATCCGGAAAACACCCTCTTCGCCATCAAGCGTCTGATCGGCCGCCGCTTCGACGATCCGCTGACGAAGAAGGACCAGGGCCTGGTTCCCTACCGCATCATCTCCGGCGACAACGGCGACGCCTGGGTCGAGGCGCACGGCAAGAAGTACAGCCCCAGCCAGATCAGCGCCTTCATCCTCACCAAGATGAAGGAGACCGCCGAGAACTATCTGGGCGAGAAGGTCACGCAGGCGGTCATCACCGTCCCGGCCTACTTCAACGACAGCCAGCGCCAGGCCACCAAGGACGCCGGCAAGATCGCCGGCCTGGACGTGCTGCGCATCATCAACGAGCCGACGGCCGCCGCGCTCGCCTACGGCATGGAGAAGAAGGGCACCGGCACCGTCGCGGTCTATGACCTGGGCGGCGGCACCTTCGACATCTCCGTGCTGGAGATCGGCGACGGCGTGTTCGAGGTGAAGTCGACCAACGGCGACACCTTCCTGGGCGGCGAGGACTTCGACAGCCGGGTCATCGAGTATCTGGCCGACGAGTTCAACAAGGAGCAGGGCATCGACCTGCGCAAGGACAAGCTCGCGCTGCAGCGCCTGAAGGAAGCTGCGGAGAAGGCGAAGATCGAGCTGTCGTCCACCACGCAGACCGAAGTCAACCTGCCCTTCATCACCGCCGACCAGACCGGTCCGAAGCACCTGAACATCAAGCTGACCCGCGCCAAGCTGGAAGCCCTGGTGGACGATCTGGTGCAGCGCACGATCGAGCCCTGCAAGGCGGCCCTGAAGGACGCCGGCCTGAAGGCCAGCGAGATCGACGAGGTGATCCTGGTCGGCGGCATGACCCGCATGCCCAAGGTCATCGACGCGGTGAAGCAGTTCTTCGGCCGTGAGCCGCACCGCGGCGTCAACCCGGACGAGGTCGTCGCCATCGGCGCCGCCATCCAGGGCGGCGTGCTGAAGGGCGAGGTCAAGGACGTCCTGCTCCTCGACGTCACCCCGCTGTCGCTGGGCATCGAGACGCTGGGCGGCGTCTTCACCCGTCTGATCGACCGCAACACCACGGTCCCGACGAAGAAGAGCCAGACCTTCTCGACCGCCGAGGACAACCAGAACGCCGTCACCATCCGCGTCTTCCAGGGCGAGCGCGAGATGGCGCAGGACAACAAGGCGCTCGGCCAGTTCGATCTGGTCGGCATCCCGCCGGCCCCGCGCGGCGTGCCGCAGATCGAGGTCACCTTCGACATCGACGCCAACGGCATCGTCAGCGTCACGGCGAAGGACAAGGCGACCGGCAAGGAGCAGCAGATCCGCATCCAGGCCTCGGGTGGCCTGTCGGACGCCGACATCCAGAAGATGGTGAAGGACGCGGAGGCCCATGCCGACGCCGACAAGAAGCGCCGTGAGCTGGTCGACGCCCGCAACCATGCCGACGCCCTGATCCACACCACCGAGCGGACGATCAAGGAGAACGGCGACAAGATCCCGGCCTCCGACAAGACCGCCGCGGAAGCTGCCGTCACCGAGCTGAAGTCGGTGCTGGACAGCGAGGATCTGGAAGGCATCAAGGCGAAGACCGAGGCGCTGGCCCAGGTCTCCATGAAGCTGGGCGAGGCGATGTACAAGGCCGGCCAGGGCGAGGCCCCGGCTGCGGGCGGCGAGGCGCCGGGCGCCCAGCCGAACGAGCCGGGCGTCGTCGACGCCGACTTCGAAGAGGTCCAGGACGACAAGAAGAAGTCGGCCTAAGGTTCGGCCATCTTCTTTTTGATACGGACCTGACGCGAGCATCGATGGCCCGCCGCCTTTTCCCGGCGGCGGGCCTTCGGTATGCTGGGCTCAGGCTCCGGCGCGACGCGGACAGTTTGGACCAGAACGACTCAAAGGCGGTCGGCCCCCATGGCGAAACAGGATTATTACGAGCTGCTCGGTGTGGCGAAGAACGCCAGTGCGGATGAGCTGAAAAAGGCTTATCGCAAGATGGCGATGCAGTACCACCCGGACCGCAACCAGGGTGACAAGGACGCCGAGCAGAAGTTCAAGGAAATCAGCGAAGCGTATGACGTCCTGAAGGACGATCAGAAGCGCGCGGCCTACGACCGGTTCGGCCACGCCGCCTTCGAGGGTGGCCGTGGTCCGGGTGCGGGCGCCGGGGCTGGCGGCTTCAACTTCGATTTCGGCGGCGGTGGCGGCTTCGCCGACATCTTCGACGAGATGTTCGGCGAGTTCATGGGCGGGCGCCGCGGCGGCGGTACGTCCGGCCGCGGCCAGGACCTGCGCTACAATCTGGAGATCGGGCTGGAGGAGGCCTTCAAGGGCACCCAGACCACCATCCGCGTGCCCACCACCGTGCAGTGCGACAGCTGCAACGGCTCCGGCGCCGCGGCGGGGACCCAGCCGATCACCTGCCCGACCTGCCAGGGTCACGGCAAGGTGCGGGCGCAGCAGGGCTTCTTCACCATCGAGCGGACCTGCCCCGGCTGCCACGGCGCCGGCAAGGTCATCAAGGACGCCTGCAAGAACTGCGGCGGCTCCGGCCGGCTGCGCAAGGAAAAGACCCTGCAGGTCAACATCCCCGCCGGTGTCGAGGACGGCACCCGCATCCGTCTGGCCGGCGAGGGCGAGGCGGGGCTGCGCGGGGCGCCTGCCGGCGACCTCTATATCTTCCTGGCCCTGGCGCCGCACCCGATCTTCCAGCGCGACGGCGCCAACATCCACTGCCGGGTGCCGATCCCGATGACCACGGCGGCGCTCGGCGGTTCGGTGGAGGTGCCGACCATCGACGGCAGCCGCACCAAGGTCACGGTGCCGCCGGGCACCCAGTCCGGCCACCAGTTCCGCATCAAGGGCAAGGGCATGTCGGTGCTGCGCAGCGCCCAGCGCGGCGACATGTACATCCAGGCGGTGGTCGAGACCCCGGTGAACCTGACGAAGCGCCAGCAGGAACTGCTGCGCGAGTTCGAGGGCGCCGCCAAGGAAGGGTCGAACCCGCAGTCGGAAGGCTTCTTCGCCAAGGTGAAGGAGCTTTGGGAAGACCTGAAGGACTGATCCTTCATCGGAGCGGAGCTTATTCAACGGGCGGCGTGTCGGTGACGCGCCGCCCGTTACTTTTTGTCGCATGCCGGGATCTTTCCGTGTTTTCCAGCGGCTGATCAGCCATTTCGGCGCGAAAGCCGTTGATGGGGAGGTCATGCCCGTGTAATCACCCAGCATGGCTAATCCATTGGCGACATGTCCGGCCGATGCCGGGGGCAGGCTGTCTGATGCGGGTTGACAGGCTTCTTGCCGCCCTCTTCGGCGCCTTCGTCCGCAGCGACGAACTGCCCGATCTGATCTGGCCGGCCGGTCACACGCCGATCCTGCAGCGGCGGCGCGCCGCGATGATCCAGTCGCGCGTGCGCATGGTGGCGCTGATCTTCGGCGTCCTGACCCCGCTGTGGATCGCCATCGACGTCACCGTCTTCGAATGGAAGCTGGCCGTCTGGCTGATCGTGCTGCGCCTCAGCGCCAGTGCCGCCTTCCTGGCGCTCGCCTTCGACCGCCGGTCATGCGAGGACATGGCGTGCGCCTGGTGGCGGCTGGCCGCCCTGCTGGCGATCCCGACGCTGTTCTTCGCCATCTCCCACCCGTTGCTCTATAACCAGGGTGTCGACGACCTGCGCATCGCCGTCAGCGCCGGCTACGGCTATCTGCCCTTCGTGATGGTGGCGGGGCTGAGCGTCTTTCCGCTGACCGCGGTGGAGGGCGCGCTGTTCGCCGCCCCGATGCTGGGCGCCCATCTGGCCGCCGGATTCTACGGGTCGCTGGTGATGCCGTTCCCCTCCTACATCAGCGCGCTGTGGCTGCTGGCGCTGATTGCGGTGGTGGCGACGCTGGCGGCGATTAGCCAGCTGCATTTCATGATCGCCCTGCTGGAGCAGGCGGCGCACGACGCCCTGACCGGCGCCTTCTCCCGCCGCATCGGCGAGGAATTGCTGAAGCTCCAGGTCGCCCATGCCGAACGGGCGGCGCAGCCGCTGTCGGCGATCTTCGTCGACCTGGACGACTTCAAGGCGGTCAACGACCGCTATGGCCATGAGGAGGGCGACCGCGTCCTGCGTCATGCCGCCAACACCATCCGCAGCCTGCTGCGCCAGTCCGACGCGCTGGTGCGCTGGGGCGGGGAGGAGTTCCTGGTCGTCATGCCGGACACGCCGGCGGAGGGCGCGATGATCGCGGTGGAGCGGATGCGCCGCGCCGGCTTCGGCAAGCGGCCGGACGGCAGCCTGCAGACCGCCAGCATCGGCATCGCCGAACAGACGGCGGACCGTCCCGCCGACTGGGAGTCCCTGGTCGAACTGGCCGACCAGCGCATGTACCGCGCCAAGCAGGACGGCAAGGATCGGGTGGTGGGTACCGGCGGCAGCAACGGACCGAACGCCGAAGCCCAACCCTGGGACGGCATCGTCGCCTAACTTTCCAACGGATATTCCCGCAGGGCTTCATAGACGGCACCGCCGTTGCCGAGATGGCTGCGGTAGAGCGTGACGTGATCGACCGGCATCGGCCCGGCGCGGAACAGGCCACGGTCGGACAAAAAGCGGCCGATGCGTTCGGCCGGCGCGTCCCTCAGCCGGGCGAGCGTGATGTGGGGGGAGAATTTCCGCTCCTCCGCCGGCAGGCCGCAGCGGACCAGGGCGGATTCGACCTTGGCCTGGAGATGGGCCAGCGCCTCGTTGCGCTCCACCCCCGCCCACAGCACCCGCGCCCTGCGGCCGCTGCCGAACATGCCGACGCCGTCGAACGTGAGCGGGAAGGCCGGCGCACGGATCTCCGCCAGCGCCGCGTCGATGTCCATCGCCTGATCCTCCGGCACCTCGCCGATGAAGCGCAGGGTCAGGTGCATGCTCTCCGGCTCGGTCCAACGCGCGCCGGGCACCCCGCCGGCCAACCCGGCCAGCCGCTGGAGGATCTCCTCCGTCAGGTCGAGGGCGACGAACAGGCGGAGCATGGAGCACCTCCGGGGTTGCTGCTAAGGCTTCTTGCCCCCCTCGGCGCAACGGAAACGGGAGGGGGGCAAGACTCTCAACAGCTTACGGGCACGGATCCGGCATGCGGTTGTGCACGGCATCGATCTCCGCCATCACCTCCGGCGACAGGGTCACGTCGATGGAGTCGATGTTGGAGATCAGCGTTTCCATCGTCGTCGCCCCGATCAGGGACGAAGTGACGAAGGGTTGCTGCAACGTGAAGGCGATGGCCATCTGGTTGGGCGCCAGACCATGGCGGCGGGCGATGTCCAGATAGGCCTCCGTCGCCGCGTCGGCGTTGACGGTCGCGTAGCGCGACGGCCGGTGGTCGAGCGCGCGGCGGCTGCCCGGCGGGATGGCGCCGTTCAGATATTTCCCGGTCAGCGTACCCGCGCCCAGCGGCGAATAGGCCAGCAGCCCGACATCCTCACGCAGGGCCACTTCCGACAGGCCGTTCTCGAAGGTCCGGTTCAGCAGGTTGTAGGCGTTCTGGATCGAGGCGACGCGCGGCAGCCCCGCCATTTCGGCGGCGCGCAGCCAGCGCATCACGCCCCACGGGCTTTCGTTCGACAGGCCGACATGGCGAATCTTGCCGGCCCGCACCAGCTCGGCCAGGGCGGCCAGCGTCTCCTCGATCGGCACGCCGTCCTGCTCCGGCTTGTGGCGGTAGGTGCGGACGCCGAAGCGGTTGGTGACGCGGTCGGGCCAATGAATCTGGTAGAGGTCGATGTAGTCGGTCTTCAGCCGCGACAGGCTGGCCTCTACCGCCGCGAAGAGGTTCACGCGGTCGAGCCGCGACTTGCCCTCGCGCACCCAGCCGAAGCCGCCGGCCGGCGCGCCGATGATCTTGCTGGCGAGGATCACCCGGTCGCGCTTGCCGCGCGACTGGAACCAGCTGCCGATCACCGCCTCGGTCTTGCCATAGGTGTCGGCGGTGGGCGGGATGGCGTACATCTCCGCCGTGTCCCAGAAATTGATGCCGCGGTCGAGAGCGGCGTCCATCTGGGCATGGCCTTCGGCCTCGGTGTTCTGGCGGCCCCAGGTCATGGTGCCCAGGCCGATGGCGCTGACCGACAGGCCGGTGCGGCCGAGCGGACGATACTGCATCCGGAACGTTCCTTATTCGAAATGATCTTTTAGAGGAAAAGCGTCAGCACGCCGGTGTAGCCATAGAGCCGGTTGTGCGACACCTCGCCCGAGGCGAAGAAGCCGGTCAACGGGATGTCGCCGAAGGTGTCGCGGATCATCGACAGCTCGGCGTTGGCGGCACCGAACAGGCCGGGACCGCGGGCGATGCAACTGACATACACCGCCCCCTTCGGCGTCGCCTTCACCCGTTTCTTGAGGCTGTCCAGCATCCGGCGCATGTCGGCGGCGGCGGTTTCCGGATCGCGGCGGGTGAACATCACCGGCTGGCCGGTCGTCACCCGCTCGGCGATGGAGATCCAGCCGGCCCGCGGGTCGATGGCGATCAGGTCGCGCACCAGATAATCCTGGGTATCGGACCCGGCGATGGGCAGCCCGGCGCAGATCACCCCGGCGACCTGCCGCAGGTCGGCGGCAAGCTCCGGCCCGATGTCCTCCTTGAAGACGTCCAGCGCCGGACGGCTGTCGATCTCCAGGATGACGTTGTCGTCGCTGGCGGTGACGGTGCGCGTCGGCCCGATCGGGCGGCAGCCCTGGGTCAGGGCGGTGGCGACCGGCAGATTCGGCGCGAACAGCACGCCCGTCACGCCGCCCTCGGTGACCGGATCGGCGTCCTCGGCCCCGGCGGCGATCTGCGGGAACTCCCCGCGCGACGCGGTCAGCCCACCGACCAGGAAGACGCCGGCCTCCTCCGACAACCGGGCGACCAGCCCGGCCATGTCGGCGTGGTGGGGATCGACATGGACAAGCGCCAGCGCCGCGCCATGCTTGTCCAACCAGCCGCCGGCGCTGCCGCGCAGCGGCTCCAGCCCATCGGTCAGGGTGGGGAACAGGCGGAAGCTGTCCTCCGGCAGGCGGGCGGCCATGATCGCCAGACCCGGCTCGTCGAACAGGGCCTCGCCATTGGCCATCACGCCGATGCCGGCGGTGCCGACCCAATGGCGGATGCCGGTGACCCCGCGCAGCAGGGTGACGATGCTGGTCGCATGGTCCGCCAGCCCGTCGGTCAGGTAGAGGAAGCCCAGGTTGCAGCCGGCGACCGGCCCCAGCCGGTCGAGACAGGCCTTGACCGCCGGTCCCCACTCCGCCCCGGCGGCGCAGGCAGCGTGAAAGCGGGTGTCGCTGTCCAGGGTAACGGTCATGGGTCAGCCTCCGGTTTTGACGGTAGTCTTGCCGATATTGGGGAGGCCGTCGAGCAGCGCGGTGACGGAGGGCAGGATGCGCTCCACGATCACCGCCACGCCCTGGGCGTTGGGATGCATCCCGTCCGGCTGGATCAGCGACCGGTCCAGCGCCACCCCGTCGAGGAAGAAGGGATAGAGGGGCAGGTCGTAGGCTTTCGCCAGATCGGGATAGATGGCGTTGAACTTGTCGGTGTAGGGCTTGCCCAGGCTGGGCGAGGCGAGCATGCCGGCCAGCAGGGTCGGGATCCTGCGCTCCGCCAGACTCTTCAGGATGGCGTCGAGGTTCGCCTTGGCCTGATCGGGATCGAGCCCGCGCAGCATGTCGTTGGCGCCCAGCTCGACGATGGCGGCGTCCGGCTTGTCGGCCAGTGCCCAGTCCAGCCGCGCCCGACCGCCGGCGGTGGTGTCCCCAGACACGCCGGCATTGATGACGGTGACGCTGTAGCCCTTGGCGGCCAGCGCCTTCTCCAGCTGGCGGGTGAAGCCCTGCTGTTCCGGCAACCCATAGCCCGCGGTCAGGCTGTCGCCCAGCGCCAGCAGCTTCACCGGCTGCGCGGCATCCGCGCGGTTCGGAACGGTCATCGATACCCCTGCGGCAAAGACGAAGGCCAGCGCCGCGGCAAAGGCGCCCGTGTTGAAAGCCCGGCGGGTCGCGCCATATGGCGATGGTCCGTTCCGCTTGTGCGAGAATCGCATGTCCAAGGCTCAGTCCTCTGCAACGTCGTCAAAATCCATCGCCCTGTCTTCCAACGATTTCATCGTTGAACTCGACGACGTCCACCTGAAATTGGACAGCGGTGCCGGACCCGTCAACATCCTGCGCGGCGTGAATCTTCAGGTGGCGGCCGGGGAACGGGTCGGCGTGGTCGGTCCCAGCGGTTCCGGCAAGTCGACCATGATGATGGTGATGGCCGGTCTGGAACGCCCCAGCGGCGGCACCGTCCGCGTTGCCGGACAGGATCTCGGGCGCCTGAACGAGGACGGTCTGGCGCGTTTCCGCCGGCAGCATGTCGGCATCGTCTTCCAGGCTTTCCATCTGGTGCCGACCATGACGGCGCTGGAGAATGTCGCCATCCCGCTGGAATTCGCCGGGGTCGCTGACGCCTTCGACCGCGCCCGCATCGGGCTGGAACAGGTGGGCTTGGGCCACCGCATCCACCATTATCCCGGACAGCTTTCGGGTGGCGAGCAGCAGCGCACCGCACTGGCCCGCGCCTTCGTCACCGAACCGTCGCTGCTGCTGGCGGACGAGCCGACCGGCAATCTCGACATCGACACCGGCGCCACCATCGTGAAGCTTCTGTTCGATCTGGCCGAGCGGCGGGGAACCACGCTGGTGCTGATCACCCACGACCAGACCCTCGCCGCACGCTGCGACCGCACGGTGCGGCTGGCCGACGGCCGCATCGCCGACGACGGGCAGGCGGCGAGGCGCGCGAAGCTGCAGGCGGCGGGGGAGTGAGGGGGATGACCAACCTCAGCCTCGCGCTCCGGCTTGCCCGGCGGGAGCTGCGCACCGGCCTGAAGGGGTTCTGGGTCTTCCTCGCCTGCCTCGCGCTGGGGGTGGCGGCCATCGCTTCGGTGCAGTCGGTGTCGAGCGGGCTGCTCGACGGGCTGGCAAGCGACGGGCGGTCGATCCTGGGCGGTGACGTCGCGTTGCGGCAACTCTACAGCCCGCCGACCGACGACCAGATGGCCGCCCTGAAAGCCGATGGGCGGGTGTCGACCTCCGCCGAGATGCGGGCGATGGCCCGTGCCGCGGATGAGACGCGCTCCTCGCTGGTCGAGTTGAAGGCAGTGGACGACCTCTATCCGCTCTACGGCACCGTCACGCTGGCGGGCGGCGGCGACCTGCGCGACGCGCTGGCGCAGAAGGATGGCCGCTGGGGCGCTGTGATCGAGGCCAGTCTGGTCGACCGGCTGGGGGTGAAGCCGGGTGACACCATCCGCATCGGCGAAGGCGCCTACCGCGTCGCCGCCGTGCTGGACCGCGAGCCGGATCGCGCCTCCTCCAACGCCTTTTCGTTGGGACCGAGGGTTCTGGTGGCGCTGCCGTCGCTGCAGGGCACCGGGTTGCTGCAACCCGGCAGCCTTACATGGTGGAGCGCCAAGGTGGCGCTGCCGCCGCAAACCGACCTGAAGGCGTGGCAGGAGGGAGTGCGCACCCGCTTCCCCGAGGCGCCCTGGCGGATGCGCGACTACACCAACGCCTCGCCGCAGATCGAGCGCTTCATCGACCGCATGACTCTGTTCCTGACGCTGGTCGGGCTGACCGCGCTGCTGGTCGGCGGCGTCGGGGTGGGCAATGCGGTGCGCAGCCATCTGGAATCGCGCGCCCGCACCATCGCCATGATGAAGTGCATCGGCGCGCCCGGCGCCCTGGTGTTCCAGCTCTATCTGGCGCAGATCCTGGCACTGGCGGTGCTGGGCATCGTCATCGGGCTGGCGCTGGGCGCGGTGGCGCCGCTGGCGCTGGGCCGGCTGCTCGACGGCGTGCTGCCGGTGTCGGCTCATATCGGTGTCTATCCCGGTGCCCTGGCGCTCGCCGCGCTCTATGGCCTGCTGACGGCGCTGACCTTCTCGCTGTGGCCGCTCGGCCGGGCGCGCGAGGTGCCGGCGGGCGCCCTGTTCCGCGACGTCATCGCCCCGGCCGGCGGGCAGCCGCGCACGCCCTATACCGTCGCGATGATCCTGTCGGCCCTGGCGCTCGCCGGGCTGGCGGTGCTGACCGCGCACAACAAGCTGTTCGCCCTGTGGTTCGTCGGCGGCTCCATCGCCACCTTCCTGGCCTTCCGCGCCGCGGCGGCGCTGGTCACCTGGGGGGCGAAGCGGGTGGGGCGCGTCCGGCGGCCGGGGCTGCGGCTGGCGCTCGCCAACCTGCATCGGCCGGGCAACCCCACGGCAGCGGTGGTGCTGTCGCTGGGGCTCGGCCTGACGGTGCTGGTCGCCATCGCGCTGATCCAAGGCAACTTCTCCCGCCGGGTGTCGGAGACGATCCCGCAGGACGCCCCCGCCTTCTTCTTCATCGACATCCAGCGCGACCAGTTCGACCCATTGCGCGACCTCGTGACCGCCGTCCCCGGCACCAGCGCCTTCGAGGCGGTGCCGAGCCTGCGCGGCCGGATCGAACGGGTGAACGGGCAGGAGGCCGAAAAGGCGCTGGTCAATCCGGAGCAGGCCTGGATCCTGGCCGGCGACCGCGGCATCACCTATTCAGCGACGGTGCCGAAGCATTCCACCGTCACCGCCGGCAGTTGGTGGCCCCAGGATTATGCCGGGCCGCCGCTGATCTCCATCCACCAGAGCGTCGCCGAGGCCTTCGGCATCGGTCCCGGCGCCACCCTGACCATCAACATCCTGGGCCGCAGCATCGAGGCGAAGGTCGCCAACGTGCGCTCCGCCGATTTCAGCAGCATGGCGATCAATTTCACCATGGTCTTCGCCCCCGGCACGCTGGAAGGCGCGCCGCAGACCTGGGTCGCCACCGTCCGCGCCACGCCGGATGCCGAAACGCAGGTGCAGCGCGCGGTGCTGCAACGCTTCCCCAACATCACCATGGTTCGGGTCAAGGACGCGCTGGACACGGTGTCGGAAATGCTGGGCCATATCGGCACGGCGGTGCGCATCGTCGCCGGCATCACGCTGGCCGCCGGCACGCTGGTTCTGGCCGGCGCGGTCGCCGCCGGGCACCGCCGCCGGGTCTACGACGCGGTGGTGCTGAAGGTGCTGGGGGCGACGCGCGGCGACGTGCTGCGCGCCTTCCTGCTGGAATACGGGCTGCTCGGCCTGCTGACCGCGCTCATCGCCGGCATCATCGGCACGCTGACCGCCTGGGCGGTGCTGACCTTCCTGATGCATTGGGAATGGAGCTTCCTGCCGTCGGCGGTGGTCACCACCGCATTGCTGAGCACGGCGATCACGCTTGCCTTCGGGTTCTATGGTACTTGGCGGGCTCTGGGCCAGCCTTCGGCGCCGTTGCTTCGGAACGAATGATTCGCGCGTCAGAAAGCCGCAGGAAAAACAAATCGTGAAAGCTTTTTCATCTAGAAAAAGCGCTGCCGATTCCTATTGAACCGCCTGACGGACTCGCCAATATGTCCTGCGACGGGATCACCCAATTCCACCGAGGAAACCAAACCATGGCAGACCCGACCTATAACCGCTTCGCGACCGCAGGCCGCGCGACAGATCGGGGATACTTCGACGAAGGCCTGCGTCAGCACATGCTGCGCGTGTACAACTACATGGGTGCCGGCCTGGTCCTGACGGGTCTGGTCGCCGCGCTCGTGTCGTCCAGCCCGGCCATGCTCCAGGCCATTTTCGGCACGCCGCTGAAGTGGGTGGTGATGCTGGCCCCGCTGGCCTTCGTCATGGTGCTGTCCTTCGGCATCCAGCGCCTGTCCTTCGCAACGGCACAGATGATCTTCTGGGCCTATTGCGGTGCCATGGGCCTGTCGATGTCGGCCATCTTCCTGGTCTTTACCGGGGCGTCGATCGCGCTGACCTTCTTCGTCACCGCCGCGACCTTCCTGGCGATGAGCCTGTACGGCTACACCACGAAGGCCGACCTGTCGAAGATGGGCTCGTTCCTGATCATGGGCGTCATCGGCCTGGTGATCGCCGGTCTGGCCAACATCTTCTTCCAGTCGCCGGCCCTGCACTTCGCGATTTCCGCCATCGGCGTGCTGATCTTCACCGGTCTGACCGCCTATGACACCCAGGCGATCAAGGAAAGCTACGCCGAGGGTTACGATCACGAGAGCACCGGCAAGCTGGCCCTGATGGGCGCCCTGACGCTGTACCTGGACTTCATCAACCTGTTCCAGTTCCTGCTGCAGTTCCTGGGTCAGCGCAACAACGACTGATCCCAAAGACGCCTGATCGGACAAGCATCGGATCAAAGCAGCCGCCGCCCGGAAGCACCCGCTTCCGGGCGGTTTTCTTTTGGTCAGGTCTCCACGGTCACCGGGTCGCCGACCGCCAGCCCCAGCACCCGCTCGGCCCGCCCGCGGTTGACCGCGATTTCCGCCAGCCCGTTGGAGTTCTCGTACCACAGCGGCTGCCCCGGCCCGACGGCGCCGAAGGTGCGGGCGCGGGCGATGCGGCTGCCGGCGGCGGCCAGCACCGCATCGGCGGGCAATGCGGCGGCGCGCATGCCGGTCATGGCGTTTCCGTAGACATCGACATAGACGATGCGCGGCAACTCGTCCGGCCAGTCGGGACGATCGATGGCGGCGGGGGCGAGCGGGCTGCGCTCGATGCCGCGGCCGGTAGCGAGGCCGGTGGCGAGGCCGGCGGCGACGGGGGCGAACAGGTCGCGGCCATGGAAGCTGGCGGACAGCCGGTCCGGGATCCAGTCGATGGTCCAGGCGTTTAGCGACGTTGCACGGCGGGCGAGCAGGGCGAACAGGCCGTTGTCCGGGCCGACGAACCAGCGCCCATCGGCCTCCACCATCACCGGCCGGCGGTCGGTGCCGACGCCGGGATCGACGACGCAGAGGAAGATGCTGCCGGCGGGGAAGGCAGGGGCGTAGGCCGCGAGCAGATAGGCGGACAGCTGCGGGTCGAAGGCAGGGGCGTCGGCGAACAGGTCGACGACGGGGACGCCGGGCGCCTGTTGCGCCAACACCGCCTTCATCTGGCCGGTGTAGGGGCCGGAGAGGCCGAAGTCGGTGAAGAGCAGGATCATGGGGGCATTCTCAGCAGTGCTGCGATGGTCATGCCCCTGATCCTAACCCCAACTCACACCGACTTCGTATCCAGCGCGTAGCCGGCCGACCGCACGGTGCGGATCAGGTCCAGCTCGTCCTCTTCGTTCATCGCCTTGCGCAGGCGGCGGATGTGTACGTCGACCGTACGCGGCTCGACGTACACGTCATGGCCCCAGACCAGATCGAGCAGCTGTTCACGCGAGAAGACGCGGCCGGGATGCTGCATGAAGTGGCGCAGCAGGCGGAACTCCGTCGGCCCCAGATGTACGTCCCGGCTGTTGCGGCGTACGCGGTGGGCCGCCAGATCCATCGTCACGTCGGCGAAGGTCAGCACCTCGTCGGTCATGCCGGGGGAGGCGCGGCGCAGCACGGCGCGCATGCGGGCAACCAGCTCGGTGGGCGAGAAGGGCTTGGTGATGTAGTCGTCGGCACCGGAATTCAGGCCGCGCACCCGGTCGCCTTCCTCGCCGCGGGCGGTCAGCATGATGATCGGGATGTCGCGGGTCTTGGCGTTGCGGCGCAGCTGGCGGCAGACCTCCAGCCCGCTCATCAGCGGCAGCATCCAGTCGAGCAGCACGATGTGCGGCGTCTGTTCACCGGCGGCCAGCAGGGCCTCCTCGCCGTCGCTGGCGGTGGCGACGCGGAAGCCTTCCTTTTCCAGGTTGTACTTCAGCAGCGTCAGGATGTCGGCCTCGTCCTCGACGATCAGGACGAGCGGCTTGAGGGCCGCGTTCATGGTGGCTCCGTTCACAGCGCGCGTCTCGACGTTAACCGGCATGGCACAGCCTTTTCAACAAAGGAGGGAAGGGGCACGGGCAAGGAACAGGGTTCAGCCGTAGCGGCCGGTGATGTAGCCCTGGGTGCGCTCGTCGCGCGGGTTGGTGAAGATTTCCTCGGTGTCGTCGCACTCCACCATCTCGCCCAGGTGGAAGAAGGCGGTGCGCTGCGACACGCGGGCGGCCTGCTGCATGTTGTGGGTGACGATGACGATGGTGTAGTTGGCCCGCAGCTCGTCGATCAGCTCCTCGATATGGGCAGTCGCGATGGGGTCGAGCGCCGAGCAGGGCTCGTCCATCAGGATCACCTCGGGGCTGACGGCGATGGCGCGGGCGATGCACAGCCGCTGCTGCTGTCCGCCGGACAGGCTGGTGCCGGGTTCGCGCAGGCGGTCCTTCACCTCCGCCCACAGCCCGGCACGCTTCAGCGAGGTCTGCACCACCTCGTCCAGCTCGTCGCGTCCGGACGCGAGGCCATGGATGCGCGGGCCATAGGAGACGTTGTCGTAGATCGATTTCGGGAAGGGGTTCGGCTTCTGGAACACCATGCCGACGCGGGCGCGCAGCTGCACCGCATCGACGGCCTTGCCATAGACGTCCTCGCCGTCCAGCGCGATCCGCCCCTCGACCCGGCAGCCCTCGATGGTGTCGTTCATCCGGTTCAGGCAGCGCAGGAAGGTCGACTTGCCGCAGCCGGACGGGCCGATCAGCGCCAGCACCCGGTTTTCCTGGATGTCGAGATCGATGCCCTTCAACGCCTGCTTGGCGCCATAGAACACCTTCACCCCGCGGGCGGTCATCTTGGCGGGCAGGGCAGTGGCGGACGCCCGGTTCGGTTGCCGGTCGCCACGGGGCCGCAGCTTCAGCTGGCTCGGGATGCTGCTCCGGATACTCATGGCGGTCACCACCGTCTCTCGAAAATCTTGCGCAGGATCACGGCCGCCCCGTTCAACAGGATCAGGACGCCGAGCAGGATCAGGATCGCCGCGGAGGTGCGCTCGGTGAAGGCACGTTCCGGGCTGTCGGCCCACATGTAGATCTGCACCGGCAGCACCGTGGCGCTGTCGGTCAGCCCGTGGGGGATGTCGACGATGAAGGCGACCATGCCGATCATCAGCAGCGGCGCCGTCTCGCCCAGCGCGCGGGCCATGCCGATGATGGTGCCGGTCAGGATGCCGGGCATCGCCAGCGGCAGCACATGGTGCAGCACCGTCTGCAAGGGCGAGGCGCCGATGCCCAGCGCCGCCTGACGGATCGACGGCGGCACCGCCTTCAGCGCGACGCGGGACGCGATGATGATGACCGGCAGCGTCATCAGCGCCATCACCAGCCCGCCAACCAGCGGCGCGGAGCGCGGCATGCCGAAGAAGCCCAGGAACACCGCGAGACCCAGCAGGCCGAAGATGATCGACGGCACCGCGGCGAGGTTGTTGATGTTCACCTCGATCACGTCGGTCCAGCGGTTCTTCGGCGCGAATTCCTCCAGATAGACCGCGGCGGAGATGCCGACCGGCACCGACAGCGCCATGGTCACCAGCACGGTCAGCAGCGAGCCGACGATGGCGCCGCCGATGCCGGCCTGTTCCGGCTCGCGGCTGTCGCCGGCGGTGAACAGGGTGGTGTTGAAGCCCTGCGCCAGCGCACCTGAGGCCAGCAGCGCGTCGGTTGCAGCAACCTTGGCGTCGCTGAGGCCGCGCTCGCTTTCCGGCAGGTCGCGGCGATAGCCGCCCTTCACCAGCTGGTCGATCTGGTCGTCGGCGCGTACCCAGACGGTCTGCGTCGTCCCGACCAGCGCCGGGTCCTTGGCGACCATCGCCTCCAGCTCGTACGGCGCGCCCGACGACAGCAGGTCGTTCAGCACGCGCTTGCCCGCGCGGTCGGTCACCTGCGGGAACTGCGCGTAGAGCGCCCGGCGCAGCAGGGCGGCATAATTGCGGTCGGCGACCTCCGCCGGGTCCAGCGTCACCTCCAGCCGAATCCGCGCCTCTAGGAAGGCACTGGCGCCCTTGGCGACGATGGAGCCCAGCAGCAGCACCAGGATCAGCGCCGCCAGCGCCACCGCGGCGGCGCCGGCCAGCCGAAAGCGGCGCTCCGCGGCATGGCGGGCGCGCAGCCGACGGGCGAAGGCCTCGCTGCGCAGGCGCGATTTCATGGGGGTAGGGGGTGGCGTCACGGCCGCCACGTCCTGCTCGACGAGGTCAGTCATATTTTTCCCGATAGGTCCGGACCACCCGCAGGGCGACCATGTTGAGGCAGAGCGTGACGAGGAACAGCACGAGGCCGAGGCCGAAGGCCGACAGCGTCTTCGGGCTGTCGAACTCCTGGTCGCCGACCAGCAGCGTGGCGATCTGGGTGGTGACGGTGGTGACCGCCTGCAATGGGTTGGCGGTCAGGTTGGCGGTCAGGCCGGACGCCATGGTGACGATCATCGTCTCGCCGATGGCGCGGCTGACCGCCAGCATCACCGCGGCGACGATGCCCGGCAGCGCCGCCGGCAGGACCACCTGCCTGATCGTCTCCGACTTGGTGGCGCCGAGACCGTAGGAGCCGTCGCGCAAGCTCTGCGGCACCGCGTTGATGACGTCGTCCGACAGGGAGCTGACGAAGGGAATGATCATCACCCCCATGACGATGCCGGCGGCCAGCGCCGATTCCGAGCTGACGTCCAGCCCCAGCGCCTCGCCCACCGAACGCACGAAGGGCGCCATGGTCAGCGCGGCGAAGAAGCCGTAGACCACCGTCGGGATGCCGGCCAGGATCTCCAGCGCCGGCTTCAGCCAGGTGCGCACGCCGCGCCCCGCGTATTCCGACATGTAGATCGCCGCCATCAGCCCGACCGGCACCGCCACCAGCATCGCAATCACGGTGATGAGAAGCGTGCCGGCGAACAGCGGGATCGCGCCGAAGGAACCGCTGGAGCCGACCTGATCGGCCCGCATCGCCATCTGCGGGCTCCAATGGGTGCCGAACAGGAAGTCGAGCGGCGAGACGACGGTGAAGAAGCGCAGCGCCTCGAACAGCAGCGACAGGACGATGCCGACCGTGGTCAGGATGGCGACCAGCGAGCAGACGACCAGCGCCACCCGCACCACCCGCTCCACCGCCGGACGGGCGCGCAGGTCGGGACCGATGCGGTGGCGACCCCAGGCCAGCCCGGCGACGGCGAGGCTGGCGCCGACCGCCAGCAGGCTCCAGTCGGCAAGATCGCGCAAGGCGGCGTAGCGGCGGGCCGCCTCCATCACCAGCGGATCGGCCTCACGCCCGGTGGCGATGCCGTGGGCGAGGTTGAGGATGTCGGCCTTCAGCAGCCCGACCGACTGGCCGTCGCCGGTGGTCAGCCGCTCCGGCAATGCCGACAGTACCAGCTGCATCGCCAGCCAGCCTTCCGACGCCGTCCAGGCGACGAACAGCAGCAGCGCCGGCAGACCGGCCCACAGCGCGACATAGACGCCGTGGTAGGAGGGGACCGAATGCAGCTCCGCCACCCGCCCGCCGACCGACGACGCCGCGCGCGATCGGCCGATCAGGAAGCCGATCACGGTGAGCAGGGCCAGGATCAGGGCGAGGAGGGTCAGCTGCATGCGGGTCGCTCAGGCGGAGAAGGGCTGGTCAGAACTGCAGCGGGGTCAGGTTCACCGCCTCGACGCGGGCGGCCTCGCGCAGCGCCTTCGGCTCGGGGATCAGGCCCTTGTCGACCAGATAGCCGTCGTCGCCCAGCGCGCGTTCGGAGGTGTATTCGCCGATGAACTCGCGGATGCCCGGGATGACGCCGGCATGGGCGTTCTTGACATAGATGTAGAGCGGACGCGCCAGTTCGTATTGGCCGGCAGCGACGGTTTCCGCCGTCAGGTCGACTCCGTCCATCTTCGCCGCCTGCAGGGTGTCGCGGTTCTGGTCGAGATAGCTGTAGCCGAAGACGCCGAAGGCGTTGGAGTTGGCCGCCAGCTTCTGGACGATCAGGTTGTCGTTCTCGCCGGCCTCGACATAGGCGCCGTCCTCGCGGATCGTCATGCAGGCGCGTTCGCGCGCCTTTTCGTCCGGAACCGCCTTGGCGACCTCGGCCACCTTCCTGCAGCCTTCCAGCATCGCCAGCTCGTTGAAGGTGTCGCGCGTCCCGGAGGTGGGGGGCGGCCCCAGCACCTCGATCGCCGCCTTGGGCAGCGACGGGTCGATGTCGGACCACAGCCGGTAAGGATTGGCGACCAGCGCGCCGTTCACCGGCACCTCCTTGGCCAGCGCCTTCCACAGCACGACGGTCGACAGCGACACCGGGGCTGTCTTCTTGGACGAGGACAGCGCGATGCCGTCATAGCCGATCTTCAGCTCGGTGATCGTGGTCACGCCGTTGGCGGCACACTGGTCGATTTCCGACTTCTTGATCCGGCGAGAGGCGTTGGCGATGTCGGGGTGGGCCGGGCCGACGCCGGCGCAGAACAGCTTCAGCCCACCGCCGGTGCCGGTCGATTCGACCACCGGGGTCTTGAACTTGCCGGTCTTGCCGAAGGCCTCCGCCACCGCGGTGGTGAAGGGGAAGACGGTGGAGGAGCCGACCGCGCGGATCTGGTCGCGCGATTGCGCCGATGCTGGGGCGGCGGCGAGGCCGAGCGCCAGGGCCAGGGCACTCGCGGCGAAGACATGCGTCCGGGTGGTCACGGGTGCCCCTCCTTCAGGAAACGGAGACTGGTCCATCGCAATGGCGCGGACCATAGACCGGGAGGGCGACCGAATGATTGCGTTTTTATGACACTTTCATGACGGCGTCATAGAATGGACCGTTTCCCTCATTCCCAACTGAATCCCCTCTCCCCGGGGGGAGAGAGGGGCTGAAGGGAGGAAGAGGGGGACTCGGCCGGCAGATAAACCGTGAATGCGCTGCCCACCCCGACCTCGCTTTCGATGGTCAGGCGGCCACGGTGGCGGTTCAGGATGTGCTTGACGATGGCCAGCCCCAGCCCGGTGCCGCCCATGGCGCGGGAGCGGGCGGCGTCGACCCGGTAGAAGCGTTCGGTCAGGCGGGGCAGGTGGGTGCGGGCGATGCCGTCGCCATTGTCGCGCACCGACACCGACACCATGGCGGTGCCGCCGCGCAGCGCGCGTTTGTCCTTCGCCGAAACCCCGGATGCCGGCAGGCCGGTGAAGCCCACCGCCGCGCCGTCGGCCAGCGCGACGGTGACGGTCACGTCGGTGTCTTCGCGCGTGTATTTGATCGCGTTGCTGACGAGGTTCTGGAAGACCTGGGTCAGCTGGTCCTCGTCGCCGACGACGGGCGGCAGGTCCTCCGGAGCGTCCAGGCGCAGGCGGATGCGGCGCTCCGCCGCTTTCAGCTGAAGGGCGGCGATGACGTTCTCCAGCTCCTCCACCACGTCGACCCGGCCGCCGGGCGGCATGTGCTCGTCCAGTTCGATACGGGACAGCGACAGCAGGTCGTTGACCAGCCGGGTCATGCGGCTGGCCTGATCGTGCATGATCGCCAGGAAACGGTCCTGCGCCTCCGGATCGTCGCGGGCGGGGCCGCGCAGCGTCTCGATGAAGCCCAGCAGCGAGGAAAGCGGCGTGCGCAACTCGTGGCTGGCATTGGCGATGAAGTCGGCGCGCATCTGCTCCGACCGGCGGGCGGCGGTGACGTCGTGCAGGGTCAGGATCGCCATGCGGGCGACGGTGGGCGGGCGCGGCGCCGGCTCTTCCTCGATATCGCCATCCAGCAGGGAGGGATCGGGTTCGGGCACCAGCCGCTGGAAGGGCTTCACCTGCGCTTCGAAACTGCGCTCCACCGGGACCGGCAGCGTGAACTCGATGATGCGGGACGCACCGCCGCGCAGCACCGAATCCACCGCTTCGAGCACCGCCGGCGTGCGCAGACAAGAGGCAAGGTCGCGGTCGACGACCTTGTCGCCGAACAGCTCCCGCGCGGTCCGGTTGGCACGCACCACCTGCCGTTCGGCATCCATCAGCAACAGCGGGGCGGGCAGGGCGTCGATCACCGCCTCGTCGGCGTCCAGCTGCAGCCGCACGCTCTCGGCCCGGCGCAGGCCAACCCGGTGCAGCCGGCCGATGGTGGCGGCCAGCGCCTTCAGGGCGGGCGGCGTGCCCGCCGGAGCCAGTGGCTCGTCGGTCTCGGTCAGCCGGGCGGCATAGTCGGTCATCGCGTCGGCGTTGCCGCGGTA
Organism: uncultured Azospirillum sp.; assembly: GCA_966212305.1. GTDB lineage: Bacteria > Pseudomonadota > Alphaproteobacteria > Azospirillales > Azospirillaceae > Azospirillum. The sequence goes on from CBIHQY010000011.1 coordinate 26,130, forward strand.
GGTACGCAGGACCAGAACCGCTCCCGCCAGCGCCGCCACAGCCGCGGCCAGCGCCAGCCCACCATGCAGCGCCCCGGCATGGACCGCCCAGGCCAGCACACCGGCCAAAGGCGCCAGCATCAGCAGGATCGCGGTCAACAGCGGGGCGGGCGGCAACGCCTTGGGGCGCATGGGGTAGGCACCGGGTTCGAGTATGGGTAGGGGTGGGCAGCGCGACGTTCAGTCCTTCTGCACCCCACGTCTGCACGGCCCTTCTACACCATCGTCGCGCACGCGACGCGACGGTCATAAAAGATTCATCGGCATGACAATGCGGCGGATCGTTGACTCCAGTATCTTGGATCATCATTCTACCTTCATGGAAAATGCCGGAAACGACATCGACAGCCGCCTCGCCACCCGGTTGCGCGCCTTGCGGGCAGACCGGGGCCTGACGCTGGATGGCTTGGCCGAACGGTCGGGCGTCAGCCGCTCGATGATCTCGCTGGTGGAACGGGGGGAGAGCAGCCCGACGGCCTCCGTGCTCGACCGGCTCGCCGCCGGGCTGGGGGTGACGCTGGCGGCATTGTTCGCGGAAGCCGAGCGCGCCGATGCCAGCCCGGTGGCCCGCCGCGACGACCAGATCGCGTGGGCCGACCCCGCCACCGGCTATCGCCGCCGCAACCTGTCGCCGCCGGGCTATCCGTCGCCCATCGAACTGGTGGAGGTGGAGCTGCCGCCGGGCGCCCGCGTCTCCTACGACAGCGGCAACCGCGCCGCCACGGTGGAGCAGCAGGTCTATCTGCTGGACGGCACCATCGAACTGACGGTGGGAGAGGTGACGCACCGGCTGTCCACCGGCGACTGCCTCGCCATGCGGCTGGACCGGCCGACCGGCTTCCATAACCCGACCGACCGGACCGCCCGCTACATCGTGGCGCTGACCACCGACGGGCGCCCTGCTTTAAACGCCGTTAAACGCTGAAAGGAGCATGCGATGGACAGTGCCTGCCTGGACTCCGGCCGGCGTGGTGGGGAGAGCGGCGGCACCGCCGTGACGGTGCGCGTGCTGTCTTCTGCGGAGGCTCAAGCAGCCGTGCCGGGGCTGACCGACGTGCTGCTGGATTGCGTGGCGGGCGGTGCGTCGGTCAGCTTCATGGCGCCACTTGACCGCGCCACCGCCGAAAGCTTCTGGGGCCAAGTGGTGGCCGGGGTGGAGCAGGGGGAACGCATCCTGCTGGTGGCGGAAGACGGGGAGGGCGTGCTGGGCACCGTCCAGCTGGTGGTCGGTCAGCCGCCGAACCAGCCGCACCGCGCCGACCTGTCCAAGATGCTGGTCCACCGCCGCGCCCGCCGCCGGGGCGTCGGCGCCGCCCTGATGCAGGCGGCCGAGGAAGCCGGACGCGCCGCCGGCAAGACCCTGCTGGTGCTGGACACCGCCTCGCCCGAGGCCGAACGGCTGTACGAGCGCGCCGGCTGGGTGAAAGTCGGCGTCATCCCGAACTACGCCCTGTGGCCGCAGGGTGGGCTCTGCGATACGACGTATTGACCCAGGGCGCGGGGGGGCGGTTTGAACACCCCGACCCCCCCCTGGTTATAAGGTCGGGAGGTGGGGGCTCGGCACAGCCGAAGACAGACCGGCATGTGTGCCCCCTCACCCTAACCCTCTCCCCAGGGGGGAGAGGGGACTCTTGGATAGAGCGTTACTTTACCAGGGCAACGAATCATGCGCCGCCAGCGCCGCGGCGGTGACGATGTCGTTGACCGAAGCGCCCATGCTGACGATCTGCGCCGGCTTGTCCAGGCCGATCAGCAGCGGGCCGATCATCTGGCCACCGGCCATCTTGTTCAGCAGCTTGGCCGAGATGTTGGCGGAATGCAGGCCAGGCATGATCAGCACGTTGGCCGGACCGGACAGCCGCGAGAACGGGTAGACCCGCTTCATCAGCTGATAGTCCAGCGCCACGTCGGCCGACATCTCGCCGTCATATTCGAAATCGACCCGGCGGCTGTCGAGGATCGACAGGGCTTCCCGCAGCGGATCGGTGTTCGGATGCGGCGTCTGGCCGAAGTTGGAGAAGGAGAGCATCGCGATCCGCGGCTCGTGCCCCATCTGCCGGGCCTTGGCCGCGGCGCCGACCGCGATGTCGGCCAGCGTCTTGCCGTCGGGACGGACATGGACGGTGGTGTCGGCGATGAAGACGGTGCGGCTGCGGGTGATGAACAGATGCAGGCCGAACACCGGCTCGCTCGCCTTCGGGTCGAAGACGCGGCGGATTTCCTCGTACGCGACGCCGAAGCTGCGGGTCAGGCCGGTCACCATGGCGTGGGCGTCGCCCTGCGCCACCATGCAGGCGGCGAAGACGTTGCGGTCCTGGTTGACCATCCGCTGGCAGTCGCGCAGCAGGGCGCCCTTGCGCTGCAGGCGGCGGTACAGGTAGTCGGCATAACGCCGGTTGGCGTCCGACAGGCGGGCGTTGTGGATTTCGAACTGGACATGCGGCTGGCCCATCGCCGTCAACTGTTCCTTGATGACCTCCTCCCGGCCGATCAGGACCGGGATGCCATAGCCGTGGGCGCGGAAGGCCATGGCGGCGCGGATCGTCCGCTCCTCCTCGCCCTCGGCGAAGACGACGCGGCGCGGGTTGGTCCGCACCTTCTCCAGGATCAGCTCCAGGCTGTCGGCGGTCGGATCCAGGCGGGTGCGCAGGCTATGCTTGTAACTGGTCAGGTCGAGGATCGGCTTGCGCGCCACGCCGCTTTCCATCGCCGCCTGGGCAACGGCGGCCGGGACGGTGACGATCAGGCGCGGGTCGAAGGGCACCGGGATGATGTAGTCCGGGCCATAGCGCAGGCGGCGCCCGGAATAGGCGGCGTCGACCTCGTCCGGCACATCCTCGCGCGCAAGTGCTGCCAGCGCCTTGGCGGCGGCGACCTTCATCGCCTCGTTGATGGTGGTGGCGCGGACGTCGAGCGCGCCGCGGAACAGGTAGGGGAAGCCCAGAACGTTGTTGACCTGGTTCGGATAGTCGGAGCGGCCGGTCGCCACGATGGCGTCGGCGCGCACCGCCTTCACATCCTCCGGCGTGATCTCCGGATCGGGGTTGGCGAGGGCGAAGATGATCGGCTTGGCCGCCATCGACTTCACCATCTCCTGCGTCATCGCCCCCTTGGCCGACAGGCCGACAAACACGTCGGAGCCGGCCACCGCCTCTTCCAGCGTGCGCTTGTCGGTGTCGACGGCGAAGGACGACTTCCACTGGTTCATGCCGTTGGTGCGGCCGCGATAGACCACGCCCTTGGTGTCGCACAGGATGATGTTTTCACGTGAAACACCCATCGTGCAGAACAGCTCGGCGCAGGCGATGCCCGCCGCGCCGGCGCCGTTCACCACCATTTTCACGTCTTCGATCTTGCGGCCGGTGATGTCGCAGGCGTTGATTAGGCCGGCGGCGGCGATGATCGCGGTGCCGTGCTGGTCGTCGTGGAAGACCGGAATGTCCAGCAGTTCGCGCAGCCGCTCCTCGATGATGAAGCAGTCGGGCGCCTTGATGTCTTCCAGGTTGATGCCGCCGAAGCTGGGGCCGAGGAAGCGCACGCAGTTGACGAATTCATCGACGTCGCGAGTGTCGACCTCCAGGTCGATTCCGTCGACGTCGGCGAAGCGCTTGAACAGCACCGCCTTGCCTTCCATCACCGGCTTGCCGGCGAGCGCGCCCAGGTCGCCCAGTCCCAGCACGGCCGTGCCGTTGGAGATGATGGCGACGATGTTGCCCTTGGCCGTGTAATCATAGGCGAGGGACGGATCCTCGGCGATGCGCAGGCAGGGCGCGGCAACGCCGGGCGAATAGGCCAGCGCCAGATCGCGCTGGGTGGTCAGCGGCTTGGTCGGAGTGATTTCCAGCTTGCCGGGCCGGCCGCTGGAATGCAGCAGCAGGGCCTCTTCGTCGGTGACGCGCTTGGTGTCGGACATGGATGTCGTGTTCCTCAACGGAGTGCTGATGCCCGTCGGTCTTCGTTGGTGCCTTTTGTGCGGTGCGCTGCCGACGGTGGGGCCGCGATGGTATACGCCGCACGCGCAACTCGCCAAGCCTCCATCGCCCGTTTTTTGTACGAATCATGCATTTTTTTGACGATTGGCGACACATCCAGTTTGCTGCACGTCCTATCTGATCCGCTTTCCATGCATGACCATGCCGGTTGGGGAGGCCGGGAGGCGGCTGGTATCATGCGGTGCGGAACACAACCGACGCGCTTATTCCCTCCCGGAGCCGCCATCTTGTCCCTGGCCCCCAAATCTGCGGCCGCGCTGACGCCGGACGAACGCCGCATCACGTTGGTCATCGCGGCGGTACAGTTCATCAACATCCTCGATTTCATGATGGTGATGCCGCTCGGTCCCGACTTCGCCCGGGCGCTGAACATCCCTGCGGCGCACATCGGGTATATCGGCGGCAGCTACACCGCCGCCGCGGCCTTGGCCGGACTGATCGGCTCGATGCTGCTCGACCGCTTCGACCGGCGCCGGGCGCTCGCCGTCGCCATGGCGGGGCTCATCGTCTCGACCGCGCTGGGCGGGCTGGCGTGGGACTTCCACTCCTTGCTGGCGGCGCGTGTGCTGGCCGGGCTGTTCGGCGGCCCGGCCGTCGCGGTCGCCATCGCCACGGTGACCGATCAGGTGGCTCCGCAGCGGCGGGGGCAGGCAATGGGTGCCGTCATGTCGGCCTTCTCGCTGTCGGCCATCGCCGGGGTGCCGGTCGGGCTGGAACTGGCGCTCTATGGCGGCTGGCGGCTGCCCTTCTTCGCGGTGGCCTTCGCCGGTCTGATCGTCGCCGTGGCCGCCATCGCCATCCTGCCGCCGCAGCGCGGCCATCTCGCCGGGGCGGGGGTGAAGACGGGGGCCTGGGTGCGGATGACGGCGCTGCTGTCGCGCCGCAAGGTCTGGTTGGCCTATGCCACCGTGGCGCTGGTGCAGGTCCAGCAATTCATGATCGTCCCCAACATCGCCGCCTATGTGCAGGGCAATCTGGGTTTCCCACGCGACCATCTGAGCCTGGTCTACATGACCGGCGGCACGCTGAGCTTCTTCGCCGCGCGCTGGGCCGGGCGGCTGGTCGACCGCCATGGCTCCAGCGCCGTCACCTTCGCGGCGACGGTGGGATTGAGCCTGGTGATCTTCTTCGCCTTCATCGGCTACCGGCCCTGGATGCCGGTGCTGGGGCTGTTCCCCTTCTTCATGACCTTCGTCGGCATCCGCATGGTCGCCAACGGCGCCGCCTTCTCCCGCGTGCCGGACCCGCAGGAGCGCGCCGGCTTCATGGCGCTGGTATCGGCGGTGCAGCATCTCAGCTCCGCCTTCGGCGCTTTCCTGTCGGCCGAGATCCTGACCAACGGCGCCGACGGCCGGCTGGAGCATGTCTCGACCATGGCGACCATTTCCATCACCATCGGGCTTGCCGTGCCGCTGCTGACCCTGTGGCTGGAGCGGGCGACGCGCGCGGCACCCATGCCGGTGCCGGCACCGGTCATCGCCGACGCCGCGCTGGACGGGGGCGGACAGAGCCGTTAGCTTGCCGCCAGCCTGCAAACGACCTTCGGAATGATGCCCATGCGCCCCTCCGGCCGCGCCTTCGACCAACTGCGCACCGTCTCCCTCGAGCCCGGCTTCAGCCGCTATGCCGAGGGCTCCTGCATGGTGCGCTTCGGCAACACGCATGTGCTGTGCACCGCCAGCGTCGACGAGACGGTGCCGCGTTTCCTGAAGAACACCGGGCTCGGCTGGGTCACCGCCGAATACGGCATGCTGCCGCGCTCCACCCACAGCCGCAGCGACCGTGAAGCGGCGAAGGGCAAGCAGTCCGGCCGCACCCAGGAGATCCAGCGCCTGATCGGCCGCGCGCTGCGCGCCGTCACCGACCGCACGGCGATGGGCGAAAAGCAGATCAAGATCGACTGCGACGTCATCCAGGCCGACGGCGGCACCCGCACCGCCGCCATCACCGGCAGCTATGTCGCCCTGCATCTGGCCTTCCAGCATCTGATGCAGATCGGCGCGCTGAAGACCATGCCGCTGACCGATCAGGTCGCCGCCGTGTCCTGCGGCCTCTATCAGGGCAACGCTGTGCTGGACCTCGATTATGACGAGGATTCCAAAGCGCAGGCCGATGCCAATTTCGTCCTGACGGGCAAGGCCGGCATCGTCGAAATCCAGGGCACCGCCGAGGAAACCCCCTTCTCCGAGCCGCAGTTCATGGAGCTGCTGGCGCTCGCCCGCAAGGGCGTGAACGAGCTGGTGGCGTTGCAGAAGCAGGTCCTCGGCATCAAGTAAGCCGGCATCTGCCGGACGTTCATCACCCAGAGGTTTGTTCCCATGTCCGCTCCCCGCCGCTTCACCGGCGACACCCTCGTCATCGCCAGCCACAACAAGGGCAAGGTGCGCGAGATCGCCGATCTGCTCGGCCCCTATGTCGCCACCTTCACCGCGGCCGGGGAGCTGGGCCTGCCCGAACCGGAAGAGACCGGGACCACCTTCGTCGCCAATGCCGAGCTGAAGGCGAAGGCGGCCGCCGCCGCCGGCCATGTCGCGCTCGCCGACGACAGCGGGCTGGTGGTGCCGGCGCTGAACGGCGATCCCGGTATCTATTCCGCCCGCTGGGCCGGCCCGTCCAAGGACTTCGCCATGGCGATGCGGAAGGTCGAGGATGGGCTGACAGGGAAGGCGGATCGCAGCGCCTATTTCGTCTGCGCCCTGTCGCTCGCTTGGCCGGATGGCCATGTCGAGACGGTGGAAGGCCGCTGCTACGGCACGCTGGTGTGGCCGCCGCGCGGGCCGCATGGCTTCGGCTATGACCCAATGTTCCTGCCGGACGGCCACGAGCTGACCTTCGGCGAGATGGATCCGGCAAAAAAGCACGAGATGAGCCACCGTGCCGACGCCTTCCGCCAGCTGGTGGAGCGGTGTTTCCGGTGAGCGTTTCCGATCCTGGTTTTGCCGTCTACGTTCACTGGCCCTTCTGCAAGTCGAAGTGCCCCTATTGCGATTTCAACAGCCATGTCCGCGAGCGGGTCGACCATGACCGCTGGCGGGCCGGGCTGCTGCGCGAGCTGGACCATTACGCCGACCTGACCGCCGGCCGCACCGTCACCTCGATTTTCTTCGGCGGCGGCACCCCGTCGCTGATGGAGCCCTCCACGGTCGGCGCCATCATCGATCGCATCGCCCAACGCTGGCCGGTCGCCGAGCGGCTGGAGGTGACGCTGGAGGCCAACCCGACCTCCGTCGAGGCCGACAAGTTCCGCGCCTTCCGTAGCGCCGGTATCAACCGCGTCTCGCTGGGCATCCAGGCGCTGGACGATGCCAGCCTGAAGTTCCTCGGCCGCCAGCACAACGCGGCGGAAGCGACCGGCGCCATCGAGCTGGCGGCGAAGACCTTCGACCGCTTTTCCTTCGACCTGATCTATGCACGCCCCGGCCAGACCGTGGCGGCGTGGCAGGCGGAGCTGGCGCGGGCGCTGGATTACGCCGTCGGCCATCTGTCGGTCTATCAGCTGACGATCGAGGAGGGCACCGCCTTCTACCCGCTGCATGCCCGCGGCGATCTGGTGCTGCCCGACGAGGATCTGGCCGGCGATCTCTATGAGGCGACGCAGAGCCAGCTGACGGCGGCGGGGCTGCCGGCCTACGAGATTTCCAACCATGCCCGGCCCGGCGAGGAAAGCCGCCACAACCTGACCTATTGGCGCTATGGCGACTATGTCGGCATCGGTCCCGGCGCTCATGGCCGGCTGACTCTGCATGGTGAGAAATTCGCCACCCGTGCCCATCGCGCCCCGGAAATCTGGCTGGAGCGGGTGGAGCGCGACGGCCATGGTGCCGCCGCCCCCCATCCCATCGACCGTGACGCCCGCGGAACCGAGCTGCTGATGATGGGGCTGCGCCTGAGCGAGGGGGTGCGGATTGCCCGTCTGGTGGAGGAAACCGGCCGGTCGCTCGACGATTTCGTCGATCCGTCGGCCTTGTCCCGCCTGATCGACGGCGGTTTCCTGACGCGCGATGCCGACCGTCTGGTTGCGACATCGGAGGGGCTACAGCGTCTGAACGCGGTGCTCGGCGCAATTCTGGCGTAAGATCCCGTGTCTTCAATGGGGAAAGGGCAGGGGATGCTCATCAGTCTGATCGTCGCCGCCGCAACGAATGACGTGATCGGCCGTGACGGCCGGCTTCCCTGGCATCTTCCCAGCGATCTGCGCCGGTTTCGGGAATTGACGATGGGCAAGCCGATCCTGATGGGTCGGAAGACCTGGGACTCCCTGCCGCGCCGCCCATTGCCCGGCCGCGACAATCTGGTGGTGAGCCGTCAGGGCCTGGTCGGCGAGCATGACGGCGCACGCTGGTTCACCGGACTCGGGGCGGCGGTGTCCTGGGCACAAGGCTCCGGCGCGGCCGAACTCTGCGTCATCGGCGGTGCCGCCCTGTTCCGCGAAACGCTGCCGATTGCCAACTGCCTGCACCTGACCCGCATCGAAAGCACGGTGGAAGGAGACACGCTGATGCCGCCCATCGGGGCGGACTGGGCCGAGGTGTGGTCGAGCGCGCCCATGGAGGAGAGTGGGCTGTTCTATCGCTACATCGATTTCGAAAAGGTGCGCGGGTAGGGGGCGAGCGCCCCCCGATAAACCCGTTATTCCTCGCCACCCAGCCGGTGCAGAACGTCGTCCAGCTGGTCGAGCGTCTGGTAATGGATGGTGATCGACCCGCGCTGCCCCTGGGGATTGATCGCGACCTTCAGCCCGATGCGGGCGGAGATCTCCTCCTCCAGATTGATCAGGTCGACGTCCTTCATCGCCGGGGCGGATCCGGCACCCCCGTTCGCAGCCTTGCCCTTCTTCGCCTTCGGCTGGTCGCCGCGCATCAGGTCTTCGGTCTGGCGGACGTTCAGGCCACGCGTCACCACCTCGCGGGCGACAGCGGCCGGATCCGGGGCGGTCAGCAGCGCGCGGGCGTGGCCGGCAGTCAACGCACCATCCTGGACCATCGACTTGACGGGATCCGGTAGGGCCAGCAGGCGCATCATGTTGGCGACGTGGCTGCGGCTCTTGCCGACGGCGCGGGCCAGATCCTCCTGGGTGTGCTCGAACTCCTCCATCAGGCGGCGATAGCCCTCCGCCTCTTCCAGAGGGGTCAGATCCTGGCGCTGGATGTTTTCGATCAGCGCGATTTCCAGTGCCTCGCGATCGCTGAGATCGCGGATGACGACGGGAACCTCATGCAGGCCGGCGATCTGGGCGGCGCGCCAGCGGCGTTCGCCGGCGATCAGCTCATAGGAATTGGCATCCTCGCCATCGCGGCGGACCAGCAGCGGCTGCAGGATGCCCTTGTCGCGGATGGAGTCGACGAGGCCCTGGATCGCTTCCTCGTCGAACCTCCGTCGCGGCTGGTACTTGCCGGGGTGCACGAACTCGATCGGCACCTGCTTGGACTGCCGCACCTTGTCGAGCGCCGAATAATCCTCGGTCGCCTCGCCGAACAGGGCGGAAAGGCCGCGGCCCAGGCTGGCGCGGCGGGCGCCCCCTTGCTTGGTGTCGTCGATCATGCGGTCAGTCTCTTCTCACGGCGCAGCACCTCGCCCGCCAGATGGATGTAAGCCTGGGATCCGGGGCAGCGCATGTCGTAGATCAGCACCGGCTTGCCGTGCGACGGCGCCTCCGACACCTTGACGTTGCGCGGGATCACGGTGTCGTACACCTTCTCCCCGAAGAAGCCGCGGACGTCCGCCGCCACCATGTCCGACAGGTTGTTGCGCTTGTCGAACATCGTCAGCACGACGCCGTGGATGTCCAGGTTCGGGTTGAAGGCGCGCTTCACGCGTTCGATGGTGCGGACCAGATGGCTGAGACCCTCCAGCGCGTAGAACTCGCACTGCAGGGGCACCATCACCGCATGCGACGCGACCAGCGCGTTCAGCGTCAACAGCCCCAGCGCCGGCGGGCAGTCGATCAGGACATAGTCGTATTCCAGCGCGCTGTTGGCGACCGCCTCGCGCAGGCGGAACTCGCGCCGCTCGGCGCCGACCAGCTCGATCTCCGCGCCCGATAGATCGACCGACGAGGTGATGATCGACAGGTTCGGCACGGAGGAGGGGGTCGCCGCCTGCTCCAGCGACACGTCGTCGAACAGCACGTCATAGATGCCGACGCGGCGATCCGAACGGGGAATGCCGAGGCCGGTGGACGCGTTGCCCTGAGGATCAAGGTCGATCACCAGCACCCGCTTGCCGATGACGGCGAGCGCGGTGGCGAGGTTGATCGTCGTCGTGGTCTTGCCCACGCCGCCCTTCTGGTTGGCAATCGCAACCACACGGGCAAGGGGACGGGTGACGGCAGACATGGCAGCCTCTCGGGAGTCCGGTTGGCGGGAAGGAGGCGGGGGAACTGTGTCAGACACGGTCTTCACGCACGCTCAAGATGACCGACACGCAGGATGGTTCCGCTCGGATCGGTGCGGCTGTCAAATCGCTCGGAATCCAATGTCCAATATTGCATGGCGGCGGTCAATTCGTCGTCCAGCGCGGCGCCCTTCAGGAACAGGCATTGACCGCGCGATCCGATGAAGGGGTGCGCCCAGGCGAAGAGATCGGTCAGCGGTGCGAGCGCGCGGGCGGTGACCACGTCGGCCTCCATGCCGGTGACGGTCTCGATCCGTTTGGTGTGGACGGTGACCGGCGCCTCGCAGACGCGGGCGACCTCGCGCAGGAAGGCGCATTTGCGGACATCGCTCTCGATCAGATGGACCTGCGGCACGCCGAAGATGGCGAGCACCAGACCGGGGAAACCGGCACCGCTACCGAGATCAACCAGCACCCGCGTCCCCTCCGGCAGCAGCGGATAGAGCTGAGCGGAATCGAGGAAGTGCCGCTTCCAGGCGTCGGGCAGGGTGGAGGGGCCGACAAGGTTGATCTTCGGCTGCCACTTGCGCAGCAACCCGTCATAGGCGATCAGGCGGTCGAGCGTTTCACGTGAAACACCCGTGGCCTCCTGAAATGCAACCGCGTCGAACCCGCTCATTCAGCGGCCACCCCGGATGAGACCACGTCGCGGCGCTTCACATGGCGGAGCAGGGCGACCAGCGCCGCCGGCGTCATGCCGGGAATGCGGGCCGCAGCCCCCAGCGTCGCTGGACGCGATTGGCGCAGCTTCTGCCGGATTTCGGCGGACAGGCTGCCGATGCCGTCGACGTCGAGATCGTCGGGCAGGGCGAGAGACTCGTCCTTGCGGAAGGCGCGGATGTCGGCCTCCTGACGTCCGAGATAGCCGGCATACTTGCCGTCGATCTCCAGCTGCTCGGCAATCTCCGGCGCGATCTCGCCCAACTCCGGCCACAGGTGGGCAAGGGCGGTAAGGTCGATGTCGGGATAGCGCAGCAGGTCGGCGGCACTGCGACGCACGCCGTCCTGGTTCACCGCGACACCCTGGCGGGAGAGTTCGGCCGGCGTCGCCTGCAGCGAAGCGACCAGGGCACGACCGGCGGACAGCGCGGCGCTCTTGGCGGCGAAGACATCGCGGCGCTCGGAACCGACGCAGCCGATGGCGACACCCTTGTCGGTCAGCCGCTGGTCGGCATTGTCGGCGCGCAGCAGTAGCCGGTATTCGGCGCGCGAAGTGAACATGCGGTAGGGTTCGTTGGTGCCCCGACCGATCAGGTCGTCGATCAGCACGCCGATATAGGCGTCTGCCCGGTCGAGCACGAAGCCCTCACGATTGCCGCTTGCCACCAGCGCCGCGTTGATGCCGGCCATGAGACCCTGAGCCGCCGCTTCTTCATAGCCGGTGGTGCCGTTGATCTGGCCAGCCAGGAACAGACATGGCGCCCGGCGGGTCTCCAGAGTCGGCTTCAGTTCGCGCGGATCGACATAGTCGTATTCGATGGCATAACCGGGTCGGATCATCACCACCTTCTCCAGCCCCGGCATGCTGGCCAGGATGCCGAGCTGCACGTCGCGGGGCAGGGAGGTGGAGATGCCGTTCGGGTAGACGGTGGGATCGTCCAGCCCTTCCGGTTCGAGGAAGATCTGATGCTTCTCCTTCTCGGCGAAGCGGACGACCTTGTCCTCGATCGACGGGCAATAGCGCGGACCGGTGCCGGTGATCTGACCGGAATACATCGGCGCGCGGTGCAGGTTGGCTCGGATCAGCGCGTGCGCTTCCGGCGTCGTCCAGGTGATCGCGCAGTCGATCTGCGGCGTGTCGATCCGCTCCGTCATATAGGAGAAGGGCGGGGGCGGCATGTCGCCCGGCTGCTTCTCCAACGCGTCCCAATCGATGGTGCGGCCGTCGAGCCGCGGCGGCGTACCGGTCTTCAGGCGGCCGAGCGGGAAGCCGAGACGGGCCAACGTGTCGGAGAGGCCGATGGACGGCGCCTCGCCAACGCGGCCGGCGGGGGTGCGCTCCTCGCCGATGTGGATCAGGCCGCGCAGGAAGGTGCCGGTGGTCAGCACCACCGCTCCGGCGCGGACGGACTCCCCAGCGCCGGTGACGACGCCGGTGACGCGGTGTTCCGCATCGACGATCAGGTCCTCGGCGCCGCCGGCTTCGATGAACAGGTTCTCCTGTTCGGCCAGCAGCGACTGCATCGCCTGACGGTAGAGCTTGCGGTCAGCCTGAGCGCGCGGACCACGGACGGCGGGTCCCTTGCTGCGGTTCAGGATGCGGAACTGGATGCCGCCGCGGTCGATAGCCTTCGCCATCACACCGTCCAGCGCATCGATCTCCCGCACCAGATGACCCTTGGCGAGACCGCCGATGGCGGGGTTGCAGGACATCTCGCCGATGGTTTCGACCTTGTGGGTCAGCAGGAGCGTGCGCGCACCCATGCGCGCTGCCGCCGCAGCAGCCTCACAGCCGGCGTGACCGCCGCCGACAACGATGACATCATAGCTTCGCATGTGCGGGACCATAGCGGAATGGCCGCGCGGATCCAAGAGGAAGGCAGGGAGGCGGGGCGGGGACAAGTGGGGCGTGTCAGCGCTGTTTCACGTGAAACACGCCCTCACTTGCCGCTGTCACTTCCCAATGCAGAAGTCACGGAAGATCACGTCCAGCAGATCCTCCACATCGACCCGCCCGGTGATGCGCCCCAAGGCGCGGCTGGCGAGACGCACATCCTCCGCCGCCAGTTCGGGCAGCGGGGCATCCAGCGCGCGCAGCAACGACTCCCGACACTCTATAAGCGCGGCACGGTGACGAGCTCGGGTCAGGGACGGCGCGCTGCCGATGGCGAGCCGGTCGGCGCTGAACGCGGTCAGCTTTTCCTCCAACGCCTTCAGACCGGTTCCGGTGTGGGCGGAGACCAGGATCGGGGACAGATCCGGCCGCAGGTCAGTCATGGTCGCAAGGTCGGTCTTGTTGAACACCACCACCGTGTCGCCGTCGATCAGGTCCAGCGTCGCCGGGTCGAGGTCGGGCAGAGCGGTGGCGTCGAATACCGCCACCTTCACATCTGCGCGCGTCGCCCGATCGCGGGCGCGGCGGATGCCTTCCTCCTCGACTTCATCGGCGGCGGCTTCGCGCAAGCCGGCGGTGTCAGCCAGCACGACCGGATAGCCGCCGAGGTCGAGATGCACCTCGATGATGTCGCGGGTGGTGCCGGCGCGGGCGGAGACGATGGCGGCATCGCGACGGGCGAGCGCGTTCAGCAGGCTCGATTTGCCGGCGTTCGGCGCGCCGACGATGGCGATGTGCAGCCCCTCGCGCAGACGTTCGCCTCGGCCGCCGTCATTGAGATGGGCGGCGATCTCGTCGGCCAATCCGGCGATCACCGGACGGACGGCGTCGGCGACACCTCCGGGCAGATCGTCTTCGGCAAAGTCGATGTCGGCCTCGATATGGGCGAGCGCGCGAGTCAGCCGGTCGCGCCAGCCGTCATAGAGCTGGCCGAGCGCACCCTCCATCTGCCGCAGGGCCTGCCGGCGCTGGGCGGTGGTCTCGGCATCGATCAGGTCGGCGACCGCCTCGGCCTCCGTCAGGTCGAGCTTGCCGTTCTCGAAGGCGCGACGGGTGAATTCGCCAGGTTCGGCCAGCCGCAAGCCGGGCAAGGTGGCGAGCGCCTCGATCACACCGGTGACTACGGCACGGCCGCCATGCAGGTGCAACTCCACCACGTCCTCGCCGGTGAAGCTGGCAGGGGCGGTGAAGCGCAGGACCAGCGCATCGTCCAGCGCGTCGCCGCTGCGTGGATCGCGCAGCTTGGTCAGCACGGCGTGGCGGGGTGCGGGCAGGGTGCGGCCGGTCAGCGCGGCGAGGGCGGATCCGGCCTCCGGCCCCGAAATGCGAACCACCGCCACACCGGATCGGCCGGGGGCGGTGGCGAGTGCATAGATGGTGGTAAACATCGAGGGTGGATCAGCCGCGCTGCTCAGGCCGCAGCTCCCGCTGCTCCGGCGTCAGCATCAGGCGCTCGACGCGGCGGCCTTGGACCAGATGGGTCTGCAGGATTTCGTCGACGTCGCCGGTGCTGTGATAGGTGTACCAGACGCCTTCCGGATAGATCACCAGCGTCGGGCCCAGTTCGCAGCGGTCGAGGCAGCCGGCGGAGTTGATCCGCACCTTGCCGTCGAAGCCGAGTTCACGGGCGCGGGCCTTCATATAGTCGCGCAGCTTCTCCGACCCGTGGGCGGCGCAGGACCCGCGCTTGTGCCCGTCGGGACGGCGGTTGGTGCAGCAGAAGACATGGGCTTCGAAATAAGGCTTTTGCGCTTCAAAAGGGTGGTCGGTCACTTTCTTCCTTCCTGACCCAGGGCCGACGCCATCTGGGACCAAAACATCTTCTGCATCTGCTCCATGCCCTGGATGCCGGCGGGGAGCCAGGTCTTCAGCATGGTCTCCGGATCCATGGCCTGAAGGTTCGCACGCATGCGTTCCTGGATCTCCTGCATCATGGCATCCTGCATCGGCTTCACGTCTGGCAGGCCCAGGAAGTGCCGGGCTTCGTCCGGGGTGCAGTCGATGTCGACGGTGATTTTCATGGGATCCCCCTCCAGACCGGGACCAAGAGCCGGATTCGGCACCGGTCCAGGCATTGGCCGCGTTGATTTTGGGGTTGAGCACCACAGCGGCTCATGCCCCACTATACAGATAGGATGCACTGGCGCAACGCCACCCCGGCGCCACCTATTGATTCACGACACACCAACAGATCGGACACCGCCATGCCCGCCACTCCGTTGGGCGCGAACCTGCTAGGCCGGGAGACGAGCCCCTATCTGCTGCAGCACAAGGACAACCCGGTGCATTGGATGCCCTGGGGACCGGAGGCCTTCGCCCGTGCGAAGGCGGAGAACAAGCCGGTGCTGCTGTCGGTCGGCTATGCCGCCTGCCACTGGTGCCACGTGATGGCGCATGAGAGCTTCGAGAATCCGGAGATTGCCGGGCTGATGAACGAGCTGTTCATCAACATCAAGGTGGATCGGGAGGAGCGGCCGGATCTCGACACCATCTACCAGTCGGCACTGGCGCTGCTGGGACAGCAGGGCGGCTGGCCGCTGACCATGTTCCTGACGCCGGATGCGGAGCCCTTCTGGGGCGGCACCTATTTCCCGCCGGCTCCCCGCTATGGCCGGGCCGGCTTCCCCGATGTGCTGCGCGGCATCGCCGGCACCTATGCCCAGGAACCGGACAAGGTCGGCAAGAATGTCGACGCGCTGAAATCGGCACTCGCGGGAATGGGAGAGAACCGGTCGGCCGGCGCCGTCGATGCCGGAGTGCTGGAGCAGGTGGCGCAACGGCTGCTGCGGGAGGTCGATCCCATCCACGGCGGCATCGGCAGCGCACCGAAATTTCCTCAGGTGCCTCTGTTCGAACTACTGTGGCGGGCTTGGCAGCGGACGGGACGCGAGCCGTTCCGCGAGGCGGTGACCCACACGCTGGCCAACATGGCGCAGGGCGGCATCTACGACCATCTCGGCGGCGGCTTCGCCCGCTATTCGGTCGATGAACGCTGGCTGGCGCCGCATTTCGAGAAGATGCTCTACGACAATGCGGAGCTGCTCGACCTGATGACGCTGGTTTGGCAGGAAACGCGCGATCCGCTGCTGGAGAGCCGCATCCGAGAGACGGTCGGCTGGCTGCTACGCGAGATGATCGCCGACGGCGGCGGCTTCGCCGCGACGCTGGACGCCGACAGCGAGGGCGAGGAGGGACTCTTCTATATTTGGCAGGAACAGGAGGTCGACCGGCTGCTCGGTCCCGCCCTCGGCGACGACGGGCTGGCGACATTCAAGCGCGTTTACGAGGTGCTGCCCCAGGGCAATTGGGAGGGCGTCACCATCCTGAACCGGCTGGGCGGCTTGGCACTGGCCGACGACGCGACCGAGGCGACGCTCGCCAAGGGCCGGGAAATTCTGCTGCGGGCACGGGCCAAGCGGGTGCGGCCGGGTTGGGATGACAAGGTGCTGGCCGACTGGAACGGCCTGATGATCGCAGCGCTGACCCATGCCGCATTGGCGCTGGACGAGCCGGAATGGCTGGACGCCGCCGGCCGTGCCTTTGCCTTCGTCCGCGACCGGATGGATAGCGCCGGGCGGCTTTGTCACAGCTGGCGGCACGGGCAGGGCAAGCATGCAGGGATGCTCGACGATTATGCCCAGATGGCGCGCGCGGCCCTGGCGCTGCACGAGGCGACCGGGGATCCGGCCGCACTCGATCAGGCGAAGACTTGGGTGGCGACGCTCGACGCCCATTTCTGGGACGGCGCCAACGGCGGCTATTTCTTCACCGCCGACGATGCCGAAGGGCTGATCGTCCGCACCAAGAGCGTCTACGACAATGCCACGCCCAGCGGCAACGGCACCATGCTGGCGGTGCTGACCACGCTGTTCCAGCGCACCGGCGAGGATGCCTACCGCGAGCGGGCGGAGGCGCTTGCCACCGCCTTCTCGGGTGAGTTGACGCGCAACTTCTTCCCGCTGCCGACCTTCCTGAACGCGGTGGAGCTGATGACGGCGCCGCTGCAGATCGTCGTCGTCGGCCCGCCCAAGGCGGCGGAGACGGAGGCGCTGCGCCGGACGGTGCTGGACCATTCACTGCCCAACCGTATCCTGACCGTGCTGGCGCCCAAGGGGGATTTTCCAGCGGATCTGCCCACCAATCATCCGGCACAAGGGAAGGGGATGCGCGACGGGAGGGCCACCGCCTATGTCTGCCGCGGCATGACCTGTTCTGCTCCGGTGACGGCGCCGGCGGATCTGGCCGCCCTTCTGGCAACGAAAAGCTGACTTCACCGGGAGGAAACCATGGCGCGTCTTTCCATCGACAGCCCGCTGGGGCCCCTGATGCTGGCCGGGGACGGATCCGCCCTGACCTCGGTCGGCTGGGGTCGCTTCGACCATGACGAACCGGACGCGGTTCTGACCGAGACGGCGCGCCAGCTGGAGGTCTATTTCGCCGGCCGGCTCCAGCGCTTCGACCTGCCGCTGAAACCGGCGGGCACCGTCTTCCGGCGCAGCGTCTGGGACGCGATGCTGGCGATTCCCTATGGTGGCACCGCGACCTATGGCGGGATGGCGAAGATGCTGGGCAGCGCGCCGCGGGCGGTCGGCGGGGCCTGTGGCGCCAACCCGATTCCGATCATCATCCCTTGCCACCGGGTGCTGGCCAGCGGCGGAGCGCCCGGCGGCTATTCCGGCCATGGCGGGCTGGACACCAAGGCGTGGCTGTTGGCGCTGGAACGCCGGCATGCCGGCGTGGGGCAGGGCAACGGTGCGGCGGCGGAGCAGTTCGCGCTGCTTTGAGACGCCTGAGAACTCAAAAAAGAAGGGAAACCAAACCACCATGGTTCATGCAATCCGCATCCACGAACACGGCGGGCCGGAGGTTCTGCGCTGGGACGAGATCGAGGTGGGAGAGCCCGGTCCCGGACAGGTGCGCATCCGCCAGACCGCCGTCGGACTGAACTACATCGACACCTATCACCGCTCCGGCGTCTACAAGCTGCCGGATCTGCCGGCGGTGATCGGAATGGCGGGCACCGGCGTGGTCGAAGCGCTGGGACCGGACGTCACCACGCTGAAGGTCGGCGACCGCGTCGGCTACGCGATGTCGATCGGCGCCTATGCCGAGAGCCGGCTGATCGCCGCAGACCGGCTGGTGCCGCTGCCGAGCTGGCTTGACGAGCAGGCGACGGCGGCGACCCTGCTGCAGGGGCTGACCGCGCAGTATCTGCTACGCAGCACCTATGTGGTCCAGCCCGGCGACACCATCCTGGTGCAGGCCGCCGCCGGCGGGGTGGGGCTGCTGCTGTGCTCCTGGGCGCGCCATCTCGGCGCCACGGTGATCGGCACCGTCGGGTCGGAGGAGAAGGCCGAACTGGCCAAGGCCCATGGCTGCCACCACACCATCGACTACACCCGCGAGGATTTCGTCGTCCGGGTGAAGGACCTGACGGACGGGCAGGGCGTGCCGGTGGTCTATGACGGCGTCGGCAAGACGACCTTCCTGAAAGGGCTGGACTGCCTGCGGCCGCGTGGGCTGATGGTGCTGTTCGGCGCCGCGTCGGGTGCGCCGGCGCCGCTGGATCTGGGGCTGCTGGCGGCGAAGGGGTCGCTCTATGTGACGCGGCCGACGCTGGCGACCTACACCGCCAAGCGGGAGGATTTGATGGCGTCAGCCGCGGAGCTGTTCGACGCGGTGAAGAATGGCGGGGTGACCTTCACGGTCAACCAGCGCTTCGCATTGAAGGACACGGCGGAGGCGCATCGGGCGCTTGAGGCGCGGGCGACGACTGGGTCGACGGTGCTGGTGCCGTAAGAGGGTAATCGGGGGGTGGGGCAACCCGCCCCCTTTACTCCACCGCCCAGAGCGGGTTCTTGATCTTCTTCAGCATCTCCGCGTGCGCCGCAGTCTCTTCATCGCTGACGGCGAAGACGCGGGCTTCGCGGAAGGGGCGGTCGATGCGGACCGGACCCGTGGGACCGCTCTTCGATGCCGGACTGCCGGCAAAGGACAGGCCGGTCTGCCGGCCGCCCAGCAGCTCCAGATAAACCTCAGCCAGCAGCTGGGCATCGAGCAGAGCACCGTGCAGGGTGCGGTTGGAGTTGTCGACACCGAAGCGCTTGCACAGCGCGTCCAGAGTGGCGGGCGAGCCGGGGAACTTCTGCCGGGCCATCAGCAGCGTGTCGATGGCACGGTCCTTCGGCATCACCGGATGGCCGGCGATCTTCAGCTCCCAATTCAGGAAGTGCATGTCGAAGGCGGCGTTGTGGATCACCAGCGGGGCGTCGCCGATGAAAGCGACGAAGTCGGCGGCCACATCGTTGAACAGCGGCTTGTCGGCCAGGAACTCCGAACTCAACCCATGGACGGCGAAGGCCTCCGGCGGCATGTCGCGTTCGGGGTTGAGATAGACGTGGAAGCGTTCGCCGGTGGCGAGGTGGTTGACCAGCTCGATGCAGCCGATCTCGACCAGCCGGTGACCCTCCTCCGGCTTGAAGCCCGTGGTTTCGGTGTCGAGAACGATTTCACGCATGATGGATCTGCCCTGGTTGATAGCCGCGCGGCGGCCATTGCCTGCCCGGCCGCCGTACCACGTCCCTCACAATGCCCTGAAGCGCCCGCCGCGTCACCAGTCGACCGGCCCCTGTCGGCACGACATAGTCCGCACGCCGCCGCTTCTCCGCATCCGGCATCTGGCGGGCAAGGATGCCGGCGAACTTCTCCGCCGTCATGCCCGGCCGGGCCAGCACGCGGGCGCGCTGGACGGCGAAGGGGGCGGAGACGACGATGGTGGCATCGACCCGCCGCTCGCCATGGGTTTCGAACAGCAGAGGAATGTCCAGCACGGCGATCTTCGCGCCACGCCGCGCGGCACGGGCGAGGAAGTCGCGCTGTGCCGCCTGGACCATCGGGTGCAGGATCGCCTCCAGCCGCTTCAGCGCGTCCGGGTCGCGGAACACCGCCGCCCCCAGTGCCGGCCGGCTTACAGCGCCGTCGATCACCACGCCGGGGAAGGCGGCGTCGATGGCCGGCACCGCCCGGCCGCCCCGGCCGAGCAGCCCATGCACCACCGCGTCGGAATCGCAGACCGGGGCGCCCATCGCGTGCAGCATGCGGGCGGCGGTGCTCTTGCCCATGCCGATGGAGCCGGTCAGACCCAGCACGATCATGACCCGAGCCTCAGCCTTCCAAGACGAAGCGGGTCAGTTCCGGCGTCACCTGCGGCTCGACGCCGAACCAGGCCTTGAAGCCGGGACGGGCCTGATGCAGCAGCATGCCGATGCCGCCGGCCACCGGGTTGCCACGCGCCTTGGCCTCGGCCAGCAGCGGGGTTTCCAGCGGCACATAGACGATGTCGTTGACGACGGCCGAGGCGGGCAGGGCGCGCAAGGACAGATCCAGCGCCGGCTGCCCCGCCATGCCCTGGGTCGTGGTGTTGACCAGCAGCGCGGCCCCGTCGAGCGCGGTTTCACGTGAAACCCAATCGACCACCGTCACGCCGCCGTTCAACCCAGCGGCGGCCAGATCCGCCGCCAGTTCGTCGGCGCGGGCGCGGGTGCGGTTGACCAGACGGACCTCCGGCGCACCGGCGTCGAGCAGCGCGACCACCACGGCGCGCGCGGCACCACCGGCACCGATCACCACCGCCGGACCATGCTCCGCCGTCCAGCCCGGCTGTTCGGCGCGCAGATTCTCGATGAAGCCGAAGCCGTCGGTGTTGCCGCCTTCCAGCGCGCCGTCCTCCGCCACCACGATGGTGTTGACGGCCCCCATGCGCCGCGCGGTCTCGTCCAGCCGGTCGACGGTGCGGAAGGCAATCTCCTTCAACGGGACGGTGACGTTGCAGCCGCGAAAGCCGAGCGCCGGCAGGGCGCGGATCGCCTGTTCCGCGCGCTCGGGCGCCACTGCCAACGGCACATAGGCGCCGTCGATCCCATACTGGCGCAGCCAGAATCCATGCAGCCGGGGCGACCGCGAATGGCTGATCGGCCAGCCCATCACACCGGCGATCCTGGCCTTGCCGCTGATACCTCCGCCGCTGCTTGAAGGAACTGCCGTCATTCCCTGCCCACTCCATGCACGCGCAAAAAGCCGAGCAGCGGCAGAAGCGGCAGCCCGAGAATGGTGAAGAAGTCGCCCTCGACCCGATGGAACAGCTGTGCCCCCAGCCCTTCCAGCTGATAGGCGCCGACCGAGTGCAGCACATCGTCGCCGACACGGTCGAGATAGTCGTCGAGGAAGGCTTCGCTGAAGTTGCGCATGGTCAGCCGGGCACTGTCGATCCGGTGCCACATCCGTTCGCCGTTGCGCACCACCACGGCACAGCTGACCAGCCGGTGGGTCTTGCCGCGCAGATCGAGCAACTGGGCGCGCGCCGCGGCGCGGTCGGCCGGCTTGTCGAACCAGCGCCCCTCGCATTCCAGCATCTGGTCGGCACCGACCACCAGCGCGCCGGGGTGGCGGCGGGTGATGCGCTGGGCCTTCAGTTCGGCCAGGGCCTCGGCGACGATGTCGGCGGAAACGCCTTCGGCGCGGCCGGCGGCCTTCACCTCGTCCTCGTCGACCAGCGGCTTGTCGAGGACGGCGCTGACGCCGGCCTGCTCCAGCATCGCCGCCCGCGTGCGCGAGCCGGATGCCAGCACCAGAACCGGCGCGCTCACGTCTTCTTTCCTTCCAGGCTGAAGTTGGCGCTCTGGCGGCGGGCGAGCAGCATCATGATCTCCGCCGCGGTCTCTTCGATGGAGCGGCGGGATACGTCGATCACCGGCCAGCCGCGCCGGCTGAACAGGCGGCGCGCCTCCTGAACCTCGGCACGAACCAGCTCGGGATCGGCGTAGCTGGAGCCTTCGCCCTGGTTCAGCAGCTTCAGCCGGTTGCGGCGGATCTGCACCAGCCGGTCGGGGTCCTTGGTCAGCCCGACGATCAGCGGCCGGGTCAGCAGGTCCAGCTCCGCCGGCAGCGGGCTGCCGGGCACCAGCGGGATGTTGGCCGCCTTGATGCCGCGGTTGGCCAGATAGATGCAGGTCGGCGTCTTGGAACTGCGCGACACGCCGATCAGCACCACGTCGGCCTCGTGCAGGTCCCAGTTCGACTGGCCGTCGTCATGCGACAGAGCGAAATCGACGGCATCGATGCGACTGAAATATTCGGCGTCCAGCACATGCTGGCGGCCGGGCTGGCGCTGCGATTCCACGCCCAGGAAGGCGGCGAGCGCGTTGATCAGCGGATCGAGCACCGGGATGCAGGGCACCTGCATCTCGCGGCAGAAATCCTGCAGGCGGCGACGCAGCGTCTCGTCGACCAGCGTGAACATCACCAGCCCGTGGTTGTCCCGGATTCCCTCCAGCACGAGGTCGAGCTGGCGATCGGTCCGCACCAGATTCCAGAAATGCTCGATCGGCCGAACGTCGTCGAACTGGATGACGCAGGCGCGCGCCACGCTGTTGATGGTCTCGCCCGTCGCATCGGACACGAGATGTAGGTGGAACTCTTTCATCCGTCCCCAACATTCTGTGGAGAACCCGGCCCAGATCTGTGGACAACCGGATCCGCCTTCGTTTCGTCCCGACCGGGGGACTCCTCCTCCCCGATACGGCCAAGTGCGGAACAACTCCGCCGACCGCTTCGGAAGCTGGGAGGATCCGGCCCCGTCCGCCCTGTTATCCACGGGACTCCCGTTCGTCCAGCTATAGCATTTCCGCCGTTTCCGGCGGTAGTGCTCCGAATCGTCCACAGATCCGCGCACATGGACGGATAAGCCCCCGGATCTGTGGATAGATTCTCGTCTGTCGGGGATCACCGTTATCCACAGGCATCCACCTCATCCTCTTCCTTTCTCCTATTAAAAAATATAGTGAAGAAGAGGGGATAAACCCGTCCCGGAATCCGGCGCGGAATCGGCGCTGGAATCGCGTGGAATCAGATTCGCAAGTCCCAGATTCGCAAAGCCAAGGAACGCACCGTCTTGTCCGCCACCAGCTCCGACGTCCAGAATCAGGCTTCCCAGCCTGCCCTGAAGCCGATGCTCGCCGCCCTGGCGGGAGAGGTGCGGGCGCGTCCGCCTTTCTGGCTAATGCGTCAGGCCGGACGCTATCTGCCGGAATATCGCGAGCTGCGGGTGAAGGCCGGCAGCTTCCTCGATCTCTGCTACAACCCCGACTTCGCGGTCGAGGTGACCTTGCAGCCGCTGCGCCGCTACGGCATGGATGCGGCGATTCTGTTCTCCGACATCCTGGTGGTGCCGCATGCCCTGGGCCAGCCGCTGGCCTATCTGGAAGGGGAGGGGCCGAAGCTGGATCCGGTTCGCAACGTGGAGGACCTGAAGCGCCTGTCGCGCGACCGCTTCCACGAGACGCTGGCGCCGGTCTACGAGACGGTGCGCCGGCTCTCCACCGCGATTCCGGAGGGCACGACGCTGATCGGCTTTGCGGGGGCTCCCTGGACCATCGCCTGCTACATGGTCGAAGGGGCGGGCTCCAAGGAGTATGCGCACGTCAAGCGCTGGGCCTACGGCGACCCGGCAGGGTTCGGCCAACTGATCGACCTGATCGTCGAGGTGACCGCCGACTATCTCTGCCGCCAGATCGAGGCGGGGGCCGAGGTGGTGCAGCTGTTCGACAGCTGGGCCGGCGTGCTGCCGGTGGCGGAGTTCCGCCGCTGGGTGATCGAGCCGACGCG
The DNA here is from genome assembly GCA_966212305.1 of uncultured Azospirillum sp. GTDB lineage: Bacteria > Pseudomonadota > Alphaproteobacteria > Azospirillales > Azospirillaceae > Azospirillum. Next base: position 49,770 of record CBIHQY010000011.1, read on the forward strand.
GCGGATCGTCGCACTGGTGAAGGCGAAGCATCCGAACACGCCGGTCATCGGCTTCCCGCGCGGCGCCGGCCACGCCTATGAGGAGTATGTCGCCGAGGCCGGGGTGGACGCCGTCGGGCTCGACACCACCGTCCCGCCGGCGTGGGCGGCGCAGACTCTCCAGACGCGGCTGCCGGTGCAGGGGAACCTTGACCCGATCATGCTGGCGGCCGGCGGCAAGGCGCTGGAGACCGCGACGCACGACATCCTGGAGGCGTTGGCCGGTGGCCCCTTCGTGTTCAACCTGGGCCACGGCGTCATCCAGTCGACCCCGCCCGACCATGTGGCGGAACTGACCCGCATCCTGCGGGAGTGGCCGGGGCGCGGCTGAGCGCTTTTCCGGCGGACCGGCCCTAAGGGGCTGAAAAAGCGACGGAGGGGGTCTGGACAGAGCGACGGCGACGCTCCAGTTTAGCGGGCACCATGAGCCAGCAATTCTCCCAGACCTCCGCCTCGACCGACATCACGCCCAATGGCCGGCCGCGGCGCGTCGCCGTCGTGCTGTTCAACCTCGGCGGTCCCGACGGGCCGGGAGCGGTGCGGCCCTTCCTGTTCAACCTGTTCGCGGATCCGGCCATCATCCGGCTGCCGAACCCGTTCCGTTTCCTGATCGCCAGCCTGATCAGCGGGCGGCGGGCCAAGCCGGCCGGCGAGATCTATGCCCAGCTCGGCGGCAAGTCGCCGCTGCTGGAGAACACGCAAGCCCAGGCGGCGGCGCTGGAAAGCGTGCTGGGGGCAGATCCGGAGGCAGATCCGGCCGGCGGTGGGGCGGAGACCAAGGTCTTCATCGCAATGCGCTACTGGCACCCGATGAGCGCCGAGACGGCCGCCCGGGTGAAGGCGTACGACCCGGATCTGGTCGTGCTGCTGCCGCTCTATCCGCAATTCTCCACCACCACGACGGCGTCGAGCGCCAAGGCTTGGGCCGAGGCGGCGAACACCGTCGGGCTGACGGCGCCGACCAGGCTGCTGTGCTGCTACCCGACCCAGGCCGGTTTCATCGACGGCACGGCGGATCTGATCCGCCCGCTGTACGAGGCGGCCAAGGCCCATGGCAAGCCGCGCGTCCTGTTCTCCGCCCACGGGCTGCCGAAGAAGGTGGTGGCCTCCGGCGACCCCTATCAGTGGCAGTGCGAGCGGACGGCGGAATCCATCGCCGCGGCGCTGGGCATCGACGATCTCGACTGGATCAACTGCTACCAGAGCCGCGTCGGCCCGATGGAGTGGATCGGCCCCAGCACCGACGCCGAGATCCGCCGCGCCGGCCAGGACGGTGTGCCGATCCTGGTGGTGCCGATGGCCTTCGTGTCGGAGCATTCCGAGACGCTGGTCGAGATCGAGGTCGAGTACCGCCATCTGGCCAAGGAGGCGGGGGTGCCGCACTTCACCCGCGTGCCGACGGTGGGGGTGCATCCCGGTTTCATCGACGGGCTGGCGGCGCTGGTGCGGCAAACGGTCGCGGGCAAGGCGGCGATCTGCTCCCAGAAGGGCGACCGGATCTGCCCGTCCAACTTCTCCGGCTGTCCGCAGGCGCGGCGCTGAGTCGCAACGGCCAAAAACGCAAAGAAATAGGGAACACGCCCGGTGCTGTACGAATGGATCAAGGCGCTGCACGTCATCAGCATCATCGCCTGGATGGCGGGGCTGCTCTACCTGCCGCGCCTGTTCGTCTACCATTGTCAGGCGCCGGCCGGATCCGAGACGTCGGAGACCTTCAAGGTGATGGAACGCCGCCTGCTGCGCGCCATCATGAACCCGGCGATGATCGCGGCGTACGTGTTCGGCATCGCCATGATCGTGCTGACGCCGGAATGGATGAAGCAGGGCTGGCTGCACGCCAAGCTGCTGTTCGTGCTGCTGCTGACCGTCAGCCACATGATGATGGCCCGCTGGCGCCGGGACTTCGCCGAGGACCGCAACACCCGGCCGCAGCGCTTCTACCGCATCGCCAACGAGGTGCCGACGCTGCTGATGATCGGCATCGTCATCTTCGTCATCGTGAAGCCCTTCTGACGGCCGGCAGGTGAACACGCCGTCTTCCACCTCCCGGAAAAAGCGGAATCCGCGACCTTTACGGGTTTCGCTTTCGTTTGACTTGCGCCCGCCGATCCGATAACCATGTCGGGACCACGGGGTTTTCGCCCCGCGGCCTCCCACGCCTACATCTGCCGATCCGACGCTCTGTTCTTGAGCCGGGCCTGGTGGCTGGCGGTCCGCTCCCGTGCGACCATTATCCGGACGCCCTGGCGCGCACCCGCCAAAACGCCACCTGCTGCCCACCCGACGCGACCGCGTTGCGGCGTCCCCCGCCGCCAACCGCCGTCGGCCGGACCTTCTGGCACCTCCCATCCCCAAGGCCACTCCCCCGCATGACGATTTCACAGGCAATCCGATGCATCTCCAAGAGCTGAAGTGCAAAAGCCCCGCCGAACTGCTGGCGTTCGCGGAGGAGCTTCAGATCGAGAACGCGAGCACGCTGCGCAAGCAGGACATGATGTTCGCGATCCTGAAGCAACTGGCCGAAAACGATATTCCGATCTTCGGCGACGGCGTGCTGGAGGTGCTGCAGGACGGGTTCGGCTTCCTGCGCTCGCCGGAGGCCAATTATCTGCCGGGTCCCGACGACATCTATGTCAGTCCCAGCCAGGTGCGCCGCTTCGGCCTGCGCACCGGCGACACGGTGGAGGGGCAGATCCGCTCGCCCAAGGAGGGTGAGCGCTATTTCGCCCTGCTGAAGGTCAACACGATCAATTTCGACACGCCGGACAAGGTCCGTCACCGCATCAACTTCGACAACCTGACGCCGCTCTATCCGGAAGAACGCATCCGGATGGAGGTCGAGGACCCGACCAAGAAGAACCTTACCGGCCGCATCGTCGACCTGGTGGCGCCGCTCGGCAAGGGGCAGCGCGGGCTGATCGTGGCGCCGCCGCGCACCGGCAAGACGGTGATGCTGCAGAACATCGCCCACTCGGTCGCCACCAACCACCCCGAAGCCTACCTGATCGTCCTGCTGATCGACGAGCGTCCGGAAGAAGTGACGGACATGGCCCGCTCGGTCCGCGGCGAGGTCATCAGCTCCACCTTCGACGAGCCGGCGACCCGCCACGTCCAGGTCGCGGAAATGGTGATCGAGAAGGCCAAGCGGCTGGTCGAGCACAAGCGCGACGTGGTGATCCTGCTGGACAGCATCACCCGTCTGGCACGCGCCTACAACACGGTGGTGCCGTCGTCGGGCAAGGTGCTGACCGGCGGTGTCGACGCCAACGCCCTGCAGCGGCCCAAGCGCTTCTTCGGTGCGGCCCGCAACGTGGAGGAGGGTGGGTCGCTGACCATCATCGCCACCGCGCTGATCGACACCGGCAGCCGCATGGACGAGGTGATCTTCGAAGAGTTCAAGGGCACCGGCAACTCGGAAATCGTGCTGGACCGCAAGCTCTCCGACAAGCGCACCTTCCCGGCCATCGACATCTCCAAGTCGGGCACCCGCAAGGAGGAGCTGCTGGTCGACAAGGGCACCATGTCGAAGATGTGGATCCTGCGCCGCATCCTGATGCCGATGGGCGTGACCGACGCGGTCGACTTCCTGGTCGACAAGCTGAAGCACACCAAGTCGAACAACGAGTTCTTCGAGAGCATGAACCAGTAGGGGCCGGATCTGCCCTCTCCTTCGGGGGAGGGCGGCACAAGAAAAGGGCGGGGGCCTTTCGGCCACCCGCCCTTTTCCGTTTTCGGCTCAGCTTGATGCCTTGGCCCGATCCGCTGGATCAGAAGGGCGGCTGCTGCGGCTGCTCGGCTTCGGCCTGCTGGCCCGACTGGCGGTGATACAGCTCGGCGAAGTCGATCGGGTTGATCATCAGCGGCGGGAAGCCGCCTTCGCGGGTCGCGCTGGAGACGATGGCACGGGCGAACGGGAAGATCATCCGGGCGCCTTCGATCATCAGGACCGGGCGGTGATGCTCTTCCGGCAGGCCGGGGAACTGGAACAGCGCGCCATAGGCCAGCTCGACCAGGAAGGCCACCGATTCGCCCTGGCGGGCCTCGCAGCGCAGGTTCAGCGTCAGCTCATAGATGTCGTCGCCGACCTTCTGGCCCTGGACATCGACACCGATGTTCACCTGCGGCTGCGGCTGGTTCGGCAGCAGGCTCTGCGGGGCGTTGGGGTTCTCGAACGAGAAGTCCTTCACATACTGCGCGAGGACATGCATCGGCAGCGAAGAGGTCTGCTGCTGCTCGGCGCCGTTGCTCATCTGATCGGACATAACGGACTCCTAATCGCCGGCTGTCGTCCCGGCCATCGTCCCGCATCGGGAAAGGGCGGGGACGGTGGGCCGACCCGGATGTGAGGTGACAGGGGTTGGTTCGCGACGGTTGTGCCTTCGCCCAGGGGGCTGGCTATCACGGATCGGTCGTCCTGCCAACGGAAACCACCGGCCCGCCGGTCGGTCAGCGCCGCTCATCCGGGCGGTGCTTCCCCCACTGGGAATCGGTCAGCCGAGGCGCGTCGCGGTCATCGGTTTCATCGCCCGTCTTCCCCTCACCGGGCGTAACGTCGCGGTAGTCGCCGTCGATCACGCCGGGCACGCCGGGTGTTGGGCGGAAAGGATCATCGGTCTGGCGGGGGGCGTCCGCGCCAAAACCGGGGTTACCAAAACCTCCGGCTCCGAAATTGCCGGCGCCGAAGCCGGGACGGCCGGCTGTGGTGGTGAAGACCGGCATCCCGGCACCCATGCGGCCGAGAAGCCAACGGCCGATGCCGCGGCGCAGCGGGCCGATCAGCAGGGCGATGCCCAGGATGTCGGTCAGGAAGCCGGGGATGATCAGCAGGATGCCGGCCAGCACGGCGCAGAAGCCGTCCAGAACGGTGCCGATCGGCGCCTCGCCGCGGGCGGCTGCGGCCTGGGCGCGGGTCAGCGAGGCCAGCCCCTGGTGGCGGACCAGCAGCATACCCACCACCGCCGACAGGGCCAGCAGCCCGATGGTAGGCCCGGCGCCGATCCAATCGCCGACCTGGATGAATCCGACGATCTCCAGGATCGGCAGAAGAAGGATCAACAACAGGGGATTCATGGTGTCCTTGCTCTTCGGGCTCGCTGCCCCTATCTAAGTTTGGATAGGTCGTCCGGACGAAACACCGGCGGCTGCATCCAATTGGCGGTTACTGGTGGCGTTCACTGGCGGGCAACCAACACGTAATGCCGCCCGGCCGCAAGGTCCAGAGGCGGGCCGGATCCGCCGGTGATTTCGCCTCTGACACGGGCTTTGGCACAGGCTTCACGACAAGTGGTTTTGGAAGGAACAGATGATGGGAGACGGGTTCGTGTTCATCGAGATCGTGATCTTCGCGATGATCGCGGCCTTCCTCGTTTATCGGCTGCGTAGCGTCCTTGGCCGCCGGACGGGGGAGGAGCGTCAGCGCCCCAACCCCTTCACCGCCGCTCCGAACCCGGCGAAGCCCGACAACGTCGTGCCCCTGCCGGAGCGCAACCGGCCGCGGCCCGATGTCGCACCCGGTGCGGACGTGACGGCCTCGGACGAGCCGCTGTCGCTGGCCGCCTCCATCGACCAACTCCGGGCCGCCGATCCGAATTTCGACGAGAAGCATTTCCTGGAAGGCGCCAAGGCGGCCTTCGCCATGATCGTCGACGCCTTCGCCCGCGGCGACACCGCGACGCTGCGTCCGCTGCTGGCCGACGACGTCTATGACAGCTTCGCCCGTGTCATCCGCGACCGTCAGGCCGCCGGCGAGCAGCACGAGGCCCGCATCGAACTGGTGCGCGAGGCCGAGGTGGTGGAGGCGAAGCTGGATGCCGCCCGCACCGCCCGCGTCACCGTGCGTCTGGTCACCGATCAGGTGAATGTGGTGCGCGACCGCGACGGCGCCGTCATCGACGGCGATCCCAAGGCGCTGGTGGAGAACACCGACGTCTGGACCTTCGCCCGCAACCTCCGCTCCCGTGATCCCAACTGGGCGCTGGTCGAGGTGCGTCCGGTTCAGTAACGAACGACCAGTGGTAATGACGCTCCACCATCGTCCCGGTTTCAGCGCCATCGCCCTCTTCGGGGCGGTGGCGTTGCTGTTTTCGGCCTGCGCCCCCAAGGAAGAGGCGAAGCCGCCGCCCGACGCCCTGACCCTGGCGCCGCTGTCCTTCGCCGACTTGGCCGGCTGGCGCACCGACCCGGTGGCCCAGGCGGTGCCCGCGCTCGCCCGCTCCTGTGCCCGTTTCAGGACGCAACCGAAAGACCGGCCGGTCGGGCCGGGTGGTGTGGCGGGAACCATCGGCGACTGGCAGGGCCCTTGCGCCCAACTGGCGGATCTGCCGCCCGGCGACGATGCCGCCGCCCGTGCTTTCTTCGAAGCGAACTTCACCCCCTATGCCGCCGGCAACAACGGCACGCGCGAGGGGCTGTTCACCGGCTATTACGAAGCCGAGCTGGAGGGCAGCCGGCGGCCGGATCCGGCCTATCCGGTGCCGCTCTATCGTCGGCCGGCCGATCTGGTGATGGTCGATCTCGGCGACTTTTCCGACCGCTGGAAGGGGGAGCGCACCGCCGGCCGGGTGATCGACGGCAAGCTGAAGCCCTACGAGGATCGCGCCGCCATCGTTGCGGGGGCGCTCAAGGGCAAGGGTCTGGAGCTGGTTTGGGTGAAGGACCCGATCGGCGCCTTCTTCCTGCAAATTCAGGGGTCGGGGCGGATCCAGCTGGCCGACGGCGGTGAGGTGCGCGTCGGTTACGCCGGCCAGAACGGCCACAAATACGTCGCCATCGGCAAGGAACTGATCGAACGCGGCGAGTTGAAGCGGGAGGAGGTTTCGCTGCAGACCATCCGCGCTTGGCTGCTCGCCCATCCCGATCAGGCCGCGGCCGTGATGAACGTCAACCCGTCCTACGTTTTCTTTCAGCCGCTGTCGGGCGACGGCCCGAACGGCGCGCAGGGCGTGGCCTTGACGCCCGGCCGCAGTCTGGCGGTGGACTCCAAGTTCATGCCCTATGGCGTGCCGGTGTGGCTGGATGCCGAGGACCCGCTGGACGCCGGGCAGAGATTGCAGCGGTTGCTGGTGGCCCAGGACACCGGCGGGGCGATCCGCGGGCCGGTGCGCGGCGATGTCTTCTGGGGCCATGGCCTGGAGGCGGAGCAGCGGGCCGGGGTGATGAAGAGCCGGGGGAGCTATGCGCTGCTGCTGCCGAAGAGCGTGAAGGTGGCGGCAGGCGGGTAGGGGCCCGGCAGAGAAATGTTTCACGTGAAGCAGGGGAGGCGCCCGACATGAGCGCCTCCCAGCTCCTCACAGAATGAACTTCGACAGATCGGCGTTCTTCGCCAGACCGCCGACCCGCTCGCGGACCAGGGCGGCATCGATGGTGACCGTCTCGCCGGCGCGGTCGCTGGCGGCGAAGCTGATCTCCTCCAGCAGGCGCTCCAGCACCGTGTGCAGGCGGCGGGCGCCGATGTTCTCGACGGAGCTGTTGATCTCCGCCGCCAGACGGGCCAGCTCGTCGATGCTGTCGTCGGTGAAGACCAGATCGACCTCCTCCGTCTTCATCAGCGCCTTGTACTGGCGGATCAGGCTGGCTTCCGGTTCGGTCAGGATGCGCTTGAAGTCGTCCTGGCTCAGCGCCTTCAACTCGACGCGGATCGGCAGGCGGCCCTGCAGTTCGGGCAGCAGGTCGGAAGGCTTGGCGATGTGGAAGGCGCCGGACGCGATGAACAGGATGTGGTCGGTCTTGACCGGACCATGCTTGGTCGACACCGTCGTGCCTTCGATCAGCGGCAGCAGGTCGCGCTGAACGCCTTCGCGGCTGACGTCGGCGCCACGAGCATCGGAGCGGGCGGAGATCTTGTCGATCTCGTCCAGGAAGACGATGCCGTTCTGCTCGACCGCGCGGATCGCTTCCGCCACCACCTTTTCCTGGTCCAGCAGCTTGTCCGACTCCTCGGCCATCAGCACGCCGTGGCTTTCGGCCACACTCATGCGGCGGGTTTTGGTGCGGCCGCCCATCATCTTGCCGAACATGTCGTTCAGGTTCAGCATGCCCATCTGGGCGCCCGGCATGCCGGGGATGTCGAAGGTCGGCATATTGCCGGCCCCGGTGTCGGCGACCTGGACCTCGATCTCCTTGTCGTTCAGCGTGCCTTCGCGCAGCATCTTGCGGAACTTGGCGCGCGTCTCGGCACTGGCGCTGTCGCCGCACAGCGCGTCGAGCACGCGCTCCTCGGCGCGCAGTTCGGCCTTGGCGGCGACCTCCTTGCGCAGGCGTTCGCGGGTCAGGCCGATGGCGGCCTCCACCAGATCGCGGACGATCTGCTCGACGTCGCGGCCGACATAGCCGACCTCGGTGAACTTGGTAGCCTCCACCTTCAGGAAGGGGGCCTGGGCCAGCCGGGCGAGGCGGCGGGCGATCTCGGTCTTGCCGACGCCGGTCGGGCCGATCATCAGGATGTTCTTCGGCAACACCTCTTCGCGCAGACCCTCGGGCAGCTGCTGCCGGCGCCAGCGGTTGCGCAGGGCGATGGCGACCGCGCGCTTGGCGTCGTTCTGGCCGACGATGTAGCGGTCGAGTTCGGAGACGATCTCGCGCGGGCTGAAGGCGGCGCTGTCGGCGGAAACGGATGCGGTGCTGGCGTTCTGGCTCATGGCGGTCACAGCTTTTCCAGGGTGACGTTTTCATTGGTGTAGACGCAGATGCCGGCGGCGATCCTCATCGCCTTGCGCGCCACCGCCTCCGCATCCATCCCGTCGATGTCGATCAGCGCACGGGCCGCCGACAGGGCGTAGGACCCGCCGGAGCCGATGCCGATCAGCCCGTCCTCCGGCTCCAGCACGTCGCCGTTGCCGGTCAGCACCAGGCTGACGGACTTGTCGGCCACGGCCATCATCGCTTCCAGGCGGCGCAGGTAACGGTCGGTGCGCCAGTCCTTGGCCATTTCGACGCAGGCGCGGGTGAGCTGGCCGGGATACTGCTCCAGCTTGCCTTCCAGCCGCTCGAACAGGGTCAGCGCGTCGGCGGTGGCACCGGCAAATCCCGCCATCACCGTGCCGCCGGCCAGCCAGCGGACCTTGCGCGCGTTGGCCTTCATCACCGTCTGGCCGACCGAGACCTGCCCGTCGCCGGCGATCACCACCTGACCGTTCTTGCGCACCGACAGGATGGTGGTGCCATGCCATTGGATGGGATCATGTGGATTGGACGCTGGATAGGTCATGCGGAAACCACGCTGGACAATGGGAAACGTCCTGCCGTCCAGACGCAGAAGCTCAAGACCCCATGAATCGTGGCGGCAGGCCATCCGGTCTATGTGGGAGGGGCAATGTCCCCGTCAAGCAGTTCGCCGTCCGGCATGTTGCCCTCGGTCGTCTCGTCCTCCCACAGCGGGGCGGGCCGGCTGTTGAGGCGCGGTTTGCCGGGCTTGGAGGGAGCCGGAGGCAGAACGGCTGCGACCGGATCCGCCCCCAGCCTGTCGAGCAGCGGGCCGACCGCCAGGAACTCCGCCAGTCCGGCCGGCGTGACGGGGGAACGGCCGGCAGTCGGCGCCACGCCGACCAGAGCACCGCTTCCATCCAACAGCGGGTCGCCGGCTTCCGTCACCGCAGTGAACAGGTCGGCCGAGCCCAGATCCGCCTGGATCAGTGTGCCGCCGCGAGCCTCGTCGGCCGGCAGGCCACCGACGATGCCGGCTATTTCGTTGCTGCGTCCGCCGACGACCGCCTTCACCGGTTCGCTGACGCGCAGGGTCGCGGTACGCACGGGCAGGGCGGGCAGCCGCGCCGGCACCCGAACCAGGGCAAAGCCGCTGGCCGCGTCGCGCCCGACCACCCAGCCGGTCAGTTCCACGCCACGGGCCGGCCGCACCGTGACGGTGGGGTCCGATCCGGGGAGGGGAGCCAGCAACACCGCCTGCACCTCGCTGGCGACGTCGGTCTCTCCGATCACCAGCCCGTGCGACCGGCCGACCGGTATCCTCGCCGACGCGATCCGGCCGCCTCGGCTCCCAGTGCGCAGAAGCAGGCGGCTGGGGGCAGCCTGTGCAAGGGCCGGGATCGGAGCGGAAGGTGCTGCGGCCGGCGTGGCGTTTGGCGTCAGCGGAATGGGGCCGGATCCGGCTGGCGCCGTCACGGGAAACGCCGTCGATGGCAGCGCGGCCGGGGAGGGCGGGGAGCCGCCGGACAGCAGGGTTCGGAAGCCGGCATCGGCGGCGAACGCCTCCGCCGCCGCGGCGAAGGCCTCCTCGACCAGCAGGGTCTCGCCCTGGGGCACGCCGCGCTCCTGTGCCGTGGCGCCGGTGGTGACCACGCGGTGGACCAGCCCGCCGCCGCGCGCGTCATAGACCGTCCATTCCACCTTGACGCTGCCGGTGCCGGAACTGCCCTTGCTGCTGCCGGTCAGCCAGTTGGTGCGGTGGCACAGCTCCAGCTGCACGTCGCGCAGGTCGCCCTGCACGGTGAAGCGGGCGCGGCTGCGGTTGCCGTCCGGGCTGTCGGGTCCGCCGGGCCGGCCGACCACGTCGAAGCCGGCGGCGGTCATCACCTCGGCGAACCGCTCGTCGAAAGTGGAGCCGCGCCGCATGTTGACGCCGCTGGTCCAATAGACGTCGTCATAGGGCGGGGCGCAGTCGATCCCCCAGACATAGCGGCCGATCTGCATCCCCCGCCGCATCGACCCGATGGTCAGTTCCCCGAAGCGGAAGGGCGCGGTGGTCCCGGCGGCGACCGGCGGCGCCACCTTTGCGATCGGCGGAGGCGGGGACATGCCGCCGCAGCCGGCCGGGAAAAGGCCGAGAAGGAGAACCAGGACTGCGGCGAATGGGCGCGGGTGGGTCGTCATATGCGGATATGCACGCGATAAGTGTAAAAGACTGTACCCCCCACACCCATGTAGGACAATCGTCGGAATGGACAGGGCGCGCATCATTCGTGCCGGATGCTGGCGCGCAGGCATGCTTCCTGCTACAAAACCGCCATGGACCAGACCCCCACCAACGGCGGCCGCCGCGCCTCGATCGAGCGGAACACCACGGAGACCCGGATCCGGGTCGCGCTGAACCTTGACGGCACCGGCGTCTACGACGTCAAGACGGGGGTCGGCTTCCTCGACCATATGCTGGAACAGCTGTCGCGCCACAGCCTGATGGACCTGACGGTCCTGGCCGACGGCGACCTGCACATCGACTATCACCACACGACCGAGGACACCGGCATCGCCATCGGCATGGCGGTGGCGAAGGCGCTGGGCGACCGCAAGGGCATCCAGCGCTACGGCCATTCCTATGTCCCGATGGACGAGACGCTGACGCGGGTGGCGCTGGACTTCTCCAACCGGCCCTACCTGATCTGGAAGGTGAACTTCACCCGCGACAAGATCGGCGATTTCGACACCGAGCTGTTCCGCGAGTGGTTCCAGGCCTTCGCCATGGCCGCCGGCGTGACGCTGCACGTCGAGAACCTGTATGGCGAGAACAACCACCATATCGTGGAAAGCTGCTACAAGGCGCTTGCCCGCGCGCTGCGCGCCGGGGTGGAGATCGACCCGCGCAAGCGCGATGCGGTGCCCTCCACCAAAGGCACGCTCGGCGGATCGCTCTGACGGCGGGGACCTGAAGTCCCCCTCCGCCGTCCTATCGGAAGGTTTGTCACGTCCATGGAAACGGTCGCGCTGATCGATTACGGCTCCGGCAACCTGCGCTCCGCCGCCAAGGCGATCGAGCGCGCGGCCGGCGAAGCCGAAGCCTCCTACAATGTCCTCGTCACCTCCGACGCCGATGCGGTCCGCCATGCCGACCGCGTGGTGCTGCCCGGCGTCGGCGCCTTCGCCGACTGCAAGCGCGGCCTGTCTGAGGTCCCCGGCATGCTCGACGCGCTGGAGGAGGTGGTGCACCGCCGCGCCCGGCCCTTTCTGGGCATCTGCGTCGGCATGCAGCTGATGGCCGAACGCGGCCGTGAATATGGCGTGACCGAGGGGCTGGGCTGGATCCGCGGCGAGGTGGTAAAGCTGGAGCCGGCGGATCCGGCCCTGAAAATTCCGCATATGGGCTGGAACGAGCTGAACATCCGCCACCCGCACCCGGTCCTGGCCGGGCTGCCGGAGGGCTGCCATGCATATTTCGTCCATTCCTACCAGTTCAAGCCGGCCGATCCCGATACGCTGATCGCGTCCGCCGATTACGGCGGGCCCTTCGCCGCGGTGGTCGGGCGCGACAATCTGGTCGGCACCCAGTTCCACCCGGAGAAGAGCCAGGCCACCGGTCTGGCGCTGATCGCCAATTTCCTGCGTTGGAAGGTCTGAGCCGATGGCAGAAATCGCCATCGACAAGGTCGACGCGCTGAAGACCGCCGACCTGCACGACCTGTGCGACGCGGCCGACGACGCCATCCGCGCCGGCGGCGGCTTCGGCTGGGTCGAGCCGCCGCCGCGCGACGTGATGGAGCGCTTCTGGAAGGGCGTGCTGGTGGTGCCGGAACGGGTGCTGTTCATCGCCCGCCTGGACGGGGTGGTGGCCGGATCCGCCCAGCTGGTCAAGCCGCCGCGCAACAACGAGGCGCAGGCGCACGCCGCCCAGCTGACCACCAGCTTCGTCGCCCCCTGGGCGCGCGGCCACGGTCTTGCCCGCCGCCTGACCCTGGCGGTGGTGGAGGAGGCGCGCGCCGTCGGCTTCCGGGTGCTGAACCTGGACGTCCGGGTGACGCAGGAGGCGGCCATCACGCTCTACGAATCGCTGGGCTTCAGGCGCTGGGGCACCCACCCCTTCTATGCGCTGGTGCAGGGCGAGCCGCTTGCCGGACATTTCTACTGCAAAGACCTTCAGCCCGATTCCCAGCCGCCCGCCGAATAACCGTACGCTCAACAACCGCCAGCTACGCCAATAGGAAGACGCCCGCGATGATCATCTATCCCGCCATCGACCTCAAGGACGGTGCCTGCGTCCGCCTGCTGCGCGGCGAGATGAGCCAGGCCACGGTCTTCAACACCGATCCCGGCGAACAGGCCCGCCTGTTCCAGAGCCAGGGTTTCGAATGGCTGCATCTGGTCGACCTCAACGGCGCCTTCGAAGGCAAGCCGGTGAACGGCGCCGCGGTGGAGAGCATCCTGAAGTCGGTGACCATCCCGGTCCAGCTCGGCGGCGGGATCCGCGACCTGAACACCATCGGCATGTGGCTGGAGAAGGGCATCAGCCGCGTCATCCTGGGCACGGTGGCGTTGCGCGATCCGGAACTGGTGAAGGCCGCCTGCCGCGAATTCCCCGGCAAGGTCGCCGTCGGCATCGACGCGCGCGAAGGCTATGTCGCCGTGGCCGGCTGGGCCGAGACCTCCGACATCAAGGCGCTGGACCTGGCGCTGAAATTCGAGGATTGCGGCGTCGCCGCCATCATCTACACCGACATCAACCGCGACGGCGCCATGGGCGGCGTCAATGTCGAATCCACCTCCGACCTCGCCTTCCACCTGACCACCCCGGTGATCGCGTCGGGCGGCGTCTCCTCCATCGACGACCTGAAGGCGCTGAAGCTGGAAGAGGATACCGGGATCGAGGGCGTGATCTGCGGCCGTGCGCTGTATGATGGCCGGATTGATCCGAAAGAGGCGCTGGCCCTGCTCTCCGCCCCCGCCGTCGAGGACGCCGACTGATGCTGAAGATGCGCGTCATCCCCTGCCTGGACGTCAAGGACGGCCGGGTGGTGAAGGGGGTCAATTTCGTCGATCTGGTCGATGCCGGCGATCCGGTGGAACAGGCCCGCGTCTACGACCGCGAGGGGGCCGACGAGCTGACCTTCCTCGACATCACCGCCAGCCACGAGAACCGCGACACCATCTTCGACGTGGTGCGGCGGACGGCGGAGCAGGTCTTCATGCCGCTGACGGTCGGCGGCGGCGTCCGCACGGTGGACGACATCCGCAAGCTGCTGCTGGCCGGCGCCGACAAGGTGTCGATCAACACCGCGGCGATCCACCGGCCCGACTTCGTGCGCGAAGGCGCCGAGAAGTTCGGCGCCCAGTGCATCGTCGTCGCCATCGACGCCAAGAAGGTGGCTCCCGGCAAGTGGGAGGTCTTCACCCATGGCGGGCGCAACGCCACCGGCATCGACGCGGTGGAGTGGGCCAAGCGGATGGAATCGCTGGGGGCGGGCGAAATCCTGCTGACCTCGATGGACCGCGACGGCACCAAGAGCGGCTTCGACCTGGAACTGACGCGCACGGTGGCGGATTCGATCCGCATTCCGGTGATCGCGTCCGGCGGCGTCGGTACGCTCGATCATCTGGTGGAAGGCATCCGCGAAGGGCACGCCACCGCGGTGCTCGCCGCCTCGATCTTCCATTTCGGCACCTACACCATCGGACAGGCCAAGGCGGCGCTGAGTGCCGCCGGCATCCCGGTGAGGCCGGCCAAGGCGGTGGAGACGGCAAATGGGTGACAAGAAGGCAGTAGAGAAGGCGGTCGAAAAGGCGCCGGCCCTGCCGTCGGCCGAGGTGCTCGACCGGCTGTTCACCACCGTGCTGGCCCGCAAGGGGGCGGATCCGGAGACCTCCTACACCGCGAAGCTCTACAGCCGCGGCACCGCCAAGATTGCCCAGAAGGTGGGCGAGGAGGCGGTGGAGGCGATCCTGGAGGCGGTGCGCGGCGACAAGGCGGCCCTGGCCGCGGAATCCGCCGACCTGCTCTATCACCTGCTGGTGCTGTGGGCCGACATCGGACTGGATCCGGCGGAGGTCTGGAGCAAGCTCGCCCACCGCGAGGGCACCAGCGGCATCGACGAGAAGAAGTCCCGAAAAGCTTAAGTGGGGCTTGAGCGGGACTCCCCAACAAGAGGACGCATGCGATGGCCAAGAGCTATGACGACAGCAACGTGTTCGCCCGCATCCTGCGCGGCGAAATCCCGTGCAAGAAGGTGCACGAGACCGAGTACGCGCTCGCCTTCCACGACATCGACCCGCAGGCGCCGACCCATGTGCTGGTGATCCCCAAGGGCGCCTATGTCGACATGGACGATTTCACCACCAAGGCGTCGGACGCCGAGATCGCCGGCCTATTCCGCGCGGTGGGCGAGGTCGCCCGCATGGTCGGCGCCGACGGTCCCGGCTATCGCATCCTGTCCAATTGCGGCGAAGCCGCGCATCAGGAAGTGCCCCACCTGCACATCCACCTGTTCGCCGGGCGCGACCTGGGGCGGATGATCGGCAAGGCTTAAGGGGTAGGTAGGCTTCGCGATTGCGGAGTTAGCCCCCCACCCAAACCCTCCCCTGCGAAGCTCTCGCACAAAGCTATGCTTTGTGCTGACGCGGCAGGCGGACCATAGGTCCGCTGAGAGCGGGGGAGGTTAGGTGGGGGCATTCGAAGCCGACACCACCGCAACTCCATCACCTCCGCCGCACACCGACCCTGCGCCGCGTGCCCTTCCGGGGCGGCACAGCGTCCAAAATCGCCAGGATCGCGTCGATCCGCTCCTCGTCCAGATCGCCGATGCGTTCCGACAGCCGGTTGGCAAGCTCAGTTGCCCGGGCGCTCAGCCCCGCGGTGTCGACCGTCACGCGGGGGTGGGACAGATCCGCCAGCCGCTCCAGCTCCTCCGCGTCATCCCAGATGATACCGAAATAGGCGCAGATCTGCCGGACCAGCTGCGGCGACGGCTGGCCGCGCTTGCCATGTTCCAGGGCCGACAGATAGGCGGACGAGATGGACAGGTCGGTCGCCATCTGCTTCAGCGTCACGCCCTTGGCGTTGCGCAGCGACCGGACCCGTTCGCCGAACGGGGTCATGTGGAGTCCCTGACTGTGTGGGACTCAGTCCTTACGGTCGCGCCGCCGTTTGATCAAGACATACAGCGCACCGTCGCCGCCATCCTTCGGCCGGGCCGGCTGGATCGCCAGCACCATCGGGCGCAGGGCCGGATCCGCCAGCCAGCGGGGGGTCGCCTGACGCAACACGCCCAAGCTGCCGAAGCTGCCCTTGCCGGTGATCACCAGAACGCAGCGCCGCCCCTCGTTCCAGGCGCGATGGACGAAGGCGGCGAGCGCATTGTGCGCCTGGGCCTGGGTCATGCCGTGCAGGTCGATGCGGCCGTCGATCTCCAGCTCGCCACGGCGGAAGCGGTCGCCGGTGCGGCGATCGATGTTGGCGGTCGAACCTGGCGTAAGCGGCGGATGGCTCGGCCGGGCCGGGTCGGGCCGGGAAGGGTGGCGGCGCGCGGTGGGCGGCGGGGCGAGGCTGGTCGCCACCGGCTCCTCCACCAGTTCCGCCATGGTCGCCACAGGTTCCGGCTCGGCCTCGATCGCGCGGCCAGGCATCGGTTCGGCGTCGCGCATGGCGAGCCGCCACAGGCGCCGCTCGTCGGGCGTGGGCAGTCGTCTGCGGGTCATCGGCGCGGAACCTTCTGCGGAAACGAAAAGGGCGGTGCCGACGGATAAAGCCCGTCGGCCCGCCCCTGTCAATGTGTGTTGCCGCAACGCAAAAGAAAAGATGTCCGGAGAAAGGACGGTGACGGCGGCGACGGTCAGCCGCCGGCCTTCAACGCATCCAAACGCCCCTTCAACAGGGTGTATTCGGGGTCGCTCGGCTGGAACTGGGTGATCAGCTTGCCCCAATGGGCCTCGGCCTCGTCCTTGCGGCCCGACATCATGGCGTCGAGGCCGAGCAGCCACAGCGCGTCCTTGTTGTCCGGCTCCGCCTTCAGCGCCAGGCGCAGGGCGGATGTGGCTTCCTCCGGCAGGGGTTTCGGCGTCTCGTTGCGCGGCTGGGTCTGCAGCACGGCGTTGGCGTAGGCGACCTGCACATCGGCCCGCTCCGGCGCCCGCTCGCGCGCCTTGCGGGCGGCGTCCAGCGCCTTGGCCGGCTCGCCCAGCACGCCATAGGAGCGGACGAGTTTCAGCCAGCCATCGACGTCGGACGGGTCGGCGTCAAGCCGGCCGGCGAGGTTGGCGACCATGCCGCGGATCATCTCGTCCTGGCCGGCCATGTTGGCAGGGGCGTTCGGCGCGGTGTTCGGTGCGGCGTTGGGAGCGGCCTGCGGACCACCTGGCTGACCTTGCGCCGCCTGTTCCTTCTGTTCCGGCGGAAGCGGCTGCGGCGTCACCTTTGCCGGGTCGAGGTTCAGCGCCACCGCGGCCTCGCGAATCTGGTCGCGGACCACCGGCACCCATGGCGCGTCGGCGGGGGATTCCGCCATCAGTGCGGTCCAGCGGTCCAGCGCCCCCTGCTGGTCACCGGCCTGGAAGCGGGCGAGGGCGGCGAAGAAGCGGGCGCGCGGGTCCTTGGGTTCCTTCGCCAGCACGGCGTCGAAGGCGGTCACCGCCTCCTCCGGCACCATCCCGTCATTGGCGGAGACCAGCGTCTCACCGAACAGGCCCTGCAGCTCGACATCGTCCTTGTTCAGGGCGACGGCGTGGCGCAGCGCGTCGGCTGCATCGGCATTGCGGCCCATCTTGGCATAGGCCTGTCCCAGGATCAGCCAGCCCTGCAGATCGCTGGGGTTCTCGGCTAGCTGGGCTTTCAACTTGTCCATGGCGGCCAGCACGCTCTTGGGCGGACCGCCGCGCTCCTGCTCCAGATTGCGTGAGGCGAGCGGCTGGGCCGGCAGGTCGGGACGGCCGACCGAGCCGTAGACCGCGAGCGCGCCGACCGGCAGCAGAACCGCCAGCAGCACCGCCAACAGGCGGCCGCTACGCGCCGTCGTCGGCGCACCGGTGTTGCCGTCCTTCTCGGCGGTCGCCAGCATGCGCCGGGCGATCTCCGCCTTGGCCGCCTCCGTCTGGGCATCGTTGATCAGGCCGCGCGCCCGGTCGCGTTCCAGCTCGTCCAGCTGGTCGCGATAGACCTCGCGGTCGAACTCCTCGCGGTCGGGGCCGGATCCGGTCGACCGCAGCAACGGCGGCACCAGCAGCAGCAGAACGGCCGCGGTCAGGACGGCGGCGAAAATCCAGAACAGCATCAGTCGTCTTTCCGCAGCAGGGCGTCCAGCCGACGCCGCTCATCCGCGCTCAGGGGAGCGGTATCGGCGCCGGCGGCGACACCGCGCCGCCCGCGCAGGAACAGGAAGGTGCCGGCCGCACCCAGCAGCAGCACGGCGAAGGGGCCGATCCACAGCACCAGCGTGGTCGCCTTGAAGGGCGGACGCAGCAGCACATAGTCCCCGTAACGATCGGTGACGTACTCCATCACCTTGTCGTCGCTGTCGCCGGCCTTCAGCCGGTCGCGCACCAGGACGCGCAGGTCGCGGGCCAGCGGCGCGTTGCTGTCGTCGATCGACTGGTTCTGGCAGACGAGGCAGCGCAGCTCCTGGCTGATCGCGCGGGCACGGGATTCCAGCGCCGGGTCCTGCAGTACCTCGTCCGGCTGGACGGCCAGGGCCGGCGTGATCGCGGGGGACAACGCCGACAGCGCCAGCAGCGCGGCGAGAAGGAAGCGCTTCATCAGCCCTGCCTCAGATGCTTGACCATGGGGAGGATCTGCTCCTCCACCACCTGTGGGGTGAGCGGGCCGACATGCTTGTAGCGGATGCGGCCCTTGCGGTCGATGAGGTAGCTTTCCGGCACGCCGTAGACGCCCCAGTCGATCGACACCCGGCCGTCCTGATCGGCGCCGATGGCGGCATAGGGGTTGCCGTTGCGCGACAGCCAGGTCAGCGCGTCCTCCGGCTTGTCCTTGTAGTTGATGCCGTAGACCGTCACCCCCTGCTCCCGCGACAGGCGGGTGATGACGGGATGCTCCGCCTTGCAGGGAATGCACCAGGACGCGAAGACGTTCACCAGCGTCACGTCGCCGGTCAGCTTGGCCGAGGACAAGCCGTCGGTGGCCGGCTGGCCCTGGACCATCTGCCCCGGGATGGCGGGCAGGTCGAAGGTCGGGGCCGGCTTGTCGATCAGGGCCGACGGGATGTCGCGCGGGTCACGCTCGAACCCCAGGTAGAAGGCCACGCCCACCCCGATGAACAGCAGGAAGGGCAGCAGGTACAGAAGGCGGCGCATCGTGTCTTGGTCCTCATTCGGCCGGAAGCGGGGCCGATTTTCCGGCCGCACGGCGGCGTTCGGGCGCGCCGATGCGGAAGCGGCGGTCGGTCAGGCTCACCAGCCCGCCCAGCATCATGCCGACGCCGCCGATCCAGATCCACGGCACCAGCGGGTGGTGGTAGATGCGGACGATCCAGGCGGTGCCGTTCTGCGTCGGGTCGCCCAGCGCCACATACAGGTCTGAGAAGACCGTGGTGTGGATGGCCGATTCCGTGGTGGTCATGCGGGTGGTGCTGTAGCTGCGGCGTTCCGGCTCCAGCGTGGCGATGGGCCGTCCGTCCTTCGTCACCGTGAAGATGCCGCGCTCCGCCTTGAAGTTCGGGCCGTTCACCAGCCCGACGCTGTCGAAGTGGAACTCGTAGCCGGCGACGCCGGTCTGGTCGCCCGGCTTCATCGCGGTGATGGATTCAGTCTGCCAGGCGGAGGTGCCGGTCATGCCCAGGATCGACAGGCCGATGCTGGCATGGGCGATTGTCATGCCCCAGGTGCTGCGCGGCAGATGCACCGCGCGGTTCCAGCTGTTGCGGAACGAGGTGCGGAACAGGGCGATGCGGTCGGCGAACTCCACCAGCGAACCGACGAAGGCCCAGGCGGCGAGCGCGATGCCGACCAGCGCCATCAGCGGCCCGCCGCCCGCCTTGACATAGGCGGTGATGGCGACGGCGATCACCACGGCGACGCCGGCCACCCACAGCCGGGTCAGCGCCGCCCCCAGATCCGCCCGCTTCCAGGACAGGTAGGGACCGACCACCATGGCGATCACCACCGGAATGGCGACCGGAACGAAGGTGGCGTTGAAGAAGGGGGCGCCGACCGACACCTTGCCCAGCTTCATGATGTCGAGGAACAGCGGATAGAGCGTGCCGATGAACACCGTCGCCGTCGCGGTGGACAGCAGCAGATTGTTCAGCACCAGCGCCCCTTCGCGGCTGATCGGCGCGAACAGCCCGCCCGCCTTCAGCGACGGCGCCCGCAGGCTGTAGAGCAGCAGCGAGCCGCCGGTGGCGACCGCCAGCAGCACCAGGATGAAGATGCCGCGCTTGGGATCGACGGCGAAGGCGTGCACCGAGGTCAGGATGCCGGAGCGCACCAGGAAGGTGCCCATCAGCGACAGCGAGAAGGTGACGATGGACAGCAGGATGGTCCAGCTCTTCAGCGCGTCACGCTTCTCCACCACAATGGCGGAATGCAAGAGCGCGGTGCCGGCCAGCCAAGGCATGAAGGAGGCGTTCTCCACCGGGTCCCAGTACCACCAGCCGCCCCAGCCCAGCTCGTAATAAGCCCACCAGGAGCCCATGGCGATGCCCATGGTCAGGGTCGACCACGCCGCCAGCGTCCAGGGCCGCACCCAGCGCGCCCAGGCGGGATCGACCCGCCCCTCGATCAGCGCGGCGACCGCGAAAGAGAAGGCCATGGAGAAGCCGACATAGCCGGCATAGAGGAAGGGCGGATGGAAGGCGAGACCGGGGTCCTGCAGCAGCGGATTCAGGTCGTTGCCGTCGATCGGCGCCGGGAATACGCGGATGAAGGGGTTGGAGGTGATCAGGATGAACAGCAGGAAACCAACCCCGATCAGACCCTGGACCGCCAGAACCCGCGCCTTCAGCGTCGGCGGCAGGTTGCGCCCGAACACGGCCACGGCGGCGCCGAACATCGTCAGCATGACGATCCACAGGATCATCGAGCCCTCGTGGTTGCCCCAGACGCCCGACACCTTGTAGAGCATCGGCTTGGCCGAGTGGCTGTTCTGCACCACGTTCAGCACGCTGAAATCGGACACCACATGCGCCCAGGTCAGCGCGCCGTAGGCGATCAGCACCAGCAGCATCTGGGCGATGGCCGCGGGCACCGCGACGTTCATCCAGGCGGTGTTGCGGGTGGCGGCGCCGACCAGCGGTGGAACCGACTGCACCAGCGCGACGAACAGCGCCAGCACCAGCGCGTAATGGCCGAGTTCGGGGATCACGGTCCCGCTACTCCTTCTTCGCGGTCTTGGTCTCGGACTCCGCCGGCTTCTTGTAGACGCCGGCCTGCTTCAACGCCTCCGACACCTCGGGCGGCATATAGTTCTCGTCATGCTTGGCGAGCACCTCGCGCGCGACGAAGACGCCGCCGGTCATCCTGCCTTCCGCCACCACGCCCTGGCCCTCGCGGAACAGGTCGGGCAGCTGGCCGCGATACCGGACGTCCACCGTGTTGGCGGTGTCGGTGACGCGGAAGGCGGTGGTGACGCCGTCCGGCTGTTTTTGAACGCTGCCTTCCTCGACCAGCCCGCCCAGGCGGAAATTGCGGTCGCCCACATGCTGGGCCTGCAGCTGGCTGGGGCTGTAGAAGAAGACGATGTTGTCCTGGAAGGCGGTCAGCGCCAGGGCGGTCGCGGTGCCAAGCCCGAGAAGGGCGAGGCCCAGCATGTAGAGGCGGCGTTTCTTGCGGGTCATCCTTCGCTCGCTTCCGCCGGTGTTCCGGCGTTCTGATCGGCCGCTTTACGGCCGGCATTGCGGGTGCGGCGGCGGGCCGGGCGGGCGCTTTCCAGCGCCTTCAGCGTCGCCTCGGCGTTGCGCAGCCCCTTCCAGGTGGCGGCCAGCAGGCCCAGCAGGACCAGGGTGGCGATGCCATAGGCCGGCCAGACGTAGGCGGCGTACCCGCCCATGTGGAGAAATTCGTTCATGGCGCTTACCCCTGCATCCCGTCCGTCAAGGCCCCGTCACCGGCGATCGAAAGCCGCAGCGTCTGGATTTTGCGCTGGGCGATCTCGGTGCGCACGCGCAGCATGACGACCGACAGGAAATAGGCGGTGAAGGCACCGGCCATCACCAGAAGCGGCGTCAGCATGCTGGGGTCGATGCTGGGACCGCCCATGCGCACGACGCTGGCGGGCTGGTGAAGCGTGTTCCACCAGTCGACCGAGAACTTGATGATCGGCACATTGACGATGCCGACCAGCAGCAGGACGTTGCCGGCCTTCATGCCGCGCTGCGGATCGTCGAAGGCGTTCACCAGGGCCATGTAGCCGAGGTAGAGGAAGAACAGGATCAGCACGCTGGTCAGCCGCGCGTCCCACACCCACCAGGTTCCCCACATCGGCGCGCCCCACAGCGACCCGGTCACCAGGCAGACGAAGGTGAAGCCGGCGCCGATGGGGGCGGCGGCCTTGGCGAACAGGTCGGCCAGCGGGTGCTTCCACACCAGACCCGCGGCGGCGGCGATGGCCATGTTGGTGTAGATGAACATGCTCATCCAGGCGGCGGGCACATGGATGTACATGATCCGCACCGTCTCGCCCTGCTGATAGTCGGGCGGCGAGCTGAACAGGCTGAGCCACAGCCCGAGGATCGTCAGGATCACGGTCGCCCCGGCGCACCAGGGCAGCAGCACGGCCGAGAGGCGCAGGAAGCGGGCGGGATTGGCGAAACGATGCATAGAACGATGGCCCCGGTACAGGTGACCTTGGTCAGGCTTGCCGACGATATAAGCGCATGTATGGCGGACTGCGAGGGGTTTCGCCTTGATCTCGGTCAGGAAGATTCGCCATTCATTCGTACTCTTATACAAAGGTATCAGGCAATTCTAATGGTTCCAGGCGCCGGTTTCACTCCCTGTCGGACGCCGGCGGCAGAGCTTTTCATCCCTGTCCGCCGGTGATTTTCATGCGATCAGGCCGCGATGTCCTCCCGCACCGTCGCCCCCATGGCCTCGGCGATCCGGTCGAAATCGCTGAGGCTGACCGGCAGCAGGCCGAAGCGGAAGGGATAGCCCCAGTTCCGCACGCCGGCGGTCAGCTCCAGCCGGTGCAGCAGCGGCTGGATCGGCGCTTCCTCCGATGGCCACCAGGACACGTCGCGCCGGAAGGGAATAAAGCCGCCGCCCATGTCGAACTGGTAGGGCTCTCCCGGCAAAACGGTGCCGATGGCGGTGAAGGATTTCAGCCCGTCCGCCGCGCCGAACCGGTCGGTGGGGGAGTAGTAGACGACCCGGTCGCCCGGCCGGATCCGCCGAAGCGGAGCCGCCTTGCCGTGGCAGACCTGCATGAAGCCGCCGACCCGGCCGCGCCGCACGTGCTCGGCGCTGGCCACCGCGATCCAGGCTGCCGTCTGGGTGCCGGTGCGCGCGCTGCCGCCGCTCACGACCGCACCTGTTCGGACTGGGCTTCCTCACCCTGGTTGGGGGCGAACACGCGCAGACGGTGGCCGTCGGGGTCCTGTGCAACGAAGGTATGACCGAAATCCATCGCCGTCGGCTGTTGCAGGATGGTCAATCCACGGGCGCTCCAGTCGGCGTGCAAGTCGCGCACCGCGGCCTCGTCGGCGACGGTGAAGGCGATCTCGCCGCCGCCAGGGGCGGTCGATGCCGGCTCCACCGTGTGGCGCGACCACAGGCCCAGCATCAGCCCGTTGCCCGCCTTGAACATGGCGAAGGTGGGGGAGGCTTCCACCGGCGGACGGCCCAGCAGGTCGGCGTAGAAGGCGGCGCTGGCGGCCGGGCTGTCGACGTAGAGCAGGACGAAATCCAGGGCGAGGGCGGCGGTGTTGGTGACGGTCTGGGTCGCGGTCATGGCTGGCTCCGGTCTTGAAGGATTGGGGTGGGGCGGTCGGTTCGATCCGTTCGTCGCCCTCACCGGCAAAGCCAAGACTAAGCCGACATGCTGACAGTTTCCGTCAGCATGGTGTCACCGTTGCGGGATGCCCTCCGCCGCGCGCCACTCCTTCAGCATCGCCTGTCGGCGGCGGGGATAGCGGGTCTCGCTGACGGTCAGCGCCACGATGCGGTCGGTGCGGAAATGGCGGAAGGACTGGCGCAGCTCGCACCACGCCACCATCACCCGCACCCGGTCGAAGAAGCCCAGCGCGAAGGGCCAGACGATGCGCCGGCTTTCCGACCCGTCGCGATCGCGATAGGCGATCTCCAGCTTGCGCTCGGTCCGGATGGCGCTGCGGATGGTCGCCAGTTCCGTGTCACCGGCCGGGATCGGTTCACCCGGGCCGACCAGCAGGGCGGAGCCGTCCAACCCCTCGCGCTTGTCCGGCGGCAGCACCGCGGCGATCTTGGCGAGGGCATTGCGCGCCGCCCCGCCCAGCCGGCTGTCGCCGCGGTCCACCACCCAGCGCGACCCCAGCACCAGCGCCTCCACCTCCTCCTCGGTGAACATGAGCGGCGGCAGCAGGAAACCGGCGCGCAGCAGATAGCCGACTCCCGGCTCCCCCTCGATCATCGCGCCCTGCGCCTGCAGCGTGGCGATGTCGCGATAGAGCGTGCGCAGGCTGACTCCCAGCTCGCCGGCAAGCGACTTGCCGCTGACCGGCTGGCGATGCCGCCGCAGAACCTGCATGAGATCGAGGAGTCGTTCGGCGCGCGACATCGGGAACTGCGAAAAGGGAAGGGGTCTCATAATGACAAGGGGCGCTCCCCGATGGGAAGCGCCCCTCTTCATGGCAGGTCTCGCCCGGCAATTGCCGGGCGTTCCCGAACCTATCGGCGGATCACTCCGCCTTCTTGGTCAGGTCCTCGCCGGTCGCCTGGTCGACCTGCTTCATCGACAGCTTGACCTTGCCGCGGTCGTCGAAGCCGATGACCTTGACCTTCACCGAGTCACCCTGCGACACGACGTCCGACACCTTGCCGACGCGCTGCTGCGCCAGTTCGGAGATGTGGACGAGGCCGTCGCGGGAACCCAGGAAGTTCACGAAGGCGCCGAAATCCACGACCTTCACCACCTTGCCGGTGTAGACGACGTTCATCTCCGGCTCGGCGACGATGCCCTTGATCCACTCGATGGCGGCGTCCGACTTCTTCTGGTCGACGGCTGAGACCTTGACGGTGCCGTCGTCGTCGATGTCGATCTTGGCGCCGGTCTGCTCCACGATCTCGCGGATCACCTTGCCGCCGGAGCCGATCACGTCGCGGATCTTCTCCTTCGGGATGTTGATCACGGTGATGCGCGGGGCGTTCTCGTTGACGCCTTCACGGGCGCCGGTCAGCGCCTTCGACATCTCGCCCAGGATGTGCAGGCGGCCGTCCTTGGCTTGGCCCAGCGCGATCTTCATGATCTCCTCGGTGATCGAGGTGATCTTGATGTCCATCTGCAGCGCGGTGACGCCGACCTCGGTGCCGGCCACCTTGAAGTCCATGTCGCCGAGGTGATCTTCGTCACCCAGGATGTCCGACAGGACGGCGAAGCCATGGTCTTCCTTGATCAGGCCCATGGCGATACCGGCGACCGGACGGATCAGCGGCGCGCCGGCGTCCATCAGCGACAGCGAGGTGCCGCAGACGGTGGCCATCGAGGAGGAGCCGTTGGACTCCGTGACTTCCGACACGACGCGCAGCGTGTAGGGGAAGTCTTCCTTCTTCGGCAGCAGCGGGTGGATGGCACGCCATGCCAGCTTGCCGTGGCCGATCTCGCGGCGGCCCGGGCTGCCCATGCGGCCGGCTTCACCCACCGAGTACGGAGGGAAGTTGTAGTGCAGCATGAAGTGCTCGCGGTACTCGCCCTCGAGCGCGTCGATGATCTGCTCGTCCTGGCTGGTGCCCAGCGTGGTGACCACCAGCGCCTGGGTCTCGCCACGGGTGAACAGGGCCGAACCGTGGGCGCGCGGCAGGATGCCGACTTCCGACACGATCGGGCGCACGGTCTTGGTGTCGCGGCCGTCGATGCGGCGGCCGGTCTTCAGGACGGCGCCGCGCAGGATGTCGGCCTCGAGCTCCTTGAACTCGAAACCGATCGACTGGGCGTCGAATTCCTCGGCCAGCGTCTCGAGCGCCTTCGCCTTGGCGGCGCCGACCTTCTCGTAGCGGGACTGCTTGACCGTCTCGGTGTAGGCGGCCTCGACGTCCGACCCGACGGTCTCGCGCAGGCGGGCCTTCAGGGCCTTGCGGTCATAGGCCGGCTCCGGCAGATCCCACGGCTCCTTGGCGGCTTCCTCGGCCAGATCGATGATCATGTTGATCACCGGCTGGAAATTGGTGTGGCCGAACATGACGGCGCCGAGCATGACCTCTTCGGTCAGCTCCTTGGCTTCCGATTCGACCATCAGCACGCCTTCGACGGTGCCGGCGACGACCAGATCCAGGTCGCTGTCGCCAACCTCGTCGCGGGTCGGGTTCAGGATGTACTGGCCGTTCTTGTAGCCGACGCGGGCGGCGGCGATCGGACCCAGGAACGGGATGCCGGAGATCGTCAGGGCGGCCGAGGCGCCGACCATCGCCACGACGTCCGGATCATTCTCCAGATCATGGCTCAGCACGGTGCAGACGACCTGAGTCTCGTTGCGGAAGCCATCAGCGAACAGCGGACGGATCGGACGGTCGATCAGGCGGCTGACCAGCGTTTCCTTTTCGGTCGGACGGCCTTCGCGCTTGAAGAAGCCGCCGGGAATCTTGCCGGCCGCAAAGGCCTTTTCCTGGTAGTTGACGGTCAGCGGGAAGAAATCGATGCCCGGCTTCGGCGCCTTGGCGGCGACGGCGGTGCACAGGACCGTGGTGTCACCATAGGTGACCAGCACCGCGCCGTTGGCCTGACGGGCGATCTTGCCCGTCTCCAGGACCAGCTTGCGCCCGCCCCATTCGATTTCTTTGCGATGAACAGTGAACATGGATTCTTTCCTTCCATCCGACACCCTGAAACGGCCGGATTGCCGCCCAAGGCCGGGGCCATCGGTCGTAGGACCCCGCGAGAAAATCGGAGATATGGTGTTCGACAACAGGGCTAAACGAATCAAGATAGAAGTGTCGTGGATGCAAAAAAGGCCGGTCCCCGAATAATCGGGCCGGCCTGTCCGTCACGAAACGCTCAAGATCGAGTTTCTATTGCCAATAACCAATGAGGTGTTCCGAAACGATACAGGTGAGAAGCAGCTTCTATAGTCCGCTGGACTGGAAGGGAGACCCCCGGCCGATGGCCGGCCGGGGGAACCCGAACCCGTCAGCGGGACAGCGCGCCTGATTAGCGGCGCAGGCCCAGACGCTCGATCAGAGCGGCGTAGCGCGACTGATCCTTCTTCTTCAGGTAGTCGAGCAGACGGCGGCGCTGACCGACCATCACCAGCAGACCACGGCGGGAGTGGAAGTCCTTCTTGTGGCCCTTCAGGTGATCCGTCAGGTTGCTGATGCGCTCCGTCAGGATCGACACCTGGACCTCGGGCGAACCGGTGTCGTTGGTGCCGCGGGAAAATTCCTTGATCAGCTCTTGCTTGCGCTCGGGCGTAATCGACATCGGGGTCTCCTAAATCACGTGAGGTTGAGCACGCGCACCGGACGGACCTCCGCCCCCTCGACACGGGCCAACGCCACCGGCGTTCCGCCGAAAAGCGCAATGACGGTGCCATCCCCACCGTCAGCACCCTGAACCGCCATCAGCCGTTCACGATCCTGCCGGGTGAGGAGAGCGACCGTCTGGCCGTGCCTCAGTCGGTGCGCTTCCGCTTCCGTCAGGGCCAGCGCCGGGATGTCGTCCAGCGCGGTCTCGATCGGCAACAGAAGTCGTTCGACGGCCGCACCTTGCTCCATGGCGGCCAGTTCGTCCAGGGAAATCGCGCGGTCCAGCGTGAAGGAGCCGACGCGCAAACGGCGCAGAAGCCCGACATGGCCGACCGTGCCCAGCGCCTCCGACAGGTCGCGGGCCAGCGAGCGGACATAGGTGCCCTTGCCGCAATCGACCTCGAACACCGCATGATCGGCGTCCGGTTCCTCGACCAGCTCGAAGCGGTCGATGCGCACGGTGCGGGCGGCCAGATCGACCGCGTCGCCTTCGCGCGCGATGTCATAGGCGCGCTCTCCGTCGATCTTGATGGCGCAGAACTGCGGCGGCACCTGCTGGATCTCGCCCAGGAAGGCGGGCAGGGCAGCGCGGATCGCGTCGGTGCTAGGCCGGTGGTCGGAGCGGTCGATCACCGCGCCTTCGCGGTCGTCGGTTGTCGTCCGCTCGCCCCAGCGGATGGAGAAGCGGTAGGTCTTGGCGCCGTCCATGGCATAGGAGACGGTCTTGGTCGCCTCGCCCAGCGCGATCGGCAGGATGCCGGTCGCCAGCGGGTCCAGCGTGCCGCCATGCCCGGCCTTCTCGGCGTTCAGCAGGCGGCGCACCTTCGACAGCGCCTGGGTGGAGGTCATGCCTTCCGGCTTGTCCAGCACGATCCAGCCGTGGATCGGCGTACCCTTGCGCTTACGAGCCACGACGGCCGCCCCGGCTCTCGTCGTCGTGTTCGCCCGTGTCCTCCCCCTTGTCCTCGTCGTCGAGCATGGCCTGGTCGTCGTCGAGGTCGTCGTCCTCGTCCGCCTCGTCGGGATCGAGATCGTCATCCTCGTCCCAGGAATCGTCCTCATCCTCGTCATGATCGTCGTCGCCATTGACGCGGCCCAGCGGATGGCCGCTCAGGTCGCGGGCGACTTCCGGGCTGTGCAGGATGCTGTCGATGCGGTGGGCGTAGTCGAAGGAGGTGTCGGCTTCGAAGCTCAGCGTCGGGGCGTGGCGCAGGTTGACCATGCGGGCGACCTGACCGCGCAGGAAGGCGGCGGCGCGGCGCAGCGCGACCTGGGCTTCCTCCATCCGCTCGCCGCCCAGCGTCGCGTAGAAGACGGTCGCGTTGGACAGATCGGGGCTGATCCGCACCTCGGTGACCGTGACGTTCAGCGAGGCCAGCTCCGGATCGTGGAAATCCCCGCGGCGGAACAGGTCGGCGAGAGCATGGCGCACCTCCTCGCCGACGCGCAGTTGCCGTTGGGACGGGGGCTTGCCGGCGATGAACGCGCCGCGCTTCTTGCTGGCCATGGTACGTGTCTTTCGTCGATGTCGCTTGGCCGGGCTGCGTCAGCTCTCCGGCCGGTCGCACGGGGTCGGGGGAAACCATCTATCTCCCACCCCAATATAGGAACAGGGCGCAGGATGGATCCCGCGCCCCTGAAAGCCAAAAAGGCCGCCCGATCCCTTCCGGCGGGTGCCGGAAGGGATTGGGCGAACCGGACAGGTCACAGCTCGCGAGCGATTTCGTCGATCTCGAAGGCTTCGATCTGGTCGCCGGCCTGGATGTTGTCGTAGTTCTCGAAGGCCATGCCGCACTCGTAACCCTCGCGGACGTCCTTGACCTCGTCCTTGAAGCGCTTGAGCGTCTTGAGCGTGCCTTCGTGAATGACGACGTTGTCGCGCAGCAGGCGGACGCCGGCGCCACGCTTGACGGTGCCCTGCGTGACCATACAACCGGCGACCTTGCCGACCTTCGTGATGTTGAACACCTCGCGGATGGTCGCGTAGCCGATGAAGCGTTCCCGCAGCGTCGGAGACAACAGACCGGTCAGCGCCGCCTTCACGTCGTCGATCACGTTGTAGATGATCGAGTAGTAGCGGATTTCCACGCCGTCGCGCTTGGCGAGGTCGCGGGCCTGCGGGTTGGCGCGGACGTTGAAGCCGATGATCATCGCGTTGGACGCATTGGCCAGCGTGATGTCGGACTCGTTGATCGCACCGACCGAGTTGTGCAGGACGCGGACCTTGACCTCGGTGTTCTCGGCCGTGAGCTTCTCCAGCGAGCTGGCGATGGCTTCGATCGAGCCCTGCACGTCGCCCTTGATGACGACCGGCAGCTCCTTGGCCTCGCCGGCCTGGATGCGGCTGAACATGTCCTGCAGCGAACCGCGGGCCGAGGCCGCCACCGCCGCTTCGCGCTTCTTGCGCTGGCGGAACTCGGCGATCTCGCGGGCACGGGCTTCGGACTCGACGACGGAGAAGTCGTCGCCGGCCATCGGCGTGCCGTTCAGGCCCAGGACCTCGACCGGGACGGCCGGGGCCGCCTCGTTGACATTCTGGCCGCGGTCGTTGATCAGGGCGCGGACGCGGCCCCATTCGGCGCCGGTCACGAACACGTCGCCGACCTTCAGCGTGCCGCGCTGGACCAGCACGGTGGCGACCGAACCGCGGCCACGCTCCAGCTTCGCCTCGATGACGACGCCTTCGGCGGCACGCTCGGGGTTGGCCCGCAGCTCCAGGATTTCGGCCTGGAGGAGGATGGCCTCTTCCAGCTTTTGCAGGTTCAGCTTCGCCTTGGCCGACACTTCGACGTCGAGCACGTCGCCGCCCATCTCCTCGACCACCAGCTCGTGCTGGAGCAGTTCCTGGCGGACGCGCTCCGGACGGGCGTCCGGCAGGTCGCACTTGTTGATGGCGACGATGATCGGAACCTTGGCCGCCTTGGCGTGGCGGATGGCCTCGATCGTCTGCGGCATGACGCCGTCGTTCGCGGCGACCACCAGCACGACCACGTCGGTGACGTTGGCGCCGCGGGCACGCATCTCGGTGAAGGCGGCGTGACCCGGCGTGTCGATGAAGGTGATGCGCGCACCCGACTCCAGCTGCACCTGATAGGCGCCGATGTGCTGGGTGATGCCGCCGGCCTCGCCCGACACCACGTCGGTCTGGCGCAGCGCGTCGAGCAGCGAGGTCTTGCCGTGGTCGACGTGGCCCATGATGGTGACGACCGGCGGACGCGGCACCAGGATGGCGCCCTCTTCCTCGGTGGCACGCAGGCCGATTTCGACGTCGGACTCCGACACGCGGCGGACGCGGTGACCGAACTCGGTGATCAGCAGCTCGGCGGTGTCGGCGTCGATGGTCTGGTTGATGGTCGCCATCACGCCCATGCGCATCAGCGCCTTGATGACGTCCGCACCGCGCTCGGCCATGCGGTTGGCCAGTTCCTGGACCGTGATGACTTCCGGCAGCACGACGTCGCGGGTGACCTTCGCCGTCTCCTGGCGGCTCATCTGCCGCATGCGCTCACGCTCGCGGGCACGGCGGACGGCGGCCAGCGACCGGGTGCGGTCGCTGCCGTCGTCGCTGAGCGCCTGCGAGACGGTCATCTTGGTGCCCTTGCGGCGGTCGGCGCCGACCGGGGCCTTGGCGGCCGGACGGGCCGGCGCGGCCTTGGCCGGAGCACCGCCACGACCGCCCTTGCGGCGGTTGTCGTCCTCTTCCTCGGCACGGGCCGGCGGAGCGCCGACGCCCGGCTGCGGACGGCCGGGAGCGGCGTCGGCGGCGGGACGGGCGGCGGCACCACCGGGGCGCTGGTCGCCGGCCGGACGAGCACCGGCCGGACGCGCGCCGTCACGGCCCGCACCGTCGCGGCCGCCATCACGGCGGGGCGACGGTTCGGCGTCGCGGCGCTTGGCGTCCTCGGCTTCCTTGCGCTTGGCCTCTTCCTCCTTGCGGCGGCGTTCGGCTTCTTCGGCGACCTTGCGATCCGCTTCCTGGATGGCGCGCATCTCGTCCAGCTCGCGCTGGCGCAAGGTGTCGGCGTCCAGAATGATCGGCGGCATTTCCGGCGCGGTCTGGGCCGGCGCATCCGCGGCGGCCGGAGCGGCGGCTTCGGAGGGGGCGGCCGGAGCGGCTTCGGGCTCTTCGGCGGCACGGGCGGCGGCCTCGGCGGCGCGGGCTTCGGCGCGGACCGCTTCTTCCTCGGCCTCGATGCGGCGCTGTTCCTCGAACGCCGCGGCGCCGCGAAGCGCACGCAGGCGCGATTCCAGCTCCTCGCGGGTCAGCTGGCGCCCGGCAGTGGCACCGCCACCGCGGGGTCGTTGGCCCTGCGCACCGCGCATGGGCAGGCCCTGGGCAGCTTGACGCGCGGCGGCGCCGCCGTCTGCGACGCCGGGCACGGCGCCCTTTTCAACATGACGCTTGCGCTTGACCTCTACGGTCACCGGTTTGGACCGGCCATGGGAGAAGCTCTGCCGGACCTGGGTCTCGACCGGCTTCTTCGACTCCAGCTTTCCTTTGCCGGCGCCGGAGTTGAGGTGCAAGACTTTCTTCTGGTCCTGGTCGTTGCTGTCGGTCATCGGTTCCCGAATGGTCAGACGTTACATCGCAGGCCGGCCGGCCGAATCGCCGACTCCCCAGCCCTTATCAGAATCATGGTGCGCGTCCCGGTCCTCTTGGGGACCTTTCAGTCCCCGCAGGCGTGCCGCATCGCGGGCCAGCCCTGCGGCCAGCCTGCCCCGCGCCACCACGGCGTGCACAGCATGATCGCGTCCGAGCGCCGCGGCCAAGGCCGAGGACACGAACAGATCGATCACCGGCAGCGACGGCGCGAGCGCCGTCACCTTGCCGCGCTGGTCCAGCGAGCCGTCCGCGGCTTCGACCAGCAGGGACGGCGGGGGACCCGCACGACCGACCTGGTTGGCCTTCAACGCCTCGCGCACCTTCTCGTATCCTGCCAGGACGTGGCCGGCACGGCGGGCAAGGCCCAACGCGTGCAGACAACGCCGTTCCAGCAGCCGTTCCAGCCTCTCGGCCAGATCGGGCGGTACTTTCACCGCCCGGCGGGCCGCCTTGGCAAAAACGGATTTCCCCATGGCTTTCGCCAGGGCATCCCTGTCGGCCGTGACCCATAGGCCGCGGCCGGGCAGACGTTCCTCCAGGTCCGGCACCACTTCGCCGTCGGGGCCGATCACGAAGCGGATCATGCCCTCTTTCGGCCCGACCGTACCCGACGCGATGCAGCGGCGCAGAGGCCCCTTCTCGTCGTCGGCCGGCAGGTGGTCCGTCCCGGCACCTTCGTCCTGTGCCAATTCCTGATCCGGCACCGCATCCGCGGCGGCGGTCGGTGTCCGTTCGTCGTTCCGTTCGGTCATCCGATCGTCATCCGCTCGCGCGGTCCCGAATAATCGTTCCTGTCGGGCGCAGTTCCAACCGGCATTGGCGCCGGTCAGGCCTGCGCGCCCTGACCACCGGCGCTGCCATCTGCCGCAGGGGCCGCGGCGGCGCCGTCCTGTTCCTCACCCTCGAACCAGTGGGCGCGCGCGGCCATGATGATCGCGTTCGCTTCCTCTTCGGTGGGAGCGTCCTTGGCGCCGTCCTTGCCCAGGATCTCGACCAGCTCGTCGCCGGCCAGATCGGCCAGGTCGTCCAGCGTCTTCACGCCGTTCTCGCCCAGCTTCACCAGCTGCGTGGCGGTGAAACCGGTCAGCTCGGCGACGATGTCCTCGACGCCCAGCTCCAGCCGGCGTTCGTTGGCCTGCTCGTCCTGCACTTCCAGGAAGGCGAGGGCGCGCTGCTTCAGCTCGTCGGCAACCGACTCGTCGAAGCCTTCGATCTCGGCCAGTTCCTCGGTCTCGACGTAGGCGATCTCCTCGACGGAGGTGAAGCCTTCGGCGACCAGAAGGTGGGCGATCACGTCGTCGACGTCCAGGGCCTGCATGAACAGGGCGGACCGGTTGTGGATTTCCTCCGACCGGCGCTCCGACTCCTCCTGTTCGGTCAGGATGTCGATGTCCCAGCCGGTCAGCATCGAGGCGAGGCGCACATTCTGGCCGCGGCGGCCGATGGCCAGCGACAGCTGGTCGTCGGGCACCACCACCTCGATGCGGCGGTTGTCGTCGTCGAGCACGACCTTGGCGACCTCGGCGGGGGCGAGCGCGTTGACGACGAAGGTCGCCGCCTCGCCCGACCACGGGATGATGTCGATCTTCTCGCCCTGCAGCTCGCCGACGACCGCTTGGACGCGGCTGCCGCGCATGCCGACGCAGGCGCCGACCGGGTCGATGGAGCTGTCGTTGCTGTGCACGGCGATCTTGGCGCGCGACCCCGGATCGCGGGCGACCGCCCGAATCTCGATGATGCCGTCGTAGATTTCCGGCACTTCCTGGGCGAACAGCTTCGCCATGAACATGGGATGCGTGCGCGACAGGAAGATTTGGGGCCCGCGCGGTTCCTCGCGGACATCGAAGATATAGGCGCGGACGCGATCGCCGTTCTTGAAATGCTCGCGCGGCAGCAGCTCGTCGCGGCGCAGGATCGCTTCGGCGCGGCCCAGGTCGACGGTGACGTTGCCGTATTCGACGCGCTTGACCAGACCGTTGACGATTTCGCCGTTGCGGTCCTTGTACTCGTTGAACTGGCGCTTGCGCTCGGCGTCGCGCACCTTCTGGACGATCACCTGCTTGGCGGTCTGGGCGGCGATGCGGCCGAAATCGATCGGCGGCAGCGGGTCGACCAGGAAGTCGCCGATCTTGGCGCCGGGCTTGCGGCGCAGGGCGTAGGGCAGGGTGACCTGCGTCGCCTCGTTCTCAACCGCCTCGACCACCTCCAGGTGGCGGGTCAGATGGATGTCGCCGGTCTTGCGGTCGATGCGGGCGCGGATGTCGTGCTCATGGCCGTACTTGGAGCGGCCGGCCTTCTGAATCGCCTGCTCCATCGCCTCCAGGACTTCGTCCCGGTCGATGTTCTTTTCGCGGGCGACCGCGTCAGCGACTTGCAGCAGTTCCATCCGTTACACTTCCTGAGTCGGTCTTGTGTGATGCCGGTCTTGCGTGATGTCCGGTCGGGTCGGCGGGGTGGGGGCAGGCAATCCGGGCCAAGCAGTCCGATGGCGCGTCCTTGCGGACGGGTCCGTCAGTTCTGCAGGCCCTCCTGCTGCTCCTGGCTGGCGCGGATCAGCTCGTCCGTCAGCACCAGCTTGGCGCGCAGGATATTGTCGAACTCCAGCCGGGCGGCTCCCTGTTCGGTGTCGATGCACACGAGGCCGTCCTCGACGCCCTGCAGCATGCCCTTGAAGCGCTTGCGGCCGTCGATGGCCATGCGGCTTTCCAGCCGGGCTTCGAAGCCGGCGAAGCGCTCGAAATCCTTGAGCCGGGTCAGCGGCCGGTCGATGCCGGGCGAGCTGACTTCCAGCGTATAAGCCTCGCGGATCGGGTCTTCCACGTCCAGCAGAGCGGAGACGGAACGGCTGATGTCGGCGCAATCCTCGACAGTCATGGGCGCGCCGTCGGCGCGCTCCGCCATGATCTGGAGAATCGCCCGCTGGCCGCCGGAGATCTGTACGCGCACGACCTCATAGCCCATGGCTTCGACCGACGGCGTGATGATCTGTTCGATGCGACCTGTAGCGTCCATTCCACCTGACCCAAAGCCTGCGGCCGGGATCGAACCGGACGAGGTTTCCACAACAGAAGGTTCAACAAGCGCGTGCTTCCACACGCTCATAAAAAAATAAGTGGGCAAAAGCCCACCCGCAAAGCGTCTCGCCGGCCCGGTTGCCCGGGCCGCCGATCCGTATGGGTTCTCAGCCGTGAATATAGTCATTCCGTCCGATGCCGCAAGCCTTTTCCGGTTCGATCGCTGTGGCTGGCCGGAATCTCAAGCGCAACGGGTATGCGTCAGCGTCG
Source organism: uncultured Azospirillum sp. (assembly GCA_966212305.1). Classification (GTDB taxonomy): domain Bacteria; phylum Pseudomonadota; class Alphaproteobacteria; order Azospirillales; family Azospirillaceae; genus Azospirillum. The sequence goes on from CBIHQY010000011.1 coordinate 84,945, forward strand.
CGCGCGGCGGACGAACCGCATGAAGACCGGCTTGCGGCCGGCGGCGATGGCCTTTTCCTCATAGCGGGTGGCGGGCCAGTCGTCGGGGCGGATGCGCCAGTCCGACGGGCGGCGCGCCGTCCATTCGAAATCGGGATGCTTCACCGTGTGTTCAAGCATCCAGCGCACCAGACCCATGTCGTCGCTGGCCAAACGCAGCTCCGCGCCGTCCTTCAACACGCGGGCCAGCCGCGGCAGGTTCTCCGGCCCGATGAAGCGGCGGTCGGCGTGGCGCTTCTTCGGCCAGGGGTCGGCGAACAGCACGAAGGCGCGGCCGATGGAGGCGTCGGGCAGGGCGTCCAGCAGCGGACGGGCATCGTCGGGCTGGATGCGCACATTCCGCAGGTTTTCGTCATCGACCATGCCCAGCAGGCCGGCGATGCCGTTGAGGAAGGGTTCCGCGCCGATGAAGCCGACATCCGGATGATGCCCGGCCTGCCAGGCGAGGTGATGGCCCATGCCGAACCCGACCTCCAGCCAGACCTCCCGTTTCGGGCTGTCGAACAGGCCGGCGGGGTCGAGCCTGTCGCCGGACGTCGGCAGCGGGATCTGGAGCCGCGGCAGCAGAACGTCGATCAGCTCCGTCCGGCGCTTGCGCAACGGCCGGCCCTTGCGGCGCCCGAACAGGCGGTTGGAGCTTTCGGAGAGGGGGCCGGAGGTGCTGTCGTCGGTCATGTCGGAACGCTGTATCGGGAAAGGGATGGGCCTCAAAAGAAAGCAGGGGCCGTTGCCAGCCCCTGCCGTCCATCCGCCTTGCGGCGGGTCCTATGCTGCGAACGCGCTTTTACAGGAAGGCGCTGCGCAGGTCGCCGACCAGATCGGTCTTCTCCCACGAGAAGCCGCCGTCCACGTCGGGCTCGCGGCCGAAATGGCCGTAGGCGGCGGTGCGGGCGTAGATCGGCTTGTTCAGCCCCAGATGTGTGCGGATGCCACGCGGGGACAGGTCCACCAGCTGCTGCAGCACGTCGGACAGGCGGTCCTCGTCGACATTGCCGGTGCCGTGGGTGTCGACATAGACCGACAGCGGCTTCGACACGCCGATGGCGTAGGAGACCTGGATCGTGCACTTCTCCGCCAGTTCCGCCGCGACGACGTTCTTGGCGAGATAGCGGGCGGCATAGGCGGCCGAACGGTCGACCTTCGTCGGATCCTTGCCGGAGAAGGCGCCGCCGCCGTGCGGAGCGGCACCGCCGTAAGTGTCGACGATGATCTTGCGGCCGGTCAGGCCGGCGTCACCGTCCGGGCCGCCGATGACGAAGCGGCCGGTCGGATTGACGTACAGGTACTTCGGGTCGCACATCCAGCCTTCCGGCAGGCAGTTGACGATGTGCGGAAGGACGATCTCGCGCACGGCGTCCTGGTCCAGCCCCTCGGCATGCTGGGTCGACAGCACGATGGCGGTGGCGCGGGTCGGACGGCCGTCGACGTACTGCAGGGTGACTTGGCTCTTGGCGTCCGGGCCCAGCTGCGGGGCGGCGCCGGAATGGCGCGCCTCGGCCAGCGACTTCAGGATGGCGTGGCTGTAGTAGATCGGCGCCGGCATCAGCGCCGGGGTCTCGCGGCAGGCATAGCCGAACATGATGCCCTGGTCGCCGGCACCCTCGTCCTTGTTGCCCGCGGCGTCGACGCCCACGGCGATGTCGGCGGACTGGGAATGGACGAAGCACTTGACGTCCATCTTCTCCCAGTGGAAGCCGTCCTGCTCGTAGCCGATGTCCTTCACCGCGGCGCGGGCGACTTCGACCAGCTGGTCGGCCTTGATGCTGTCGGGGCCGCGAACTTCGCCGGCCAGAACGACCTGATTGGTGGTCGCGAGCGTCTCGACGGCCACGCGGGCCTGCGGGTCGTGCGAAAGATAAAGATCGACGATGGCGTCGGAAATGCGGTCGCAGACCTTGTCGGGATGACCTTCCGACACGGACTCGCTGGTGAAGACGTAGTTCAGCTTTGCCACGGGAAACCTCGGCATTCGGCGGCACGCTATTTCATGAGCCGAAACGGCAGACCGGTACAGCGGCCGCAGACACCGATCCGAAACGGGTTGTGACAAGGAATTCAGCCGGGGTCAAGAAATCTACCGGCGGTAAGGCCCAGGACCGATTATCGCAGGCCCCGCACGAAGGGGGAGCGCGGTCGAGCCCGTGCCTTCCCCTTTCGGTGGGCATCAAATGCCGTGTGGCAACCGGCAGGAGTTACTTGACGGCGTTATTCTGCGGCTTCCGCGACGGCGGCGCTGGCCACTGCCTTGGTCAGTTCGAACAGGCGCTTGCGCACCGACGGGTCGCTGATCTTGTAGTAGGCGCGAACCAGTTCCAGCGTCTCGCGCTTGGCCATCGGATCGGGCTCATAGGTGCTGGCGGAGCGCTCTTCGGTCGCGCCGGACTCGTCTTCGTCGTCGATGCGGGCGGCAGCCGCTTCGGCCGGCATGTCGTCGAAGAAGAAGGAGACCGGCACATCCAGGACGCGGCTGAGGTCGAACAGACGCGACGCGCCGATGCGGTTGGCGCCGCGCTCGTACTTCTGCACCTGCTGGAAGGTCAGGCCGATCGCCTCGCCGAGCTTCTCCTGGCTCATGCCGAGAAGCGTGCGGCGAAGACGGACGCGGGATCCGACATGGACATCGATGGGATTCGGCTTTCCGGTCTTCGGACGGCCCGCACCCGCACGGCGCCCGCGCGGCGCCCCAGTTTCAGTCTGCATCTCGTTTATCCCTGTAACGGTTGTGCAACCTAGTTACGACATATCCACGTATGCAGTCAAGTCCGCTCCGGTCAAGCCGGTTACACGAAATTGTTCTGCCTGTGGCGGGCGGATTGCCCGTATTGCTGCGTCACCGGTGATATCGCGAGGCCAAGGCCGTCAGAAAACAGCCAAGAAGCACTATGCCGAAAATCCAGTCCCCCATGCGGGCATAGGCTGTGACGCCATCAGGCGCTTTCGGCAACGTGGTATCGATGAAGCCCCGCTCACCCAGACCGAGCAATTGTTGCACACGACCGTAGGAGTCCACCACCCCGGATATTCCCGTATTCGCCACCCGGACCAGGGGCAACCCTTCCTCCACCGCCCGGACCTGATTGATCGCGAAATGCTGGTGCGGGCCGGCGGTGCGTCCATACCAGGCATCGTTGGTCAGGTTCAGCAGCCAGTGCGGCCGGTCTGCCGTGTCGACCACGGCGCCGGGGAAGATGCTCTCATAGCAGATCAGCGGGCTGAAGGACGGCAGGCCAGCCACATGACCTTTTAGATGAAGGGTGCGCGGGCCGGGGCCGGCGGAGAACTCCGCCCCATTGCCGGCGATGGCGCCGACGGGCAGCCACTGCCGCAGCGGCATATATTCGCCGAAGGGCACGAGGTGGAACTTGTCGTAGTCGGCGACCGCCGCACCGCTGCCGTCCACCGCCACCATGCCGTTGAAATAACGACGCTCGCCGTCCGCATCCACCGTCGTGCGCGGCGCCCCGGTGATCAGCAGACCGCCCGGCGGGATGACCGAGGCCATCGCCTGGCGCACCCGCGCATCCTCCTCGACGAAGAAGGGGACGGCGGTTTCCGGCCAGATGATGACATTGGGGGGCGGGGCCGACGGATCGGCCGGCGGGGCGGCGGACAGGGCGAGATGGTTCTGGAAATTCTGCACCCGCTCGGCCGGCGCCCATTTCAGCCGCTGGTCGATGGCCGCCTGGACCAGCCGCAGCCGGACGCCCGGCACCGGCTCGTCCACCGAGCCGGCCAACCTCCAGGCGCCCCAGCCGCCCAGCACCGCCAGCAGCGCCAGCCCGGCGGCGATGCCGGCCCAGGCGCGGCGCGGTGTGGTGTCGCGGTCGGGCAGGGCGGCGGGCAGGCTGGCCACCAGCACCGTCACCAGCGTCAGGCCGTAAATGCCGACCAGGGAGGCGGTCTGCAGCACCGGAAGCACCCCGACCCAGCCGTAGCCGAAGAGATTCCAGGGAAAGCCGGTGAAGACATGGCCGCGCAGCCACTCCCACAGGCACCAGCAGGCGGCGAACATCAGCGGCCGTCCCAGCCCGATGCCGAAGCCGCGCCGGCGCAGCATATGGAAGGTCAGGGTGGCGCCGCCGCTGAACATCCCCAGCAGGATCGGCAGACCGACGGCCGACAGCGGCAGGGCCCACCAGAAGCGCTCGATATCGGTGAACAGCGCGGCGCTGATCCAATAGAGTCCCAGCAGGTGATGGCCGAAGCCGAAGAACCAGCCGACGGCGAAGGCGCCCTTCTTCGTCTCCACCCCGTCCAGCAGCCAGATCACGCCGGGAAAGGCGACCAGCAGCACCGGTATCAGATCGGCCGGCGGCACCGCCAGCGTGGCGAGCCCGCCCAGCAGCGCCGCGGCGGCCAGCCGGCGCCAGCCGGTCAACGCGGCCAGCCGCGTGGAAACACGGCCCAGCCGGGCGGGGACGGGCAGCGCATCGGTGACGGTCAAGGCGGGAAACTCCGGCAGCGGCAAGGAATGGCGGGCGGCGCCATAGGTAATGCGGCCGGACAGGGGCGCCAAGGCTGTTGTGGGCGGGGCTGTGTTGTGGGGGTGGGGAGGCGTCGGACCCCACCCCGATCCTTACGCCGTCTCCGCCAGCTCCGAACTGTTGGCCGGGACGTTGTGGACGCGCAGGCGCTTCAGGCGGCGGGAGTCGGCGTCGACGATCTCGAACTCCAGGCCCGAGGGATGGATCAGCCGTTCGCCCAGCCCCGGCACGCGGCCGGCGATGGAAACGACCAGACCGCCCAGCGTGTCGATGTCCTCGCGCTCCTCCTCGGACAGGACCGGGCCGACGCGATGCTCGAAATCCTCGATGGGCAGGCGGGCGTCGGCGATCAGGCTGCCGTCGGGGCGTTCGACCAGACGCGGCGCCGCGGTCTCGTCATGCTCGTCCTCGATCTCGCCGACGATCTCCTCCACCAGATCCTCGATGGTGACGAGGCCGTCGATGCCGCCGAACTCGTCCACCACCAGGGCCATGTGCTGGCGGGTCTGGCGCATCTGCACCAGCAGGTCGAGCACATGCATGGAGGGGGCGACGATCTTCGCTTCGCGGATGATGCCGGTCAGGTCAGGCTTCTGGCGCAGTCCTTCGGCGGAGATGGCCTGTTTGGCCATCAGGGTCATCACATCCTTGATGTGGATGATGCCGACCACGTCGTCCAGGGTCTCGCGGTACACCGGCAGGCGGGAATGACCTTCCTCGGCGACGCGCTGGACCAGGGCAGGGAAGGGGGTGTCGATGTCGACGGCGATGATGTCGGCCCGCGGCACCATGACGTCGGCGACGGTGCGGTCGCGCAGCTTCAGGATGTTGGTCAGCAGCGCACGCTCGCCGGCGCCCAGCGAATCCTCGCCGTCCTCGCTCGCGGCATCGTCCAGGCCGGCGATCAGCTCTTCGATCGTGCCGCGCAGGGAATTGTCCTCGCGGCCGCCCCAAACGGTGCGGAGCCACCCCTTGAACAGGTGGCCCAGGGAATGGTCTTCGGCCCCGTGGTCATCACGGGGCGTGCGACTGTCGGATATTTCGCTCATCGGTCCGGCGGTTGGTGGTTGGCGGCATAGGGGTCGGCGATTCCGAGCGTGGCGAGCAGCCGGGTTTCCAGCGCCTCCATCTCCTCGGCCTCGTCGTCCGTCTCGTGATCATAACCCAGCAGATGCAGAACACCATGCATCACAAGGTGAGTCATGTGGTCTTTGAAGCTTTTCCCCTGTTCGGACGCCTCGCGGGCGACCGTTTCATAGGCGAGGATGACGTCGCCCAGCATCACCGGCACGCCGTCCTGCGCCTCGGGCTCCTCCGCCTCTGTCAGGGCGAAGGACAGGACGTTGGTCGGCTTGTCCTTGCCGCGATACTCGCGGTTCAGCCTGTGGACCAGCTCGTCGTCGGCCAGCACGACCGACAGCTCGGCCGGGCCTTCCTCGTCGTCATAGGCCGCACCCAGGGCGGCGAGCGCCGCGCGCTCGGCCAGCCACTCGGCATCCTCGGCCCAATCGCCGGCTTCACGTGAAACAGTGATGTCGACCGCGCTGGTCATTCCGGACCTCCAACGGTCTCAGGTCCGTTGCCAGTCGTTTCGGGTGCGGAACTGACGCGGCGGGCCTGTTTGCGTTCCGCCTCGCGGGCATCGGCCTGATCATAGGCGCGGATGATGCGGGCGACCATCGGGTGGCGGACGACGTCGGCGTCGGTGAAGCGGACGAAGCGCACGCCCTCTACCCCGCGCAGGATGTCCAGCGCGTCGCGCAGGCCCGACCGGGTGCCCGACGGCAGGTCGATCTGCGAGATGTCGCCGGTGATGACCATCCGCCCGCCTTCGCCGAGACGGGTCAGGAACATCTTCATCTGCATCGGCGTGGTGTTCTGCGCCTCGTCCAGGATGACGAAGGCGTTGCCCAGCGTCCGGCCGCGCATGAAGGCCAACGGCGCGATCTCGATCTCGCCGGACTCCAGCCGCTTCTTCACCTGTTCCGCCGGCAGCATGTCGTGCAGCGCGTCGTAGAGCGGACGCAGGTAAGGATCGACCTTCTCCTTCAGGTCGCCGGGCAGGAAGCCCAGCCGCTCGCCCGCCTCGACCGCCGGGCGTGACAGCACGATGCGATCAACCTGACCGGTGGTCAGCAGCGCCACCGCCTGTGCCACCGCCAGATAGGTCTTGCCGGTACCGGCGGGGCCGAGCCCGAAGACCAGCTCGCTCTCCGCCAAGGCTTGCAGATAGGCGGCCTGGGTGGGGGAACGCGGGGTGATCGGGCCGCGCCGGCGGGTGCGCAGCGCGATTTCGGCACGGGTGATGGTCGCCTGCTGGCCGGGGCCACGCGGCTCTTCGCCCGTCGCCACGCCGGCGAAACCGGCTTCGGCGGTCGCCATGCGGACGGCGCCATCGACCTCGCCGCCGTCGATGGTCTGGCCACGGGTCAGCCGACCATACAGGCCGTTCAGCGCAGTCCGCGCCGTTTCGGCGGCTTCGGACGGGCCGGAGATGGTCAGGGTGTTGCCGCGGGAGATCAGCGACACGCCGAGAAGGGATTCGATGCGGGCGAGGTGGCGGTCATGCTCCCCGTACAGCATCGGCAAAAGCCGGTTGTCATCGAATTGAACGTCGATACGCCGTTCGGGCAGACCGTTCAAGCGCTTGCCTCCAAGGTTACGGCAGGCTGGAAGGAAGAGGCGGTGGTGTGTTCGCCCGTGACCACAGTACCGGCGAGGCTGTTGGCCAGCGCGGCATCGACCCGCACCTCGACGATGCGGCCGAGCAGCCGTTCGTTCGCCTCGGCATGGACCGACTGCATCCACGGGCTGCGGCCCAGCAGCTGGCCGTCGCGGCGCCCGACACGGTCGAACAGGACCGGCACACTGCGGCCGATGAAGCTGTGGTTGAAGGCGACCTGCTGGGCGTTCAGCAACTGGTGCAGAGCCGCCAGACGGGATTCCTTCACCTCTTCCGGCACCTGGGCACCGTCGACCGAGGCCGGGGTGCCGGGGCGCGGGCTGTATTTGAAGGAATAGGCCTGGGCATAGCCGATCTCGGTGACCAGCTTCAGCGTCGCGGCGAAATCGGCATCCGTCTCGCCGGGGAAGCCGACGATGAAGTCGCCGGACATCGCCAGATCGGGCTTGGCGGTGCGCAGCCGGTCGACCAGACGGCGGTAATCGTCGGCGGTGTGCTTGCGGTTCATCGCCGCCAGGATGCGGTCGGACCCTGCCTGAACCGGCAGGTGCAGGTAGGGCATCAGCTGCGGCACCTCGGCATGGGCGTGGATCAGGTCATCGGCCATGTCGCGCGGGTGCGAGGTGGTGTAGCGGATGCGCTCCAGCCCGTCGATCTCCGCCAGCTGGCGGATCAGCCTGCCGAGCCCCCAGGTGGTGCCGTCCGGCCCGTCGCCATGCCAGGCATTGACGTTCTGGCCCAGCAGGTTGATCTCGCGCGTGCCGCCGGCGACCAGCCTTTTCGCTTCCGCGATGATCTGGTCGGCGGGGCGGGAGAATTCGGCGCCGCGGGTGTAGGGCACGACGCAGAAGGTGCAGAACTTGTCGCAGCCCTCCTGCACCGCCAGGAAGGCGGAGACGCCCTGGCTGCCGGCTTCCTCCGGCAGGAAATCAAACTTGGATTCGGCCGGGAAATCGGTGTTCAGCACGCTGCCGGCGGCACGGCTGGCCTTCGCCACCATCTCGGGCAGGGTGTGGTAGGTCTGCGGGCCGAAGACCATGTCGACGAAGGGGGCGCGGGCGACGATTTCCTCGCCTTCGGCCTGGGCGACGCAGCCGGCGACCGCCAGGATCATCCGGCCGTCCTCGGCCTCCGCCTTGCGGTCCTTCATCTGGCGCAGACGGCCAAGCTCGGAAAAGACCTTCTCGGCGGCCTTTTCGCGGATGTGGCAGGTGTTCAGGATCACCATGTCGGCGCCGTCCGGCTCATCGACCGGTTGGTAGCCCAGCGGTGCCAGGACGTCCGCCATCCGGGCGGAGTCGTACACGTTCATCTGGCAGCCCCAGGTCTTGATGAACAGCTTCTTGGTCAACCCGCACCCTTCCGCTTGGAACAAAAACGAATAGCGCGCTCACGATGCTGCGTGGCGCGCGGCACGCCGTCCGTCCGGCGTCGCTCCTGAAAATATGGTATCGCGTGTGGGGCGAATCGAGTCAATCCCGCTTCGCCCCACCCATGTTTGCAAGATTGTGGTTTCCACAATCCGGACCAGGGGCCGGAATGGTCACGCCGCGCCGGCCTGCAGGCCGTCGCGCCAGAACCAGTCGGTCCTGCGCACGCGGTCAGTCCAAAGTCGCTCCGCCGCCGTCCGGCTGAACAGGGCGCTGAAAGGGACGGGGGTGTCTCCCGCCAGGACGGGCGCGTTCGCAGCCGGGGCGGCCAGCACGGAGCTCATCACCGGCGTGGCGCCGATGGCGACCTCCTGCGCGTCCGCCTGTTCCAGCTTGCCGATCATGCCGGCGGCGCCGGCCAGCGAACCCTCGACCAGCTCCAGGCCCAGCAGCCGGCTCATGTCGACAGGACCGGGCATCTGCATGCCGAGCGTCAGGGCGCGGGAGAAGCCGAACCGCTCGTAATAGGGAGCGTCGCCGACCAGGATCACCGACTTGTGCCCCTGCGCCACCGCCTTGTTCAGGCTCATCCGGATCAGCTTGCTGCCCAGCCCGCTGCCCTGCAGATGGGCGGCGACCGCGATGGGGCCGAGCAGGATGGACTGGGTGGTGCCGCCGACCAGGATCGGCCAGTAGCGGATGGTGCCCACCACCACCTCGTGCCCATGCTCGTCATGCTCGATGGCGACGAGGTTCAGGGCGGGGATGGACTCGACGCCGTCGCGCAGCCGGTAGGCGGTCTTGGTGAAGCGGTCGGGACCGAAGGAGGCGTCCAGCAGGGCTTCGATGGCGGCGGCGTGCTTCGGCTCTTCGACGGTGATGATCATGCGTGGGGCTCCCGGCGGGAAGAAAGTCTTCTCAGAAGGCTTTGGAGGGCGGATCGCGCCGCCGCCGGAAGGCCGGGGGTGTCAGGTCCCCGTTGTGCCTTTGGCGTTCGCACGCGACCCAAGGACGGCCGCAACCGCGATGCGCGGTGCGAGGCTCCGTCGTCGGATGCGAAGGACGTGCGAACGAGACATGGACAAGGCTCTTCGGCCGTTGCTGGGACTTGCGCATATATCATCGTCTCCCCCCCGTCGCAAGACCATGCAGACCAGAAGACTGTGCATGACTGTGTCCATCCCAGTGCGGGCATGTCGCATCATTGTCCGGCCGCGTTCTGGACAGTGCGGAGAGGGGACTTTATCCTGCGCGGAACCGCCGCCCGGCCACCCGGAATTCCCAGCCGGAACCCCAAGCCGCCGGCCCGTTTTTACGGCCGGCGCCGTTCATCGGACCGCCCGCCATGTACACCGCCGTCACCTACGACATCCGCGTCACCGTCCAGCCCGTTTTCCTGGAAGACCAGTCCGCTCCGGCCGAGGGGCGCTTCGTCTGGGCCTATCACGTCCGCATCGAGAACGAAGGCAGCGAGACGGTGCAGCTGCGCACCCGCCACTGGCGCATCACCGACGCCATGGGCCGCGTGCAGGAGGTGCGGGGTCCCGGCGTGGTCGGCGAGCAGCCGGTGCTGGAGCCGGGCGACCATTTCGAATACACCAGCGGCACCCCGCTCGGCACGCCGTCCGGCATCATGGCCGGCAGCTATGGCATGGAGGGGGAGGACGGGCGCGCCTTCGACGTGACCATCCCGGCCTTCTCGCTGGACAGTCCGCACCAGCCGATGCAGCTGAACTGATCGGACGACGCGACCGATCGGCAAGTCCGGACGCAGGCGAATAATACAATAGAATGTGTGTGGATATTGGAAGAAATTAACAGGCGGCTTTGACAATCCGCATGGCTGTCCGTACTTTGTCCAGAGCTTGAAGACCATCGGGCAGGACCTGATCTAGGGACTTCCGAAAGGCGGCAAGCGGCGGAAAACGTGGCTGGCGCCGCCGCTCCGCTTTTGCGAATGGGTTCTTTCGTCTTGCGGGCCTTTCGGTTGATCCGCCGAGGCATCGGCTCCGTACTGACGACGGAAGTGACGCCAGACACGATGGGCGTGTTGCGCGACGGCCGTCGGATTGCGGCCATCGGCTTCGCGCAGGGCGTTTCCCAGTTATGGAAAGGATGTTTCCCGTGACGGCTACCAAGACCCCGCACGCCAAGCCCCCGGTCGCCGACAACGTGCTTCGCGGCCCCGGCCTGTCCCGGCCCGACGCCGCCGTCCGTCCGTCCCGCACCGAGGCGGAAGAGGCCGTGCGCACCCTGATCCGCTGGGCCGGCGACGACCCGGCGCGCGAAGGGCTGGTCGGCACGCCGGACCGCGTCGTCCGCTCCTATGAGGAATTCTTCGCCGGCTACGGCATCGACCCGGTCGAGATCCTGTCGCGCACCTTCGAGGAGACCGACGGCTACGACGAGATGGTCGTGCTGCGCGACATCCGGGTGGAGTCCTATTGCGAGCACCACATGGTGCCGATCATCGGCAAGGCGCATGTCGCCTATCTGCCGCGCCGCCGCGTCGTCGGCATCTCCAAGCTGGCGCGCCTGGTAGAGGCCTATGGCAAGCGCCTGCAGATCCAGGAGAAGATGACGGCGCAGATCGCCAACACCATCGACGAGGTCCTGCAGCCGGAGGGCGTCGCCGTGGTGGTCGAGGCGCAGCACCAGTGCATGACCACCCGCGGCGTTCACAAGACCGGCGTGACCATGGTGACCAGCCGCATGCTGGGCGCCTTCCGCACCGACCCGTCGACCCGCCGCGAATTCCTGACGATGATCGGCAACCCGTCCTCGCGCGGGATGGAGTGAGGTCCGGAAGGCTTTACACCCATCACGCCGCCTGCCAAGCTCCCGCCGCACTTTGTCAGTGAGCGGTGTGGAGCATGGCGGCGAAGGTGACACCGGCGGTCAACGCGGCGAAGGCGGCGGGCGTCGCCTTCCGGCTGATGGAGTACGAATACGACCCGTCGGCCGACGCCATCGGCCTGCATGCGGCCGAATCGCTCGGGCTCGATCCCGCCATCGTCTACAAGACGCTGATCGTCCAGCTTGAACCCAAGGCGCTGGCCTGCGCCGTCATTCCGGTCGCGGCCAAGCTGGATTTGAAGGCCATCGCCGCGGCGGCGAAGGCGAAGAAGGCCGATCTCGCCGATCCGGCGCTGGCGGAAAAGACCACCGGATTCCTGGTCGGCGGCATCAGCCCGCTGGGCCAGAAAAAGGCGCTGCCGACCTTCATCGACGCGAGTGCCGAAGCGCTGCCGGAAATGGTTGTGAATGGCGGCCGGCGCGGCCTGCAGATCGTGCTGGCACCGGCCGATCTGGCCAAGGCGACGAAGGCGACGATCTGCTCCATCGTCGCGCACTGAAACCGGAACGGTGGTGGTGACCCCGGCAGGACTCGAACCTGCTGCCTCAAGTTTAGGAAACTCGCGCTCTATCCTGATGAGCTACGGGGCCACTTGCGCCGCACCTTAACGGTTTCGCCGGCAAGGTGAAAGCGGCTTTTGGGGGAAGCGCCTCCTCACGGCGTCAGTCGGAATAGCGTTCCTCCAGCCATGGATCGGCGTGGTTGTTGTAGCCCCGGACCTCCCAATAGCCCTTTTGGTCGCCGGCCAGCAGCTCGATCCGCTTCACCCACTTCGCGCTTTTCCAGAGATACAGCTTGGGCAGCACGATCCGCACCGGGCCGCCATGGTCGCGGCTGATCGGCTGGCCTTCCCAGCTGGTGGCGAGCAGCACGCCGTCGTCGTCGAAGTCCGACAGAGCGACGTTGGTGGTGTAGCCGTCGAAGGAATGGAAGACGACGAAGCGCGCCTCCGGCTTCGGCCGCACCAGCTCCAGCAGGCGGCGGGCGCTGACGCCTTCCCACCGGTTGTCGTAACGCGACCAGGTGGTGACGCAGTGGATGTCGGAGACGAAGCTCTCCTGCGGCTGGGCCTGGAAATCCTCCCAGGTCCAGGACAGCCGGTTCTCCACCAGCCCGTCGACGGCGAGCGTCCAGTTGGCCGTCGTCACCTTCGGCGTGATGCCAAGGTCCAGCACCGGCCAGTCGGTCACCAGACGCTGGCCGGGCGGCAGCCGGTCACGGGCCGGGTCGGCGGCGTGTCCGGTCAGCGCGCGGCCGTCGCGCGCCCATTGCTCCTTGGTGGCGACCAGCTTGTCGCGGATGGAACCGTCCCGTTCCACCTCCCGGTCCGGCTCCTGATCCGGCTTTGGGCCGGCGGGTCCGTCCGATCCTGCGGGCGTGTCGTTCATGGCTCGTCCTTTTCTGCATTTCCGGCGTCGCCAGTTGGGCTCCCGCTTAAAAAAGGAACAGCCGGTCGGGTTGGCAAGCGCAAGCGGGAGAACTAACTTCCCGAAGCCCGGCATATTGGAGCCACAGTTCCGCGCCAAGGTTCCGCTTTGCCGCTGCTTGCCACCGCTTTCCGAAGACCAGCCGAGTGATTTGCCGATGATCCGGTCCGCGACGCCTGCCGCACACGCCCTTGCACGGGGCTGGCGTTTGTTCCTGTCCGGCGGCTTCGCCGTCCTGCTGCTCGCGACTCTGCTCGCCGGGGCGGGGCTGGCGGGGTCCGCCGCGCTGGCCGCTTCGCCGGCGCCGGCCGCCGCCCCGACCGCCGCTCCGGCCACCGGTGCCTCCCCCGCCGCTTCCGCCGCCCCGGTGGTGGTCGACGAGGGGACCGTACAGCAGCTGGAGGCGCTGGTCGGCACGCTGGAGAACCAGGATGCGCGCACACAGCTGGTCAGCCAGCTGCGCAACCTGATCGCCGCCCAGCGCGGCCTCGCCCAGGCCAAGGAAGCGGAGGGCGAGTCGGCGCTGCCGCAGACGCTCGGCGCCCGCGCGCTCTCCTTCCTGGCGGCGCGGATGGACGTCGTCAGCCGCCAGCTGGTGCAGGTCGCCAACGTCTTCTCCGACCTGCCGGGGGCGCTGTCCTGGGTCCAGCGGCAGGTGCAGGACGATATGGCGCGTGAACGCTGGGTGCAGATCGGCATCCGGCTGGCGATGATCCTCGGCATCGGTGCCGCCGCCGCCCGCGGCATTGCCTGGCTGCTCGGCCGGCCGCGACAGGCGATGGCCGCCCGCCATGTCGGCTCCACCCTGCTGCGCATCCCGATGCTGCTGGGGCGCGCGGTGCTGGAACTGGCACCGATCCTGGGATTCATCGTCGTCGCCTACACCATCCTGTCGGTGACGGAGCCGGCGCCGCGCGTGCGGCTGGTGGCGCTGGCGGTGGTGAACGCCACCGTCATCACCCAGGCGCTGCTGATCCTGGTGCGGATGCTGTTCGCGCCCGATGCGCCCAACCTGCGGCTGGTCCACACCAGCGATGCCGGCGCGCGCCGCTGCTATATCTGGTCGCGCCGGCTGATCGCGGTTGCGGTCTACGGCTATTTCCTGGCGGAGGGCGCCTATGTGCTGGGCCTGCCGCTGGGCGCCTACGGCGCGCTGCTGAAGCTGCTGGGCGTGGTGATCGCCGGCATGCTGATCGCGCTGATCCTGCAGAACCGCGTCGGCGTCGCCGACTGGATGCGCGGCAACCCGCTGTCGGGCGACGGCGACCCGCTGGCGACCGCCCGGCGCGAGGCGGAAGGGCAAGGGGCGGTCCTGCGCACCGCGCGCCGCCGCTTCGCCGAGATCTGGCATGTGCTGGCCATTCTCTATGTCGTGGTGACGCTGGGCGTGTGGGTGCTGAACGTCTATGGCGGCTTCGAGTATCTGGCCCGCGGCACTGCCGTGACCGTGCTGTCGGTGGTGGTGGCGCGGCTGCTGGTGACCGGATTGAACCGGTCGCTGCGCCGCGGCCTGACGATGAACCGCGAGCTGGCCGGCAACCTGCCGCAGCTCCACACCCGCGCCTTCCATTACCTTCCCGGCGTCCAGCGCATCGGCAAGGCAATCATCTGGCTGGTCGCGCTGGGCGTCGCGCTGAACGGCTGGGGCGTCGACACGCTGGGTCTGGTGGAATCGACGATCGGCCGCCGCGTGGTCGGCAGCACCATCTCCATCGGCCTGCTGCTGGCCGGCGCCATCGTCGCCTGGGAGGTGGTGAGCGCGCTGATCGAGCATTTCCTGACCAGCACCGACAGCAACGGCACGAAGATCGAACGCAGCGCCCGCATGCGCACGCTGCTGCCGCTGCTGCGCAACGCCTTCCTGATCCTGCTGGTGACGATGGTGTCGCTGATCACCCTGTCGGAACTGGGGGTGAACATCGCCCCGCTGCTGGCCGGTGCCGGTGTCGTCGGTCTGGCCATCGGTTTCGGATCGCAGACCCTGGTCAAGGACATCATCACCGGCCTGTTCATCCTGTTCGAGGACTCGATCTCGGTCGGCGACGTGGTCGATGTCGGCGGCGGCCATTCCGGCGTGTGCGAGGCGATCTCCATCCGCTCGATCCGGCTGCGCGACTCGGCGGGGGCGGTGCACTCCATCCCCTTCAGCTCGGTCACGACGGTGAAGAACCTGACCAAGGACTTCTCCTTCGCCGTCTTCAACGTCAGCGTCGCCTATCACGAGGACCCCGATCATGTGATCGACACGCTGGTGGAACTGGGCAAGGAGATGCAGGCCGATCCGGACTTCGCCCCCGACATCCTGGCTCCGCTGGAGGTGATGGGCGTCGACAAGTTCGCCGACTCCGCCATCGTCATCCTCGCCCGCTTCAAGACGCGGCCGATCAAGCAGTGGGGCGTCCAGCGCGCCTTCAACAAGCGGATGAAGAAGCGTTTCGACGAGCTGGGGATCGAGATCCCGTTTCCACACATGCAGGTCGTCGCCGGCAGCCGGCCGCAGGACCGCGCGCTGGCCGAAGCGCTCAGCCAAGGGTCGTGATCGGCGGGGATTGCAAATCAGCTCCGTCACTACTGAAAGGGAACCGCCCGGCATTGCCGGGCGTTTTCTTTTTGTCGTCCGATGACTTCGGAGTCGCCGCAGAATGATCAGCGATGCCTTTTCCCGCTTCGCCCGCTGGATGGAGCGTCAATCCGGGCGGCCGGGCGCCTTCGTCACCGCCTTCGCCGTCGTGCTGGTCTGGGGCCTGACCGGGCCGCTGTTCCACTTCTCCGACACGTGGCAGCTGGTGATCAACACCGGCACCACCATCGTCACCTTCCTGATGGTGTTCATCATCCAGAACGCCCAGAACCGCGACACCCAGGCCATCCACCTGAAGCTGGACGAGCTGATCCGCGTCACCCACTCCGCCCGCAACGGCATGATCGACCTGGAGGAGATGCCTGAAACTGAGGTGGCGAAGGTGAAGCGCAGCTTCGAACACCTCGCCAAGACGGCTGAGTGCCTGGATCACCGCATCGACGAGAAGGTGGAACGCGCGGTCGAGCGTGAGGTGGACGAGGAACTGGACGAACGCGGGCTGCCCGATCCGCCGGATCGGCGATAGAAAGCTTTCCGCCGGATCGGCGATAGAAGGCTTTCCGCCGGATCCGCGGTAGGAGACGTTAGCCCGCAGGGGCCGGCGGGCAGGGCGGACGGCGCCAGGCGCGCAGCGCATCGTCCAGCGCGCGGGCGAAGCTGGAGCGTTCGGCCGGCGACAGGAAGGACCCGACCCCCACCGACTGGCCATGCGAACTCAGCGTGACCTGCCCGGTCGGGCCGCGGCGGTCGTGGTCGGCGCGCTCGCTGTGGGTGATCCGCAGCCAATAGGGATGGAAGGACCAGCGGCGTTCCGGCGCCTTCCAGTGTACGCGCTGCACCGTCAGCGCGCTTTCGGTCAGCTGCACCCGCTCATACTGGCGGGCGGAGCGGTAGCTGACGCGGAAGGCCAGCCACAGCGCCAGCACGTCCAGCCCGCAGAAGGGCACCACCGGCCAGGCGCCATGGGAGACGAAGATGCCGGCGACGATCAGGTTCATCACCACCACCACGCCCATCAGAACCCGGAAGCCGTTGCGGCCCAGGCTGCGGTGTGGATGGAGGATGGCGTCGAAGAACACGCGCACGGCACCGCTTCCGTCGCCGCTCTCCGCAGGGGCGGGGCCGTCGCCGGGCTGGCCATCAGGCTGGGGGCCGCTGATGTCGATGGGCATGGCCACCATCCTAACCCAGCGGAGGCCGGCAGAAAACCGTGAGGAAGACGGGGTTATGCCGCCTTCGACACCATAGGCACCGCGCCGCCGCTCAGCACCCAGGCCATGGCGCTGTCCATTCCGATGAAATCGGCAGCCGGTCCGCCGTCAAGCTCCCCGGCGAGGTCGCTGTCGGCCGGCGTCACCTTGGCCTGGACGAAAATACGCGCCTGATCGTCGGTGCCGGCCGCGATCATCGCGTCGGCCATCACCGACGCCCAGTTCCAATCGGTCATCACCACCGCGCAACGCAGTTGGCCGCAGCGCCGCGCCAGCCTCATCAGGGCGACGACGATCTCCGGCCGGAACCCGTCGGCCTCGAAGCGGTCGAACTCGACGAGGCTGCTCCATGGCGTGCCGCGGGCGCCCAGGTTGGCGCATTGCACCTCCGCGACGGCGTCGCGCTGCTCCATCGACAGGGTGCCCTGCAACCGGACATGCAGGCCCCAATCCTTTAATTCCACAAGATAAGACGCGCTCATTTCGAAATACCCTTATCCGATCCGAACGCCACAACCAGGATGATCCATGGTTCGATTGATGGTGTTCAAACGGTGTCTTGGCAGCCAGCAAATCATACGCCACTGCCGAAGGAGCCGGAAAGCGGTATTCCTGCGACCAAATCTGTTGGATTGACGTCAATTACTCCAATTTTTGTCGCAAATTGCGACGCAACGCTGCAGTTTGGACACTGACTCAAAGACGGGCCGACGTCCCACCGTGACGGCACGTCCCGCCTCTGGCGCAAGCCCGGCCGTTGCGGCTATGGTGGCGGCCATGAAGCCCGCCGCCGTCCAGGAATTCTTCCGCCGCCTGTCCGCCGCCAACCCGGAACCCCGGAGCGAGCTGGAATACGTCAATCCTTACACGCTGCTGGTCGCCGTGGTGCTGTCGGCCCAGGCCACCGACGTCGGCGTGAACAGGGCGACCGGTCCGCTGTTCAAGGTCGTCACCACGCCCCGGCAGATGGTGGCGCTGGGCGAGGAGGGGCTGCGCGGGTACATCAAGACCATCGGCCTGTTCAACACCAAAGCCAAGAACGTCATCCGCCTGTCGGAACTGCTGATCGAACGCCATGGCGGCGAGGTGCCGCGCGACCGCGAGGCGCTGGAACAGCTTCCCGGCGTCGGCCGCAAGACGGCGAACGTCGTCCTGAACGTCGCCTTCGGGGAGGAGACCATTGCGGTCGACACCCACATCTTCCGCGTCGGCAACCGGACTGGCCTTGCCCCCGGCAAGACGCCGGACGCGGTGGAGGCGAAGCTGTTGAAGGCGGTGCCGAAGCTCTACCGCCGCCACGCACACCATTGGCTGATCCTGCACGGCCGCTATGTCTGCAAGGCGCGCAAGCCCGACTGTCCGATCTGTCCGGTCGCCGACCTCTGCGGCTTCAAGGACAAGATCATCGCCTGATCCGCAACCCGGAAGGCGAACTGTCCGGGACGCAAAACGCCCGGCATGGCGGGAGCCAGCCGGGCGTTGCTTTGCATGCCTTGCGCTTGGGAAAGCGTGTCAGACGGCCTCGGCCGCCGGAACCTGCTCCACCGGCGCCTGAACCACGGCCGGGGCCGGAGCGGCGGCGGGCTTGGCGCTGTACAGCTGGATGTCGCCGATCAGCTGGCCGCCGGCATCGACCGCCAGCTCGCCGAAGCGGATCGAGCCGGTGATCTTGCCGGTCGAGCGGACGGTCAGACGGCCGCGGACGGAGATGTCACCCTCGAAGCGGCCGGCGATGTCGGCCTCCTCGATCTCGACGGAGCCCTTGAACAGGCCGCTCTCGGCGATCTCGACCGAGCGGCCTTCGCGCAGCTTGGCCTCCACCGTACCCTCGACCACCAGCACGTCGCAGGAGCCGATCTCGCCGGTCAGGGAAATGTCGCGGCCGACGGTCAGGCGGCGCTGCTCCGGCATGGCGGGAGCCATCGGGGCCTGGGCGACCGGAGCCTGCACGGGGGCCTGGGCGGCAGAGGCGGCGGCGTGCGCGGCCGCCGGGGTGGCGACGGGGATCGACGGCTGGCGCGGGGCGGAGCCCGGCATGTCGACGACCCGGCGCGGCACGTCGGGCTTGAAGCCGGCACCCGGCATGGACGCGGACGGGGGCTTGGGGATGCTGTTCATGTCGGGTCCCTTCGAGGCGGAAGGCATGTCGGGATAGGCCGGAGAGGCGCTCTGCGGGTCGGTCAGGGCGTGGGCCATGCTGGGTGCGGCGGCTCCGGCCACGACGGCGGATGCCGGATGGTGTCCAGGAGCCTGTGCCGGGTTGTTGAGGGAGGCGAGCGGCGACGAGACGGCGCCGGGCTCGCCCGGGGTGTACGGACGGACACCCGGCTGCGGCGGGACGGGGCTGTCGGCCTTGGGAGCGGCGGGCGGTGTCTTTCGTCCGAACAGCATGAGCGGTTCCCCCAATCTGGACATGCGGGTGGCGGGATGGCCTGGAAGTCGAAAGGCCCGGTGTCGGAAGCGCGCCGCCGGGAAGGCGGGCGCCGCGGCCGGTTTCCGGGCAGGCGACGGCATGCGGCCGTGCCGCCTAGCGGCGTATCACGGTCGTCCGGCCCGCCGCAAGGGGAGCCGACATGGACTGTAGGACATGAACCATGAAGGCGCTGGCGACGACCGGGACCAGCAAATTGACGAAGGGGATTGTCGAAAGGAAGGCAATGACGGTCCCGGCCAAAAAAGGTTTCAGGGGCCGGGCCCGCCGCATCGCCCGCGCCGCGGCGCGGTCCATCCGGCGGTGCGCCACCATCTCGAAATACTCCCGCCCCAGCAGATAGCCATTGACGGTGTAGAAGACGATCAGGTTCAGGCCGGGCGCGAAGATGTAGATCGGCAGCGCCAGCAGGTTGATCGCCAGCACCAGCAGCAGGAACCGCAACGCCGTCGCCAGTTCCGCCAGCCAGCCGGCTTGGCGCGGGGCGGGCAGGGCGGGGTAATGCCGCGCCTCCACCCGCTCCACCACCTCGTCCAGGAAGAAGCTCGACACCGTGCCGACGGTGGCCGGGAAAAGCAGCCACGCCAGCACCAGCACCCCCAGCCCGCCCAGCACGTCGATGGTGGCGTCGACCCAGCCGTAGCCGGTCAGCGGCGTCACCGACAGCGCCCACCATGCGCCGCCGGCCAGCAGGGCATAGGCGATCACCGAAACGAGCACCCCGGTCCACACCACCCGGCGCACGCGCGGGTCGGACAGCTGGGCGAAGGCAAGCACGAGGGCGCGGATCATCGGCGGTCCGTGGATCTGTTGAGGAGGAGGGGGAACGGACGCCCGCATATCTACGGTGGCCGGGCGCCGGGTTCCAGTCCCGGCCGCGGTAATTCGCCTCTCCGGGCGCGGCAGCACGGGGCCGCGCTTGTGATGCGGGCGGCGGCGGCTATACTCGCGCCGCAATTCCGCCCTGTCCGCAAGACCCTTCAGGAGAGCCCATGACCACGTCCGCCCACAATGCCGCCTACGACGTCACCGGAATCGGCAACGCCATTGTGGACGTGATCGCCCACGCCGACGACGCCTTCCTCGCCGCCAACACCATCGAGAAGGGGGCGATGACGCTGATCGATTCCGCCCGGGCGGAGGAGCTGTACGGCCGGATGGGGCCGGGCGTCGAGGTCTCCGGCGGCTCGGCCGGCAACACCATGGCGGGCATCGCCATGCTGGGCGGGCGCGGCGCCTATATCGGCAAGGTGGCCAAGGACCAGCTGGGCGACGTGTTCCGCCACGACATCCGCGCGGCCGGCGTCGCCTTCGACAGCGCGCCGCTGCTGGGCGGGGCGCCGACCGCCCGCTGCCTGATCCTGGTCACGCCGGACGCCCAGCGCTCCATGAACACCTATCTCGGCGCCTGCGTCGAGCTGGGGCCGGAGGACATCGACGAGGCGCTGATCGCCGGTTCGCAGGTGACCTATCTGGAAGGCTATCTGTGGGACCCGCCCCGCGCCAAGGAGGCCTTCCGCAAGGCGGCGGAGATCGCGCACGCCGCCGGCCGCAAGGTGTCGCTGTCGCTGTCCGACAGCTTCTGCGTCCACCGCCACCATGCCGAGTTCGTCGATCTGGTGGAACGCCACGTCGACATCCTGTTCGCCAACGAGCATGAGATCGGCGCCCTCTACGGCACCGACAGGTTCGACGACGCGCTTGCGGCGGTGAAGCGTCTGGGCAAGACCGCGGCGCTGACCCGCAGCGAGAAGGGCGCCGTCATCGTGTCCGGCGGCGAGGTGGTCGAGGTGGCGGCCGAGCCGGTGGAACGGGTGGTCGACACCACCGGCGCCGGCGACCTCTATGCCGCCGGCTTCCTGTTCGGCCACACCCGCGGCCTGTCCCCGGCGGTCTGCGGCCGTCTGGGCGCCGTCGCCGCGGCGGAGATCATCAGCCATGTCGGCGCCCGGCCGGAAGTGAACCTGCGCGAGCTGATCGCCGCCAAGGGCCTGCTGGCCTAAGGCGCCCCCTGGGGGCGATTTGCGCCTCAGATCGCGAAAGAATTGCCGGCCGCGTTGCATTCTGCAACTGCGGCCGGTTCCGTTTGACGGTCAATTCAGCTGGTCGTCCACCACCGGACGCTCCGGCACCGTGATCCTGGCGCACAGCAGCGCCATCGCCGTCCCGATGTCGGAGGCGGCCACCGCCCAGCGTTCCGGCCGGTCGGGCCGCGGCACGCTCAGCAGCCACAGCCGGTCCTTATCGCCGAAGCGTCCATTGAAAAGCGTGTATTCGCGCGGTCCCTGCCGGCGCAGGTCGTTCAACCGGGTCTGCAGCTCCACCGCCTGGGCGTTGCGCACGGCGATGGCCTCCTCCGCCTGCCGCAGTTCCGCCTCCTGCTGACGCATGTCGCGGCGCAGCGACTCGGTGGTTTGGGTCAGCTCCGTCCGACCCTGATGCAGCTGCGAGCGGCGGCGCTGGACGGCGGCTATCCGGTTGCCGATCCGCAGGATGGACACGGTGATCCAGCTGAGGCAGGCCATCAGGATCACCATTTCCAGCACGAGCAGCAGCGGCGTCTGCGCGCTCATCGTCCCTCCGCTCCTTCGGCACGCTCCTTGCGTGCTTGCGCCGGCGTTTCAGCAACGGGCGTGCCAAGAGCGGCTGCGCCAGTATCGGGACGATGGCCGGACGTTGGACCAAGCGATGGGGTGGTGATGGAGGCTGTGCGGACGATCCTCGACTCGGCGGTTCCGCTCGTGGCGGCGCTGGCGGTGCTGTGCCACCTGTGCTGGGTCGGCATCCGGCGCAGCTGGGACCGGGTCGCCGGGCTGGAGCGGCTGCGCCAGTCAGTGGTGCCCCTGAAGGAACGCCAGCGCGCGGAGACCGAGGCGCTGGCCGACCTGACCTGCCGGCTGGAGGAGGCGAACGGCCGGCTGTCGGCCGCCGAACAGCGGGTCGGCCATCTTCAGCGCCAGATCGATGCGGTGGACAAGGAACCGCCGGTCTTCCTGCACATCCTCGGCACGCCCGGCGGCAACCGCCGCGCCTTCCGGGCGGAGGTGCAGTACGACACCGCCGTGGCTACCGCCGCCCGGGCCGCGGGAAAGCCGGTGAACCCGGTCTGGCGCTATGACAACCGGGTGCTGGTCCATGCGATGGATATGCAGTCCGCCCGGCGCGAGGCGGAGCACGTCTTTCCGCACAAGGCCGGCTTCAAGGTGTTCTTCCACGCGCCGGTGCCCTGATACCTCCCCCTTGCGCCGGGATTCTAGCCCCAAAGGCCGGCTCTGCGGTCTTCCGCCACAGCACCGGCTCGGGTAAGCTGCCGGTCCCGCCGCTGCCGACAGATTGCCGATCCATGCAAGTCTACCTGCCGATTGCCGAGATGTCGGTCAACGCGCTGCTGGTGCTCGGCATGGGCTGGCTGGTCGGGTTCCTGTCGGGGATGTTCGGCGTCGGCGGCGGATTCCTGATGACGCCGCTGCTGATCTTCATCGGCGTTCCCCCCGCCATCGCCGTCGGCACCCAGGCCAACCAGCTGGTCGCCGCCAGCGTGTCGGGCGTGCTGGCCCATTGGCGGCGCGGCAATGTCGACGTCAAGCTGGGCGTGGTGATGCTGGGCGGCGGCGTGGTCGGCACCGCGGTGGGGGTGTGGATCTTCGGTATCCTCCAGCGGCTGGGCCAGATCGACATCGCCATCACCCTGTCCTACGTCTTCTTCCTGGGCACCATCGGCGGGATGATGCTGGTGGAAAGCAGCCGCGCCATCCTGCGCCGCCGGGCGCCGACGGCGAAACGCGGCAAGCTGCACCGTCACATCTGGCTGCACGGCCTGCCCTTCAAGATGCGGTTCCAGCGGTCGAAGCTCTACATCTCCGCCCTGCTGCCGGCGGGGATCGGGGCGATCGGCGGCATGCTGGTGGCGATCATGGGCATCGGCGGCGGCTTCCTTCTGGTCCCGGCGATGATCTATCTGCTGAACATGCCGGCCGGGCTGGTCGCCGGAACGTCGCTGTTCCAGATCATCTTCACCACCGCGGCGGCGACCCTGCTGCAGGCCGCCACCAACCAGACGGTGGACGCCATGCTGGCGCTTCTGCTGCTGATCGGCGGCGTGATCGGCGCCCAGTTCGGAACGAAGGCCGGCACCCGCCTGCGCGGCGAGACCGCCCGGCTGGCGCTGTCGACGATTGTGGTGGCGGTGGCGCTGAAGCTGGCCTTCGACCTGTTCTCCCGCCCCGACGATCTGTTCACCCTGACCACGGGATTGCGATGATGGCGGGGGTGAGGAAACGCCGGCCGACCAAACGCAGGCTGATCCAGGCCGCCGCGGCGCTGGCCGGGCTGCTGCTGGGCGGCACGGTCGCGGCGACGGTGTGGGCGCAGCAGCTGGTCGCCGACCTGTCCAGCCATCTGATCGCCATCACCACCGGCTTCACCGGCACCGAGGTCGTCCTGTTCGGCACCACCGACGGGGCGGGCGACGTCGCCATCGTCGTCACCGGCCCGCGCGGCCCCGCCACCGTCCGCCGCAAGCAGCGGGTGGCCGGCATGTGGATGAACACCGACAGCGTGCGCTTCGAGCAGGTGCCGAGCTTCTACACGGTGGCGGTCAGCCGGCCGCTCGACCAGCTGGTCGGTCGCCCGGTTCTGGAACGCCAGCAGCTGGGGTTGCCGCAGCTGCAATTGCCGGCCGACGCCACCCTGCCGCCGGACGAGCTTGCCGCCTACCGCAGCGCGCTGATCCGCAACAAGCAGCGCCAGGGGCTCTACGCCATTTCCATCGGGCAGGTCGCCTTCCTGGGCGAACGGCTGTTCCGCACCAACATCTATTTTCCGGCCAACGTCCCGACCGGGCTGTACAATGTCGAAGCCCTGCTGATTCGTGACGGCGACGTGGTCAGCGCCCAGACCACGCCGCTGGTGGTGTCCAAGATCGGGTTCAGCGCCGAAGTGTCGGACTTCGCCCGCAACCGCCCGGTCATCTACGGGGTGGCCGCCGTGGTCGGCGCCATCGCGGCCGGCTGGGCGGCCGGCGCCGCATTCCGCCGGGTCTAAGCCGAGAGGGTGATCGAGATGAGCGACGCGACGCAGTCCACGACGCCGGAAGTCCAAGCCGCCAAGCCGGTGCGCATCTTCCTTGTGGTGGTCGACGACAGCCCGGAGCTGAAGGTGGCGCTCCGCTATGCCTGCCTGCGCGCCCGCAAGTCGGGCGGCAAGGTGGCGCTGCTGACCGTCCTGGAAAAGGGCGAGATGCAGCATTGGCTGGCGGTGGAGAACCTGATCCGCGAGGAGCAGCGCGCCGAGGCGGAGCAGATGCTCCAGAAGCTGGCGCGCGAGGTCAATCAGCTGACCGGCACCCTGCCGGCGCTGTATGTCCGCGAAGGCAACCGCACCGAGGAGGTGCTGGCCCTGATCGGGGAGGAGCCGAGCATCTCCATCCTGGTTCTGGCCGCCGGCACCGATCCCGAAGGCCCCGGTCCGCTGATCTCCTACTACACCGGCCGTGGGCTGGGGCGGCTGCGCATCCCGCTGACCATCGTGCCCGGCGGGCTGAGCAACGAGGCGCTCGACGCGATCACGTAAGTAAGGATAGGCGCCGGGGACGGGCGGCGCATGCCGGATGCCGAATACCCACACAACCGGGGTCCTTGATCCGCCCGGCGTTTCGGCCCAGATTTCCCCCAATCGTTTTGCGTCCCGATCCCGGGCGCGCCGGCGGTTCCATTCCGCCGCCGATGGAGGACCAGACCATGTTCATTCAGACCGAGCAGACGCCCAATCCGGCGACTCTCAAGTTCCTGCCGGGGCGTGACGTGCTCGGACGCGGCACCGCCGACTTCACCAGCCGCGAGGATGCCGCCCGTTCGCCGCTCGCCCAGCGCCTGTTCGAGATCGAGGGCGTCGTCGGCGTCTTCCTGGGCGCCGATTTCATCACCATCACCAAGACCGACGCGCGCGACTGGTTCCTGCTGAAGCCGTCGATCCTCGGCGTCATCATGGAGCATTTCACCGCCGACCGCCCGGTCCTGCTGGAAGAGGGCGGCGACGGCCATGCCGCGGCCTCGAACGCCGACGACGAGGAGATCGTCGAGCAGATCAAGGAACTGCTGGACACCCGCGTCCGCCCGTCGGTCGCCCAGGACGGCGGCGACATCACCTTCCAGGGCTTCGAGAAGGGCGTCGTCTATCTGGCGATGAAGGGGGCCTGCTCCGGCTGCCCCAGCTCCACCGCCACCCTGAAGCACGGCATCGAGAACATGCTGCGCCACTACATCCCCGAAGTGGTCGAAGTCCGCTCGGTTCAGTAAGGCCCGCCTTCCCGGTCATGCCGGGGCTTGGTTATGCCGGCCCGCCCTTGATGCGGCGGGCCGGCATTCCCATGCTGGCACCATGATCATCTCCGCCAGCTACAAGACCGACATTCCCGCCTTCTATGGGCGCTGGTTTCTGAACCGTCTCGACGCCGGCTTTTGCCGGATGGTCAATCCCTATGGCGGCCAGACCTACCGCATCGACCTGACCCGGCCGGCGGTCGACGGTTTCATCTTCTGGACCAAGAATCTGGGACCGTTCCTCGGCGCGCTCGACAGCGTGGCGGAGCGGGGCTTTCCCTTCGTCGTGCAGTACAGCGTCACCGGCCTGCCCACCGCCCTGGAACGCTCGGTTCCCGATTGGGAGACGGCGGTCGGCCATATGGCGCGGATGCGCGAGCGCTGGGGGCCGCGGGCGGCGGTCTGGCGCTACGACCCCATCGCGCTGACCGAGGCCACGCCGCCTGATTGGCACCGCGAGACCTTCGCCCGGATCGCGCGGGCGCTGCGCGGGGTGACCGACGAGGTGGTGGTGTCCTTCCTCCAGCCCTACCGCAAGACCGCCCGCAATCTGGCCGCCGGCGGCATCGTCTGGCGCGACCCGGAGGCGAAGGAGAAACGCGCGCTGCTGACGGACTTGGCCGGGATCGCGGCGGGGGAGGGGATGGCGCTGACGCTCTGCACCCAGCCGGAACTGGTCGGCACACCCGGCACGGCGCCGGCCCGCTGCGTCGATGCGCTGCGGCTGTCGGATGTCGCGGGCTATGCCGTCGCGGCAAGGGAGAAGGGAAACCGGCCCGGCTGCCTCTGCGCGGAAAGCCGCGACATCGGCGACTACGACAGCTGTCCGCACGGTTGCGTCTACTGCTACGCCGTCGCCGACCGTGGAACCGCGCAGCGGCGCTTCGCCGCGCATGACCCGGAGGGGGAGTTTCTGGTGGCGCGGCGCATGCCCCCTCCCTAACCCTCCCCCGCCTGCGGCGGGAGAGGGGACTGCCGCCTCTCTTTTGAATGACTTATGCAAGCATTGAACCCCCTCTCCCGCGATCGGATCGGCCTTCGGCCGACCGAGGGCGGGGGAGGGGGCAAGCGCCGAACCTTACGGACAAACCTTCCGCACCGTCTCGACCAGCTTTTCCGGGTTGAACGGCTTCACCAGCCAGCCGGTGGCGCCGGCTTCGCGGCCGGCGGACTTCTTGGCGGGGTCGGCTTCGGTGGTCAGCAGCAGGATCGGGGTGGTGCGGTTGGTGGCCGAGGCGCGGATGGCGCGGGTCAGCGCCAGCCCGTCCAGGCCCGGCATGTTCAGGTCGGTGATGATGCAGTCGAACTTGCGCTGGTTGACCAGGGCGAGGCCGGCAGTGCCGTCCGACGCCTCCGCCACCTCATAGCCGGCGCCTTTCAGCGTGAAACCGACCATGTCGCGGATGGTCTTGGAATCGTCGACGGTCAGGACGCTCTTGGGCATGAAACGCGGCTCCGGTTGCTCGGCCGAAAGGAATAAGGGAAAGGCCTAGGCAATTTCCCGGCGACCGTCAACCGCTTGCGTCCCCTATTCCGAACGACGCCAAGCCTCCGGCCCGGCGGATCGCCGTCGAACCGGGGGCTTGGCGGAGACTGTATGTTTACGCCTTCGTATCGACGTGCTGACCGCTGGCGTCACCGCCCTTGGCGACGCCGACCATCGCCTCGCGCAGCA
This sequence comes from uncultured Azospirillum sp., assembly GCA_966212305.1. GTDB lineage: Bacteria > Pseudomonadota > Alphaproteobacteria > Azospirillales > Azospirillaceae > Azospirillum. Next base: position 112,023 of record CBIHQY010000011.1, read on the forward strand.
GGCGGCCATGGATGGTGTAGCCGGGCTGCAGGACCTGAACGACGGTGCCGGCGGCCTTGCCGGTGTTCTCGATCTCGAACATCACCTGATGGAAGTTCGGGTCGAACGGCTCGCCGGTCGGGTCGATCTTCTTGATGCCGGCGCGGTCGAAGGCGGCGAACAGCTGACGCTCGGTCGCCTCGACACCGACGGCGAGGCCCTTCAGCATCTCGTCCTGCTCGCGGCCCTCGGCGGGGACGGCGTCCAGCGCGCGGCGCAGATTGTCGGCGACCGACACCAGCTCCTTGGCGAAGCTGGACACGGCGAACTTGCTGGCGTCCTCGCGGTCGCGCTGGGCACGGCGGCGGGTGTTCTCCGTCTCCGCCATGGCGCGCAGAAGCTGGTCCTTCAGGCTGGCGACCTCGGCCTCCAGCTTGGCGACGCGGTCCTCGGGCGAACCGGCATCGGCGCCGTTGGCGGCGGCCGTGTTGGCGGTGTCGGCGGCGGCCTCGGTCGGCTCCACCGTGGCGTCGGAGGGCTTGTTCTGCTCTTCGCTCATGGTTTTCTCAATTCTTGCTTCGTCAAAAGGCGGAGTGAGTGAGGGAGGCGGCGCTCAGCCGATCAGCCGGCTGACCACCTTGGCGGTGTAATCCACCAGCGGAATGATGCGGGCGTAATTGATGCGGGTCGGACCGATGACGCCGATGGCGCCGATCACCTGTTCCCGGCTGTTCTGGAAGGGGGAGATGATCATCGTACAGCCGGAATGGCTGAACAGCACATTCTCGGCGCCGATGAAGATCTGCACGCCGTCGCCGCGTCCGGTGGCGTCCAGCATGCGCAGCATCGTCTCCTTGGTCTCCAGCGCCTCGAACAGGCCGCGCACCCGCTCCAGGTCGGACAGCGCGGTGACGTCCTCCAGCAGGCGGGACTGGCCGCGGACGATCAACTGGCCGGCGTTCGACCCGCCGCTGCCGGCCCAGGTGGCCAGGCCGGCGGCGACCACCTTGCGCGACAGTTCGTCCAGCTGCGTCTTCTGCTGCTCGATCTCCTGCAGCACCTCCTGCCGCGCCTCGTCCAGCGTGCGGCCGGCGAGCTTGGCGCTGAGGAAGTTCGACACCGTCTGCAGGGTGGAGGTCGGCACCCCCATCGGCACCTCGATCACCCGGTTTTCGACCAGCCCGTCCTCGTTCACCAGGACGACCAGGGCGCGGCCGGGGCCGAGCGACACGAATTCGATATGCTTCAGCGGCCGGTCGGTCTTCGGCGCCACCACCAGCCCGGCGCAGTGCGACAGGCCGGCCAGCATGGTCGACGCCTCGCCCAGCACGTCGGCGAAGGCGCGGCCGGAGGCGGCGCATTTCGCTTCGATCGAAGCGCGCTCGTCCTCGGTCAGCGATCCGATCTCCAGCAGGCCGTCGACGAACATGCGAAGGCCGGCGTCGGTCGGGATGCGGCCGGCCGAAGTGTGCGGGGCGTAGAGCAGCCCCTGCTCCTCCAGATCGGCCATCACGTTGCGGATGGTCGCGGGCGACAAGGCCATGCCAAGCCGCCTGGAGATCGTGCGCGAGCCGACCGGCTCGCCGGACGCGACATAGGCGTCGACGATCAGCCGGAAAATCTCGCGCGATCGCTGGTTCAGCTCGTTGATCATGGACTAGGGCGGTCGTGCTCTGTTCGGGCTGGGCGGCTGCGGAACGGGAGTTCCGTCAACCGGTCCGAATTTAGGCAGGTCCGACCGCCGAATCAACGTGCGGGGCGAAGAAGCAGGGCAATCGCTCGAAGGCGGCCTTGCGACCGCGTGACGCTCCTTACTGCTCCGCCAGGAAGGCGCGGTACTGCGTGGCGATGGCGGCGACCGCCGCTTCGTACAACTGCCGGCCATGCTCCGGGCGGGCGAGGCCGGGGGCGGAGCCGATGCGGCCGTCCGGATAACGGCGGCGGAAGTCACGGGCGTCGTGGAAGCCGCCGGCCGGCGCCTGCTCCGGCTCCAGCGCCGCGGTCTTGATCGAGTCGGGATAGGCGTACTGGGTCAGCGACACCTCGCTGGGGGTGGCGTGCGAGCCTTCCTTGCCCTGGTACAGCTCGCGCGACAGGCGGGCGACCTCGCCATTCTCCCACCAGCTCACCAGGGCGCAGCGCAGGTCCGGCGCATCGCGGCCGCGCAGCGCCCGATTCTCCGCATGGATCTCGTAGAAGGCGGCGCGGACGGTGGCGATGTTGCCGCCATGGCCGTTGACGAAGAAGAAGCGCTCGAACCCGTGTTCGGCCAGCGAGCCGACATAGTCGCGCAGCAGGGCGATCAGCGTCGACGGCTTCAGCGTCATCGAACCGGGGAATTCCATGTGGTGCACGGCCATGCCGACCGGGATGGTCGGGCCGACCAGCGCGCCGGTGGCGTCGCCGACGCCCTTCGCGATGACCTCGGCGCAGATGGCGTCGGTGCCGACCAGCCCGTTCGGCCCATGCTGCTCGGTCGAGCCGATCGGCATGATGATGCCCTTGGAGGTCTTGAGGTAGCTTTCGACCTCGGCCCAGGTGCTCAGGTGAAGCTGCACGGTGGCGGATCCTTTTCGACGATGCTTGCCGGGAATGCGTTGGCCCTCATGTTAGGCGCCCGGCCGGCCGCGACAACCGCTCCCTGCGCCGGGCGGGCATGAGGGAGCCGTTGCGGTGTCTGCGCTCATCCCGCGCTGGCGCAATTTTCACGGTATGACTACACTCGCGTGCAATTTGCCCGCATGGGCGTCTGTTTCGGGGTGCGGTGGTGGTTGCGCGCGTCAATACGGTGGCGTTCCAGGGCATCGAGGTGCTGGGGATCGACGTTCAGGTCCAGATGTCCGGCGGAATCGTCGCCTTCACCGTCGTCGGCCTGCCCGACAAGGCGGTGGGCGAAAGCCGGGAGCGGGTGCGTGCCGCGCTGCATGCGCTGGGGCTGGCGCTGCCGGCCAAGCGCATCACCGTCAACCTCGCCCCCGCCGACGTGCTGAAGGAGGGCAGCCATTTCGACCTGCCGATCGCGCTCGGCCTGCTGACGGTGATGGGGGTTCTGCCGGATGCGGAGATCGCCCGCTATGTGGCGCTGGGCGAGTTGGCGCTGGACGGTGCGCTGACCCCGGTGGCCGGCGTGCTGCCCGCCGCCATCGACGCGCTGGCCAACGACCGCGGCCTGATCTGCCCGGGTCCTTGCGGCGGCGAGGCGGCCTGGGCCGGTCCCGATCTGGACGTGCTGGCGCCGGCCAACCTGCTGGCCCTCATCAACCATTTCAAGGGTACCCAGGTACTGACCCCGCCCAAGCCGCGGCTGCAGGAACAGGATGCGCCGCCGCCCGACCTGCGCGACGTGAAGGGCAACGAAACCGCCAAGCGCGCGCTGGAGGTCGCCGCCGCCGGATCGCACAACCTGCTGATGATCGGGCCGCCCGGCTCCGGCAAGTCGATGCTCGCCGCCCGCTTGCCCGGCCTGCTGCCGCCGCTCGACCCGGCGGAGGCGCTGGAGGTGTCGATGATCCACAGCGTTGGCGGGCTGCTGGAGGGCGGTCGTCTGCTGCGCCAGCGCCCCTACCGCGCGCCGCACCAGTCGGCCAGCCTGCCGGCCCTGGTCGGCGGCGGCACGCGGGCCAAGCCGGGCGAGATCTCCCTGGCGCATCAGGGCGTTCTCTTCCTCGACGAGCTGCCGGAGTTTCCCCGCGCCCTGCTGGAGGCGTTGCGCCAGCCGCTGGGGCCCGGCAAGGCGGTGGTCAGCCGTGCCAACCACCATGTGACCTATCCGGCCCGCGTGCAGCTGGTGGCGGCGATGAATCCCTGCCGCTGCGGCCATCTCGACGATGCTTCGCTCGCCTGTGCCCGCGCGCCGAAATGCGCCGCCGACTACCAGTCGAAGATCAGCGGGCCGTTGTTCGACCGTATCGATCTGCATATCGACGTGCCGGCGGTCAGCCCGGCCGACCTCAGCCTGCCGCCGCCGGCGGAGGGCAGCGCCGACATCGCCGCCCGCGTCGCCGTCGCCCGCGCCATCCAGGCGGAACGCTTTGGCGGCTTCGGTCCTTACCCGGCCGGGCGGACGGTGCGGACGAACGCCGAGGCCGACGGCGAACTTCTGGAGAAGGTCGCCTCCCCCGACGCCCCCGGCCGCGCCCTGCTGACCGAGGCGGCGGAGCGGCTGAAGCTGTCGGCCCGCGGTTACCACCGGGTGATGCGGGTGGGGCGGACCTTGGCCGACCTGGATGGGGTCGAGGGGGTCAGGCGCCGCCACATCGCCGAGGCGCTGAGCTACCGGCGGATCGCGCCGGGGCGGTGAGGGGGCACCCGTAGGCGACGCCCTCACGGCACCTCGAACACCGGCGGCTTGCCGGCCCCCGGACAGACGGTCGCCGGCACCGTCTCCTGCTCCACGAAGGTCACGGCGGCGGCCATGGCGCAGTCCTCGCTGGAGGTCACGATGTGGCTGGCGGCGCGGAAGACCAGATGACGGCTCTTCGGCAGGGTGGCGGCGGCACGGTCGCCCCAATCCGGCGGGGTAACGGGGTCGTAGGCGCCGGACAGCAGCAGCACCGGCACCGCGCTGGCGACCGGCAGGCGCTCGGCCGGTTCCTGATGGCCGGCGGGCCAGAGACGGCAGACCCGACGGCCCGGATCGTCGTCGGCGACGAGTCCGTAAGGGGCATAGCGGCGGGCATTGTCGGCACGCTTCTGCGGGTCGGCGGTGTTGACCGACTCGCGGCACTCGACGGAAAAGGCCAGCCCGTCGGCGACCTCCGGATCGCCCAGCCAGTTGGTCGGCGCCCATTCGGCCAGCGTGGCGTATTGGCCGCGGATGGCGCGGTCGAGCATGATCGGCAATGCCGGCACCGCTTCGCTGATCGCCATCGCCTCCAACCCGGCGGCGATGATCGCTCCGCCGGTCAGCCGCAGGGCACGGCGCGTCTCATGATCGCCGACCACGATGTCGGCGGGGGTGCGGTCCAGCCGTTCGACCAGGGAGAGGAAGCGCTTTTCCAGGTCGGGAAAGGCGGAGCGGCAGCTCCGATTGGCGGCGCAGTCGTCGAACAGCCGGCGGTAGGCACGCTGGGCCAGCGCGGCCGTCTCCTCCTGCGCGTTGACGTCGGGCGGATAGATGCTGTCGAACACGGCGGTGCGGACGCGGCCGCCCTGCCGCCGCAGGATCTCCAGCCCGACACGCGTGCCGTAGGACACCGCGAACAGGTTCACGCGCTGGGCGCCCAATGCGGTGGCGATGTCCAGGGCATCCTCCGCCGCGACGGGGGTGGAGAACTGCGTGGTATCCAGGCCGGCCGCCTCCAGCCGCGCGACGCAGGCGCTGATTGCGGAGCGTTCCGCCGCCGCCCGCTGTTCTCGCGTCTGCGGCCGGGTGCCGCGGGTGGCGCCGACGGCGTCCAGTTCCGGGCAATCGGTGTCCGGCTCCGCCCGGCCGACACCGCGCGGATCGAACAGGATCAGGTTGCGGGTGCGGCGGAAGGGGGCCGACAGCTCCCACCACACCTCCATCCGCTCTTCCGTCGCCTCGCCGCTGCCGAAGGGGGAGGCGCCGGGACCACCCTCCAGAAACATTACGGGGTCGGGGTCGGGCTGGCGCGCGGTGCTGAGCAGCACGGCGACCGGCAGGCGCAGGCTGCGGCTGTTGGCGCGGTCGCGCCGTTCCGGCACCGCCACCGTTCCGCACAGCGCCGCTTCTCCGTCGGGAACGGTGAACCAGCAGGGGCCGGGAGTGAAGCGGGCCTCCGCCGCCGCGGACAGGGTCCACAGCACTCCCATCACCACAGCAGCCGCCGCGAGCGCAGCCCGCAGTTTGCGGGCGGAGCGCACCGCTGTCGGCCATGCGGGAGAGGGGACGATGGACACGGACGGACGACCTGGACCTGATGGATGGGGTACCGCGGACGGCTTTGGGCGGCGGCTTTGTGTTTGACCGAGCGACCTTCGCTTGTCCAGAGGCGCCCGGCGCCATCCCGACGGATAGCTGAACGGCGGCAAAACGGCCGATGAGTGATGCGGACTTGCAACAGGCGTGGGTCAAAGATCACGCCACTGCCGGACGGACGGGTTGACGGAACACATCCGCACGCGGAATTATTTCGTTCCCAGAGGCCCGGCAGACGGAGCCTCTCTTTCCTAGGAGCAGATCATGCCGACCTTGTGGACGGCGATGCGGAGCCGCTGGCTCGATTCCGGGGCATCCTCCGGACCGGGCCGATTGTGCGATCACCTGCGGCGCGACATCGGACTGGCGGACGGAGAAACGTCGGATGGAGAAGAACCTCCGCTTGGCCGCCGTCTTCCGCCTTTTCACATCCGCGATCGGAACCTATCGGACGCGCGGACATTTTTGACCTTGCAACCGTATCGCTGACCAGCGATACCGGATCCGCCGGCCTCTCACGCCGGCATCACTCAACCCCTGGAGAGTATCGATGAAAGCCATCGTAACCACCGCCTGGACTCGCCGATCGGGCGATCCGGCCATCACCGCCGCCCATATGGCCGCCAATCATGCCCAGCCGGCCCGCCTTCTTCCCGCACCCTTCGAACGTGAATTCCGGATATCGAGAGGATCCCATGTGTGTCTTTCTGGGTTTTTGCGGTCACCGTCTCTTCGTTGAACACGCCCGCTGGGCATCGCCGGCCGGGTCCTTCGACCTGCGGCGTGAAAACGGGGAAGTCATCCTATGGCTTGGACGCCTGAACATCATCTACACACCGGCCCGTTGGGGACCACCCTCCCGCGCTGCATAGCGCGCGGCGCCGCGGAGACCTGCTGAATGCCGGCCCGCGTTCGTCATGACGAGGTCCTTACCGTCGTCCAGGTGCTTGAGGCGTTCCGCAAGCTCGACCCCGATCTGCCCATCCAGTATGCGCTGAGTTTCATGACCATCGCGCAGAGCGAAGGCATCTCAATCGGCGAACTGGCGGAACGCCTGGGCATCGCCCAATCCTCCGCGTCGCGCAACGTCGCGGCGCTCAGCCGCTGGCACAGCTTCGGCAAGGCCGGCCTCGATCTGGTGCAGGCGCAGGAAGACCCGCGCGAACGCCGCCGCAAGATCGTCACCCTGACCGACAAGGGCCGTGAGTTCCTGGACGCGCTGCGCGCCATCGTGAACCCGCCCGACCAGCGCCGCGCCGCCAAGACAGCCTGATTCTTATCGTCAGGCGATCCCGTTCAGCGCCGTGCGCAGCATTCCCACCAGCGTGCGCACCGCCAGTTCCTGCCGCTCCGGCGCCAGACCGCCGAAGCGGCGCAACTCCTTGGCTCGTTCGGACAACGGCGGCATGTGGAAGAAGCCGTAGGGGATATCCAGGTCGGCGCTTTCGATGATGTGGCGCGCCCGGTAGAACAGATGGTTGCCGAGGAAGCCGCCGGAGAAATCGCCGAAGGTCACCGGCAGCCCCGCCATCGACAATTCCCGCATCACCCGCGGCACCGGCAGGGTGCTGCCATAGGCGGTCGGCCCGTCGGGTACGATGTCGGCGTGTTCCCGCACCGTGCCGGCGGCATCCGGAAGCGGGCTTTCGTCACGGTTCCAGGCCAGACGTTCCAGCCGGATGTAATCGCTCGTCTCGAGGTAGGCGAAGCCGAGCGCCGCCAGCGGCCGGTGTTCGGCCAGCAGCTCGGCGAAGGCTTCGCCGCAGGCGTCATAGAGAGGGGGGAGGGTGGCGGTGACGATCCCCGGCTCCCCCGCCAGCCGGTCCATCAGCAGGGCGGTCGGATCGGCCGTCCAGGGATGGTCTGACTCTGGGGCCGGCTCGCCGTCCGGGAGAGTTCCGAACGGCGCGAAGCCGGTGAGCAGGATGGGAGCCGTCACGGGCAAGGCATCCTTACAGTCACATCCTTACGGCCGCAGCAGGCCGATGATGTCCTTCACGTCGTTCAGGTTTTTCTCCGCGATGGCGGTGGCGCGCTCGCCGCCCTTCTTCAGCAGCCGGTCGATCTCCGCCTTGTCGGCCAGCAGCTCCTTCATGCGGGTGGTGATCGGCGCCAGCTTGTCCACCGACAAATCGACCAGCGACTTCTTGAAGTCGGAGAACTGGGATCCCGCGAACTGCGCCAGCACCTGCTCGCGCGACTGGCTGGCCAGCGCGCCGTAGATGGTGACGAGGTTGTCGGCCTCGGGGCGGGCCTCCAGCTCGGTCACCGTCTCCGGCAGCGGCTCCGGGTCGGTCTTGGCCTTGCGGATCTTCTGCGCGATGGTGTCGGCGTCGTCGGTCATGTTGATGCGCGAATATTCGGACTCGTCCGACTTCGACATCTTCTTCTTGCCGTCGCGCAGGCTCATCACCCGCGTCGCCTCGCCCAGGATCTGCGGCTCGGGCAGCGGGAAATACTCGGTCTCGTAGCGGCGGTTGAAGGCGCCGGCGATGTCGCGCGCCAGCTCCAGATGCTGCTTCTGGTCCTCGCCCACCGGAACATGGGTCGCCTTGTACAGCAGGATGTCGGCGGCCATCAGGGTGGGGTAGGCGTACAGGCCCAGATTGGCCATGTCCTTCTGCTTGCCGGCCTTTTCCTTGAACTGCGTCATGCGGTTCAGCCAGCCCAGCGGCGTGTGGCAGGACAGGATCCAGCCAAGCTCGGCATGGCCGGAGACGACCGACTGGTTGAACAGGATGTTCTTGTCCGGGTCGATGCCGGCGGCGATGTAGGCCGCGGTGACCTCGCGGATGTTGTTGCGCAGGACCTCCGGGTCCTGGTCGATGGTCAGCGCGTGCAGGTCGACGACGCAGAAGATGCACTCGTAGCTGTTCTGCAGTTCCACCCAGTTGCGCAGCGCCCCCAGATAGTTGCCGAGGTGAAGCTGCCGGGTCGGCTGCATGCCGGAGAAAATGCGGTTCACGGGTGGTCTCGCTCGAAAACTCTGGGAGGCGGCAGTTATCGCCCCCCGAAGTCCGCCGGTCAAGGCGCGGCGCGCTCATGGCGGCTGTCCGAGCGGATCGTCGCGGCCGGGTGGCGCCGGTTGTATTGAATGCGCTTGTGTGCTACCGCCGCGTTCGTGTGGTTGGGAGGGGGCGGACCTGCCGCCCCCGCCACACGAGAAGGAGAAGAAGGATGAAAGAGATCCTTACCCTTCTGGTCCTGATCCTGGAGATCATCAAGCGCGTGCTTGAACTCTACCAGGGTTAAGGCTGGACCAGGGAGCGGCGGGATAGCAGCCCGCCGCTCCCACGGTTCAAGATAAGTCCGGAGCCGATTGCCCGCAAGGGTATGCGGGCCTCACCTTCTCGAAAAAATTGCACAAAGCTCCGCCACGCTCCCGCGTAGCAGCCTATCCTTACTTGGCCGCGCGGCGGCGCTCGATGGCATCCCACAGCAGGGCTTCCAGCTGCACGCCGTCCAGCCGATTGATCTCCTGGATGCCGGTGGGGGAGGTGACGTTGATCTCCGTCATGTAGTCGCCGATCACGTCGATGCCGACGAAGATCAGTCCCTTTTCGCGCAGCGTCGGGCCGATGGCGGCGCACATCGCGCGCTCGCGGTCGGTCAGCTCAGTCTTTTGGGCGCTGCCGCCGGCGTGGAAGTTGGCGCGGGCCTCGCCCTCCAGCGGCATGCGGCTGACCGCGCCGGCCGGCTCGCCGTCGATCAGGATGATGCGCTTGTCGCCCTGGCGGATCTCCGGCAGGTAGCGCTGGACGATCACCGGCTCGCGGTAGAGCTGGGTGAACATCTCCAGCAGCGAGCCGAGATTTTCGTCGTCCGGCTTCAGGTGGAAGACGCCGGCGCCGCCATTGCCGAACAGCGGCTTGACGATGATGTCCTTGTGCTCCGCCCGGAACTCCAGGATGGCCTGCTTGTCGCTGGTGATCAGCGTCGGCGGCATCAGGTCGGGGAATTTGGTGATGAACAGCTTTTCCGGCGCGTTGCGCACCTCGGCCGGGTCGTTGACCACCAGCACCTTGGGCTGCACATGCTCCAGCAGATGGGTGGAGGTGATGTAGGCCATGTCGAAGGGCGGATCCTGCCGCAGCAGGATGACGTCCATCGTCGACAGGTCGGTCGACACCGGCTCGCCCAGCGTGTAATGGGCGCCACGCTGGCGCACCACCGTCATCTCGCGGACGCGGGCGGTCAGGCGGTTGCCGGTCAGGATCAGGTCGCGCGGGTGGTAGTGGTACAGGCGATGGCCGCGCTTCTGCGCCTCCAGCGCCATCATGAAGCTGGAATCGGTGTCGATGTTGATCGACTCGATGGGGTCCATCTGGAAGGCGACGGCGAGGCTCATGACGGGTCTCCGGACCTCTGCAAACGGGGTCAGTTCAGGCGGTTCTTCAACTGCTGGATCAACGAGGCGGTCTGGTGGCGGTGATGGTCGTCGCCGGTCAGCGCCATGAAGGTCTCCAGCGCGGTGATGGCATCCTTCAGGTTGCCGGCATGGGCCTCCAGAAGGCCGGTCTCGCGCCACAGCGACGGCTCGTGCGGGGCAAACAGGCGCATCGCCTCCAGCACCTCCAGCGCCTTCGGCACCTCGTGCGCCGACAGGTGGCGCAGCTTGATGTTGTTCTGCAGGCGCAGCAGCACGTCGCGGTTGGACACCGGCTGGTAATGGCCGGGCTCCAGCTCGGCGGCACTGCCGGCGGTGGCCTTCAGCAGGTCGCGCAGGTCGACGACGCTGCGGGTCTGTCCTTCGTTGAAGGGGTCGATGATGGCGCGCGTCCCGTCCTTCTCGATGCGGACCAGGAAATGGCCGGGGAAGTTCAGCCCGACCATCGGCCAGCCCTGCGAGCGGGCGGCGTGCATATAGAGGATGCCCAGCGCCACCGGCAGACCGCGCCGGCGGTCAATCACCCGCAGCAGGTTGGCGTTCTGCAGATCATCGTAGGTGTCGTGGTCGCCGGCATAGCCGTGACGCCCGCCGATCACCGCATGCAGATGCGCGATCCTCGTCTCCAGCCTGTCGTCGGCGGGATCCTGCGCCGCGACGCGGGCGGCCAGATCCTCGACGATGGCGCGGATGTGGGCGCGGTAGGGGGCGAGGTCGGTGTTCGGCAGCTCCAGCGCGCCCAGCGCCAGGGCGGCTTCGGCCAGATCGATCTCGTCGTCCGGCTGGTCGCCGATGCGGCGCAGGATATCGCGGGCTTCCGCGCGGTTGCTCAAGACTGTCGCCCCCTCAAATTCGTCCCCTCACAGTCTCCAGGCATCGACCAGATGACGGGGCCAGGCCCAAGGGGTAACCAGCATCACGTCGAAGCGCAAGACATAGCCGGCATAGTGCGGGTTAGCGCCCAGGAAGGCATGGGCGGCGCGGGCCAGCCGGCCGCGCTGGCGGGCGTTCAGCGCCTCGTTTGCGGTATCCCAGTCGCCGCGCGCCTTCACCTCGACGATGGCGATGGTTTGGCCGCGCTTGGCGACGATGTCGATCTCGCCCATCGGCGTGCGCAGGCGGCTGGCCAGGATGCGGTAGCCGCGCAGCCGCAGCGACAGGCGGCACAGCGCCTCCGCCCGGCGGCCCAGGCTTTCGGCGCGCAGGCGCCGCGCATCCAGGTCGGTCATTTCGTCTTCTCCTCCCGCTGCAGTTCCAGCGCGCGGGCGTAGACGATGCGCTTGTGCTGGCCGGTGCGGGCGGCGACATCGGCGGCGGCGTCGCGCACCGACAGGCGGGTCAGCGCCTCGCGCAGCAGGGCGTCGACGTCGGCCTCGCCCGGCGTCGCCTCCTCTCCCGGCGGGCCGATGACCAGCACGACCTCGCCGCGCGGCGGGCCGGCCTCGGCGTAATGGGCGGCCAGCTCCGGCAGGGTGCCGCGCCGCACCTCCTCGTACAGCTTGGTCAGCTCGCGGGCGACGGCGGCCTCGCGCGGACCCAGGATGTCGGCGAGGTCGGCCAGCGACTCCGGCAGGCGCTGCGGCGATTCGAAGAAGACCAGCGTGGCGGGCACGCCCTTAAGCTCGCCGGCGGTGGCGCGGCGCGCGCTGCTCTTGTTCGGCAGGAAGCCGGCGAACAGGAAGCGGTCGGTCGGCAGGCCGGACAGCACCAGCGCCACCAGCGGGGCCGAGGCGCCGGGCAGGGTGGTCACCGCCACACCTTCCGCCACGCATTCCCGCACCAGCTTGTAGCCGGGGTCGGAGACCAGCGGCGTGCCGGCATCGGTGACCAGCGCGATGGCCTCGCCCTTTTTCATGCGTTCGATCAGGACCGGACGCATCTTTGCGGCGTTGTGTTCGTGGTAGGAGACGAAGGGGGTGTGGATGCCGTGGATGCCCATCAGCTTGGCGGTGACACGCGTGTCCTCGCAGGCGATGGCGTCGGCCCGCTTCAGCGTGTCGAGCGCGCGCAGCGTGATGTCCGCGGCGTTTCCGATGGGGGTAGCGACGACATGGAGTCCGCCCGCGAGTTTACTTGGCGCGGCGAGGGGGCTACCTTGAGCGCCACTTTCGGCCGAGTCACCCGGATTCATGGCCGGGACCATGCCTTGGGTCTCGCCTTCGGTTCCGGCGGCCGTTTCAGCAGATGTGGAGACGATTGGTGGCACGCTTGGCAACAGCTTTCTCACAGGGTCTGAAACGTCACGGCGTGGCAGCCTTGCTGGTCGCCGGCCTGTTGTCGGCCTGTTCGACTTTAAGCGCGCCGCCGCGGGTGGCACAAGCGCCGCAACCGGTTCCCGCTCCGGTGGCTCCCCTGCCGGAGACGCAGGTCCCGGTCAAGGTCGCGGTCCTGGTGCCGCTCAGCGGGCAGAGCGCCGCCATCGGCCAGTCCATGCTGGACGCCGCCCAGATGGCGCTGTTCGACATGGCCGGCGACCGGCTGCAGCTGTTGCCGCGCGACACCAAGGGCACGCCGAACGGCGCCGCCGATGCGGCACGCCAGGCGCTGGCCGAGGGTGCCCGCCTCATCATCGGTCCGCTGTTCGCCGCCGACGTCGCCGCGGTGCGCCCGATTGCGCAGAATGCCGGCGTCGACGTGCTGGCCTTCACCAACGACGCCGCCCAGGCCGGCAACGGCACCTACGTGATGGGCTTCGTCCCGGCCGATCAGGTCAGCCGCGTCGCCGGCTATGCCCGCTCGCGCGGGGCGACGCGCTTCACCGTGCTGGCGCCGCGCTCCCCCTACGGCGACGCGGTGGTCAATGCCATGCAGGCCATCGCGCCGCGGCTGGGCGCCATGACCACGCAGGTCGAGCGCTACGATCCGGCCGTCACCGACCTGTCGGTTCCGGCCAGGCAGGTCGCGCAGGAAACCCCGCAGCCGCAGGCGGTGATGCTGGCCGAAGGCGGGCAGCGCGCCCAGGGCATCGCCCAGGCGCTGGCCGCCAACGGCGTGCAGCCGCAGCAGGTCAAGCTGCTGGGCACTGGGCTGTGGGACGACAGCTCGCAAGGGGCGCTGGGGCAGGAGCCGGCGCTGGTCGGCGCGCTTTACGCCGCCCCGGCGCCGCAGACCCGCGCCCGCTTCGAGTCGCAGTTCGAGCAGGTCTATGGCCGCAAGCCGCCGCGCATCGCCACGCTGGCCTATGACGCGACCTCCATCGCCGCGGTGCTGACCCGCAGCGGCGGCCCGGTTCCGTTCGACCGCATGGCGATGACCAACGCCAACGGCTTCGAGGGGTTGGACGGCTTGTTCCGCCTGCGCGCCGACGGCATGGTCGAACGCGGGCTGGCGGTGATGGAGATCACTCCGACCGGCGCCCGCGTGGTCGATCCGGCCCCGCCCAGCTTCGAGATGCTGGGGCAGTAAGCGAAAAAGCCCTCTCCCGAGCCGGGAGAGGGCTTTTCCACTGCTATCCTTACTTACGCCCGCGCCCGCAGATACGGGGTCAGGCGCCATTCGGCGAATTTGATCAGGCGCGACGCGATGAAGTTCAGCACCAGATAGATCGCCCCGGCGACGATGAACAGCTCGAAGACCGCGAAGGTCTGGGCGATCATGCGCCGGGCGATGCCGGTGACCTCCATCAGCGTGATGGTGCTGGCGAGCGAGGTCGCCTTGACCATCAGGATCACCTCGTTGCCGTAGGCCGGCAGCATCTGGCGGATCGCCACCGGCAGGACGATGCGGCGGAAGGCGAGTGCCCGCGACATGCCGCAGGCCCGCGCCGCCTCGACCTGCCCCTGGGGGACCGACAGAATGGCGCCGCGCAGAACCTCGCTGGTGTAGGCGGCGGTGTTCAGCGTCAGCGCCAGGATGGCGCACCAGTAGGGTTCGCGCAGCAGGGGCCAGACGAAGCTGTTCTTCACCAGATCGAACTCGCCCAGACCGAAATAGATCAGGAAGATCTGCACCAGCAACGGCGTGCCGCGGAAGAAGAAGACATAGGCGGCGGCGAACCCCTTCACCGCCCGGTTGCCCGACAGCCGCAGCAGCGCCACGATGAAGGCCAGAACGCCGCCCAGCGCCAGCGAGGTCACGATCAGCTGGATCGTCAGCGGCAGCCCGCCGAGCAGGCGGGGCACGCTGTCCCACATCAGTTCCCAGTTCATCGCCTCAGGCCCTCCGGACGCCGCGGTTGGCGGCCTGCTCGGCGCGGCTGAACAGCGCCGTGGAAATGGTGGTCAGCAGCAGGTACAGCACCGCCGCCGCGCCGTAGAACAGGAAGTAATCGCGGGTGGCGCTGCCGGCCAGACGGCTGACCCGCATCAGCTCGGCCAGCGACGTCACCGACACCAGCGCGGTGTCCTTCAGCGTCAGCTGCCAGACATTGCCCAGGCCGGGCAGGGCGAAGCGCATGGTCTGCGGCACCAGCACCCGGCGCAGGATCAGCCAGCGGCTCATGCCGCAGGCGCGCGCCGCCTCGATCTGGCCGAAGGGGACCGACCGCACGGCGCCGCGGATCACCTCGGTCGAATAGGCGCCGGAGATCAGCCCGACCGACAGCATGCCGATGACGAAGGCGTCCAACTCCACCCGCCCGCCATAGCCGAAGACGGTGGCGACGGCGGTGGCCATGCTGTTGCCGCCGAAGAACAGCAGATAGATGACCAGCAGTTCGGGAACGCCGCGCACCACCGTGGTGTAGGCATCGGCGGCCGTATTCAAGGCGAGACTGTCGCTCAGCTTGGCGGAGGCGCCGAGCGAACCGATGAGGATGCCGAAGGCGAAGGCCGACACCGCGACCGCGACCGTCATCGCGGTGCCCATCAGCAACTGTCCGCCCCAGCCGTTGGGACCGAAGGAAAGGAGTTCCAGCATTGGCACGCCCGGAAAAAGTCCGGCCGGTCACGGCCGCCGGCCCGGCCCCCGGCAAGGGGCGAAGGGCGGAACCGTCCGGCCGGATGGCATCGGACCGGCGCCCGCCGCCTTCCCCGGCGGGGAGGCGGACGGGCGCCGCTCAACTCATTTCGGGGAAATGTCGTACCCGAAATGCTGGGTGCTGAGCTTCTTGACCGTGCCGTCCTTCAGCGCCTCGGCGATGGCCTTGTCGAACATCGCCTTCAGGTCGGCGCTGTCCTTGCGCATGCCGATGCCCATGCCTTCGCCGATCACGCCGCCGATGAAGTTCGGGCCGACGACGACCATCTTGTCCGGCGTCGCCTTGACGATCGCCTCGACGACCGAACGGTCGCCCAGCATGGCGTCGACGCGGCCGGCGTCGAGATCGCTGCCGGCGTTGTCCACCTTCTCATAGGTGCGCATCGTCACCTTCGGCAGGTGCTTGTCCATGAAATCGGCCTGGATGGTCGACACCTGGACGCCGACGGCCTTGCCCTTCAGCACCTCGGCCAGCTTCTCCAGCACCGGCTTGGCCTTGCCCTGGTCGTTCAGGTCGACGCGGTCGGCGCCAAGCTTCAGCGACTTGGCCAGCGGCGAGTTGGTCATCACCGCGAACACCGACGGCTCGGTGCCGTAGGGGATCGAGAAGTCGATGACCTTCTTGCGCTCGTCGGTGATGGTCATCGCCGACATGATGGCGTCGTACTTGCCCTGCTGGAGGGCCGGGATGATGCCGTCCCAATCCTGGGCGACGAACTCGCAGGTGACCTTCATGCGCCGGCACAGGTCGTTGGCGAGATCGACCTCGAAACCGATCAGCTTGCCCGAGCTGTCGGTGGCGTTCCACGGAGGATAGGCGCCCTCGCTGGCGATGCGGACCGTCTTCCATTCCTTGGCGTTGGCGGCGCCTGCCGCGGCCACAGCCATCATGGCGCCGAGCGCCAGGGCCGAAACGATCTTCTTCAACGAACACACTCCTCTGTTCGGTTCGCCCGTTCTCTGGCCCCTGCCGGGGCCGGGCTGTTTCTGACGGTCCGGTCCTGCCCTCTGCCTCGTCCCCTCACGCCGCGCCGGACAGATGGCGCGAGAGGAACTGCCGCACCCGGTCCGAGTCGGGGTCGGTCAGCACCTTGTCGGGTGACCCCTCCTCCTCGATCCGCCCCTGGTGCAGGAAAACCACCTTGGACGCCACTTCGCGGGCGAAGCCCATCTCGTGCGTCACCAGGATCATCGTGTTGCCCTCGTCCGCCAGCTGGCGGATGACGCGCAGAACCTCGCCGACCAGCTCGGGGTCGAGCGCCGAGGTCGGTTCGTCGAACAGCATGACCTTGGGCTGCATGGCGAGCGCGCGGGCGATGGCGGCGCGCTGCTGCTGGCCGCCCGACAGCTGGACCGGATAGGCATCGGCCTTCGCCAGGATGCCGACCTTGTCCAGCAGCATGCGGGCGCGGTCGACGGCTTCCGCCTTCGGCACGCCCAGCACATGCACCGGCGCCTCGATCACGTTCTGCAGGATGGTCATGTGGGTCCAGAGGTTGAAGCTCTGGAACACCATGCCGAGGCTGGTGCGGATGCGCTCCACCTGACGGGTGTCGGCGGGGACGCTGGCGCCGCCGCGCGTCTTCTTCAGCGCGATGGCCTCGCCGCCGATGACGACCCGCCCGTCGTCCGGGATCTCCAGCATGTTGATGCAGCGCAGCAGCGTGCTCTTTCCCGAACCGGACGAGCCGATCAGCGTGATGACGTCGCCCTCGCGGGCGGTCAGCGAGACGCCCTTCAGCACCTCCAGCTCGCCGAACCGCTTGTGCAGATCCTCCACGACGACGGCGGCGGGAGCGGACTCGCTGACTGGCGGGTGACGGTGCATGCGCGAAAAACCGGCTGGTTCGGGTGGCGGGTGACGGTCATGCCGACGCGGCGGGCCGATGCGGCCGGCCGATGCCACGGTATGACCATTGCGGCATAGGCTAGACCGGGGCATGCGCGTTTCGCAACGCAGATTTCACATCAAATGCACGTTAAGCCGCTTGTGTCCCAAAACAGTGCGTCACCACAACAAAAGTACCAGAATCTGCGGCCCCAGGATACGCAGGCACATCGCCAGCGGATAGACGGTGGCGTAGGCCAGGGCCGGAGCCTCCGACGCGACCAGCGCGTTGGCGTAGGCCAATCCCGGCGGGTTGGTCTGTGACCCGGCCAGCACGCCGCAGATGGTCAGGAAGTTCAGCTTCATCAGCCCGCGCGCGACCAGCCCGGTCAGCAGCAGCGGCACCAGCGTCACCAGCACGCCCCACATCATCCAGGGCCAGCCGGCGCCGCTCGCCAGCGTGGCGACGAAGCGGTCGCCCGACGCGATGCCCAGCACGGCCAGGAACAGGATGATGCCGATCTCGCGCAATGCAAGGTTGGCGGCCGGCGGCATGAACCACACCAGCGGCCCGACATGGCCGACGCGGCCCAGGATCAGCGCGACGATCAGCGGCCCGCCGGCAAGGCCGAGGCGCAGCGGCGCCGGCATGCCCGGCAGGAAGATCGGAACGGCGCCGAGCGCCGCGCCCAGCGCGATGCCCAGGAACATCGGGATCATCTCCACCTGCTGCAGCTTGCGGGCGGAATTGCCGAAGACCCGGCCGACGGCGGCGAGGCTGTCCGGCCGGCCGATCACCGTCAGGATATCGCCGAACTGCAGCTTCAGCGCCGGGGTGGGCACCAGCTCCACGCCCGACCGGTTGACGCGGCTGACGACCACGTCATGGGCATCCTGCAGGTTCAGGGCGGCGATCGACTTGCCCAGCACCGCATTGTTGGTGACGACGATGCGATCCCATTTCAGATCGGTGCCCTTGGTGGTCAGCGGCCGGTCGAACTCCTGCCCCAGCAGGGTCCGCACCTGCTCCAGCTTCGGCCGCGGCCCGACCACATGCAGAACGTCGCCCAGCTTCAGGCAGGTGTTGTTGTGCGGAACGCAAAGCGTGCCGTCGCGCAGCAGGCGGGAGGCGACAACGCCATGGTCGCACAGCGCGTCGACGGACCCGAGCGGACGGCCCTCGAGCTCCGGGTTGCGCACGGTCAGGTCCATGGTCTCCAGCGTCGACACCTCGGCGCGGCGGCACTCCTCGAACCGGGTGGCCTCGGCCTCGGGATCGATGCGGAACAGGATGCGGACGGCGGCCATCGCCAGCAGGTTGCCGGCGATGCCGAAGGGGTAGGTGACGGCGAAGGCAAGGCCGGGCAAGGCCATCACCGCCGCATCGGCCCCGACCTCCGTCAGCACCTGCTGGGTGGCGGCCAGCGCCGGGGCGTTGGTCACCGCGCCGGCGAACACGCCGAGCGAGGAGCCCAGCGACAGCACCCCCGATGACACCAGCGCCGCGGTCAGCAGGATGCTGGACCCCACCATCAGCAGGGCAAGCCCGTTCAGCGCCAGCCCGCTGCGACGGAGCGCGGCGAAGAAGCCGGGACCGACCTGGATGCCGATGGTGTAGACGAACAGGATCAGGCCGAAATCACGGATGAAGTCCATCATCTCCGGGTTGAAGGCGATGCCCGCCTGCTTGGCGATGTGGCCACCGGCGATGCCGGAGAACAGCACGCCGCCGATGCCGAGCCCGACCCCGCGGATCTTGATATGGCCGAGCGCCACGCCCGCCGCCGACACGAGACCGAGCATGAGCACCACCCGCGCGATCGGCGGCATGGCCTGGAGAATGTCTGCGAAAGCCGACATGGGACAACTCGCTTCCTGAACACATTTGGGCAAACCGCCGCCGCATTCGGTGGGATGCCGGATGACTGCGGCACACCCCCTTCGATTGGGGACGACGGCGCGACGATGCGGCAGGACCGCGGTCAAAGCGTTGATTCAGAACAAGCGCACGACCTTTAGCCGTGACAATCCCGGAACCCGTCGCTGCGGCGAACGCATGGGAGTGTAGCGCTGCGAGGCATGCGGCCCGTCATGGGGCGGCGTCCGATTCCTCGAACTCCACCCAAATTTTGCCATTTTCTTCCCCTAGACCTTGTCTCAAGCAACCGGCCACGCAGGTCGCGCACCGGCGTACCCCCTAGCGCCACCGCAGCGACGAACGAAGCCGTTCCACAAGGTATCGACCGGCCGGACCCGGCCGGA
>CBIHQY010000012.1:0-125397 GCA_966212305.1 uncultured Azospirillum sp.
CCGAACTCCGTCCGCATCGCCTGATCAGCGGTGGAGTTGCGGCTTCTCTTGCCCTTGGAACCTCCATGCAACAGCCCGGCACTGAACTCAACCTGACGGTACGGTGCTGGCGCCGGGGACGCTGTCAGGACCTTGTCAGACTTCCCCCACATACTGTCGGCAAGCCACGCAATTGGCAGCATCAGCAACCTGACAAATGTTGGAGGAAACGATGAACAGGACGTCGCCGACCGTCCGTTCCACCACAGCGGCTGCGCCCGCCGATCCCGTGGTGTACACGGTCCCGGCCAGCCCCTTGCTGGAGGTGTCCGGCGTCACCTTGCAGTACAAGACGACGGATCATCTGGTGACGGCCACCTATCGGGTCGATTTCCAGGTTTTCAAATCCGACCGTTACGTCCTGCTCGGCCCGTCGGGCTGCGGAAAATCCACCCTGCTGAAGGCCATCGGCGGCTATCTGGAGCCAGTGGAGGGCGCCATCCGGCTGAACGGGCATGAGGTGACCCGGCCCGGTCCCGACCGCATGATGGTGTTCCAGGAATTCGACCAGCTGCTGCCATGGAAAAGCGTGCGCGAAAACGTGCTGTTCGCGCTGACCACCAGCGGCCGCGCCAAGGGGGCGGAAGCGGCGGAGCGGACCGACCACTACATCAACAAGGTCGGCTTGGCGAAGTTCGCGCACAGCTTCCCGCACACGCTCTCCGGCGGCATGAAGCAGCGGGTCGCCATCGCCCGCGGCATGGCGATGGAGCCGGACGTCCTGTTGATGGATGAGCCTTATGCGGCCCTCGACGCCCTGACGCGCCGCCGCATGCAGGACGAACTGCTGCGCCTGTGGGACGACACCAAATTCACCGTCCTGTTCGTGACCCACTCCATCGAGGAAGCGATCCGTGTCGGGACGCGCATCCTGCTGCTGTCGCCGCATCCGGGGCAGGTAAAAGCGGAATTGAACAGCATCCAGCCCGAGCAGCTCGGCACCGCCGCGCAGGCGGAACTGGAAGCCCGCATCAATGACATGCTGTTCGTGCACTGAGGCCCGCGATGACCATCCAATCCATCCTCGCCGAACGCCCGGAGATCGTCCGGGACGTGTCCCGCTCGACCGTCATCGCCGATGTCGAGAAGCCATTGAGCGCGTGGGAGCGGCTGTACCGCGTTCCGCTGCTGCGCAAGGGGCTGATCCTGCTGGTTCTCGCCGTGATCTGGGAGGTCTACGGCCACTGGCTCGACAACCCGCTGCTGTTTCCGCCCTTCTCGGCGATGCTCCAGGCCTTCACCACCGACATCGCCAACGGCATCATCCCGGCGCGCACGCTGGTCTCGTTGCAGACGCTGGTGATCGGCTATGCCATGGGCATCCTGCTGGCGGCCCTGCTGACCACCGTCGCCATCGGCTCGCAGATCGGCACCGACCTGCTGGAGACGATGACCTCCATGCTGAACCCGCTGCCGGCCATCGCTCTGCTGCCGCTGGCGCTGATCTGGTTCGGACTCGGCTCGGGCAGCGTGATCTTCGTGCTTGTCCATTCCGTGCTGTGGGCTATCGCGCTCAACACCCATGCCGGCTTCCGCTCTGTCTCCAACACGCTGCGCATGGTCGGCCGGAACTATGGGCTGAGCGGCCTTGGACTGGTCCGCCACATCCTGATCCCGGCGGCATTCCCGTCTATCCTCACCGGCCTGAAGGTGGGTTGGGCCTTTGCTTGGCGCACCCTGATCGCGGCTGAGCTGGTGTTCGGTGTCAGCTCCGGTTCCGGCGGCCTCGGCTGGTACATCTTCGAGAACCGCAACCAACTGGAAACGGCCAACGTCTTCGCCGGCCTGTTCACCGTGATCCTGATTGGCCTTGTCGTCGAGAACGGCGTCTTTGCTACCATCGAGCGGCGCACCATCCGCCGCTGGGGCATGCAGCACTGAGCCGGCTCTTAATCGCTACTTCGGCCAAAAAACGTCCATGGGAGGACCCATCATGACCGCATTCGCGACCCTGCGCCGGGTTGGCGTGTTGGCGACGGCACTTGTCGCTCTGGCATCCGGGGCGCTGGCGACCAGCCCCGTCCGCGCCGAAACTTCGGAAGTCCACATCTCCAAGGGATACGGCATCCTTTATCTGCCGATGATCGTCATGGAGCACGAGAAGTTCCTTGAGAAGCAGGTCAAAGCGGCGGGCCTCGGCGACGTCAAGATCGGCTGGCTGGAATTGGACGGCGGCAACGTCATCAACGACGCCATGATCTCCGGCAACCTCGACATCGCCGCCATCGGCGTGCCCGGCTTCCTGACACTGTGGTCGAAGGTGAAGGGCAACGCGAAGCTGGAAGTCTCGGGCCTGGCCGGGCTCAGCGCCACGTCGCTGTACCTGAACACCAACAACCCCAACATCAAGTCGCTGAAGGATTTCACCGCCAAGGACAAGATCGCCCTGCCGGGCATCAAGACCTCGCTGTCCGCCGTGGTGCTGCAAATGGCCGTTGCCAAGGAATTCGGCGACGACAATTACGCCAAGCTCGATCCGATGACGGTCGGCCTCCCGCATCCGGAGGCCTACACGGCGCTCGTCTCCGGCAAGACCGAGGTCAACAGCCATCTCGGTTCGCCGCCTTATTCCTTCATGGAGCTGGAAAATCCCCAGGTGCATCGCGTGATGAACTCGGTCGATGTGCTCGGCAACATCTCGCTCGATTTGGTTTACGCGCCCAAGCGCTTCATCGACGCCAATCCCAAGCTGACCGCCGCCTTCCTCGCGGCGCTGGAGGAGGCGGACACGCTGATCGCGAACGAGCCGGCGCGCGCCGCCACGATCTACGTCCAGTCCGCCAAGGCCAAGCTGTCGGCTGACGAGGTCGAGCGGATGATCAAGGATCCGGACACCAAATTCTCCACCACGCCCAACGGCGTGATGCAGTTCGCGAATTTCATGGGACGCGTCGGCTCGATCAAGAACAAGCCGGCGAACTGGCAGGACCTGTTCATCGCCAACGTCCATTCCCTGCCCGGAAGCTGAGCGACCATCCTGTCCGGAACGGCACGTTCCAGGCGAACTGGCCCGGGTCGTCCCCGGGCCATCTTTTTTGCCACCACCTCCTCCCCGCCCTCACGGCTGATGCAGGAAGGCCTTCCATTGCTGGAGGAAACGGGCACGCTTCAGGTGGTCCATGTAGACTAGGAGCGCGGGGCCGAGGCCGATCCGTTGCGTCGGACCGCGCACCTCCTCCTGCAGGCGTGTCGCCGACATCGGACCGCCGCCCGTCGGCAGGATCGAATAGAAGGCCGTGCTGGCGGCGACCACCGCCTGCCCGCGTTCCGACACCAGATAATCGATGAAGCGTCCGGCGAGATCGGGGGCGCTCGCCCGCCGGGGGATGAGGGCGACGCGGGTCATGACCAGCGTGTAGTCGGAGGGCAGGATGATCCCGATATGGGCGCCGTGGAGCTGCCGCTCCCGCGCGTAGGACCCAAGCAGATTGTAGCCGATCAGGCTCTCGCCCCGTTCGATGGAGTCCACCATGTCGGATGTACAGCACATCTGCCTGACCTGGTTCTCGCCAAGCGCATCGGCGAGCTGCCAGAATTGGCTGGTCAGGACGGAATCCTGCGTCGCGAACAGATAGCCGATGCCGCTGTCCTCGACATTGTAGGTCACCAGCCGGCCGCGATAGCGCTCTTTCTGGTCGCGCAGGAGATGGATCAGGTCTTCGCGGGATGTCGGCACCTCGTCCGCCGGGACGAGGTCGCGGTTGAAGACGATGGCCGCCGGCTCCTGGGTGAACCCGAATGCGGCGCTGCGCCACCTCGCCCAGTCCGGAAGCGCTTCCGTCGCCGGGGAGCTGTAGCGGAGCGCATGCCCGTCATTGACCAACTTCACCTGCAGGCCGGAGGCGGAACTGATGACCAGATCCGGCACCTCACCGGCGGCGCGCTTGACGACGGAATCGTACAGCTCTCCGGTGTTCATCTCCCTGTATTCGACCGTGACCGTCGGGTTCGTCTGCTGGAAATCCCGGATCAGCGGCTCGATCGTCGGCCGGTCGGTGGCGGCGTCGATGCGCAGACGCTCCACCCCGGAGGCGGGCGCGGAGGCGGGTGCCGGATAGAGAACCGGCTCCAAGGCCAGGGCCGGGCGAACAATCGCCAGCGGAAGGGCCGGAAACAGCAGGAACAGAATCAGCGGGAGCAACTGTTTCCTGCCGGGAGAAATGTTGGCCGCCCCGTCTCCGGGCAGGTTTGGAGCCGGAAATTCCAGATGGACGATCAGGCCGCCGCCGGGACGGTCGAGCAGCGTCAGGGTTGCGTGATGCGCCTCGGCCACCGCTGCGGCGATGGAGAGTCCAAGGCCGCTGCCGGCGATCCCCTTGGACAGCCGTCCACGGCTGAAGCGTTCGAACACCTTGGATTTCTCCGCATCCGGTATGCCGGGACCACGGTCGGCGATCTCCACCAGTGGGCCGTAATCCCCGGTCCCCGGACGAACCTGCAGGTCGATGGGGTTCGCGCTGCCGTATTTGACCGCATTGTCCAGCAGATTGGACAGCGCTTCCCGCAGGGTCACGGGATCACCCAGCAGCAACGCGTCCCCCTCCGCCGGTTCGCGGGTCAGGGTGATGGGTGGGGCATCAGGCCGGGCGGCCATCTGTTGGACGATCTGCCGGAGCAGCGCATCGAGATCCACCACCTGCGGATGGACGGATTCCGCGCGATGGATAACGGTCGCATGGTTCAGAAGCTGCGTGGTCAATTCGCTCGCCTCGACGGCGTTGCGGTGTATGCGTTCGACGCGGTTGCGCAGGCGCTCGACATCCGCCTCGTGGCGCGCCAGCTCGGCTTGCGACCGCAAGGCCGCCAGGGGGGTGCGGATTTGATGCGCCGCGTCGGCCAGGAAGGACTGTGTGGAGTCCAGGTTGGCCTTGAAGCGGACCACAAGCTGGTTGACAGCGGCCAACAATTGCCCGACCTCCGTCGGCACCGGGGTATCGATGGGGGTGAAGTCCTGCGGGTGCCGCGCCCGGATCAGAGCCTCAAGAAAGCTCAATGGAGCCAATGCCTGACGGATGCCGAACCAGAGCAGAAGAGCGCCGACGACCACGGCGAAGGCGATGGGAGCGAAGGAGTTGGCGACCAGCCGCGACGCCAGCAGGTCGCGGGCCTCGCGGGTCTGGGCGACGACCACGGTCACCCATCCCGATCGCTCCACCCCGCTGATGAACCGACCGGTCACGGCGATCCGGACGGGAGCATCGCTGTAAACTGCGTTCAGGAACATGGGCGTGTCGTCATGCACCGACGCGCCGGGAAGATCCTCGTATCCGGTGACCAGGAGGCCGCCCGGCGCCATGACCTTGTAGAAGACCCGGTCGTGCCGGGCCGTTCCAAGCACGCTGAGCGAGGAATAGGGCAAATCCACCGTGATGGCGCCATTCTCCACCCGCACCGCGTCGGCGATGGACAGGGCGGAGGCCGACAGAAGCTGGTCATAGGCGCTGTCGGCCGCCTCCTGTGCGTAGGAGCGGACGAACAGGAACAGGATGAGGGTGACGACGCCCAGCACCACGAACATCCGGCTCAGCAGGCGCCGGCGCAGCGAACCTCCCTGACCGGCCCGTGCCTCATTCGGCATTTTGCAGTTCGCTCACATAGCCGACGCCGTGCATGGTGCGGATCACCACCGACGCTCCCTCCAGCTTGCGCCGCAGGCGGGAAACCGACATTTCCACCGCGTTCGGTGTGACCGCCTGTTCCAGGTCGAAGAGCTGCTCGATGAGCGCGGTTCTGGTCATTACGCGCCCCATGTTTCCCAGGAACAATTCCAGCAGCCTGAACTCCCGCGCGCTGAGGTCGATGGGACGGCCATCGATCGAAACCGTCCGCCGCGCCGTGTCGAACGCCAAGTTACCGATGACGGTCTCGGACGAGGCCATACCGTGCGACCGGCGTAACAGGGCGCGGCATCGCGCTTCCAGTTCACGCAGGTCGAACGGCTTTACGATGTAATCGTCGGCCCCAAGGTCCAGCAGGTGGATTTTCGTGTCGATTTGCGATCTGGCCGTCGTGACCAGCACGGGTGTCCGATTGCCCCGGCGGCGCAACTGGCGCAGCAGGGTTTGACCATCGGGCCCCGGCAGCATCACGTCCAGAATGATGAGCTGATAGGTCTCCGTACGCAGAAGTTCATCGGCCTGATGGCCGTCCGCCGCCCAATCGACGGCATACCCGAGACTGCGCAGGCTGTCGACGACGGCGTCCGCCAGATCCTCGGCATCTTCGATAACCAATATGCGCATTGACGCTCTTCCACAGACCGATCTCGGATCATACGCCGCGCATCTGAAAGGAGCCATAAAAGGCTGAGGCGATGTGGTGGACAGCCCTTCCACCTTCCTGAATTGGGGGCAAGCCGGCGGCGCCGAAGAAGCCGGTCCAGAGAGTTCAGCTTGCTCTGTCGAAAGCCTCATGCGGAAACACCAAGTAGAACAAGGCGGTTGACGTTGTAGACGACGCCTCTGAGCAATGCTTGAGACCGTTGCGTGAGGTCGGTGCGGGCGGATAGGGCCTCGCCCCACCTCCGCTTCGCAACCGACATAACGGTTTCAACCTTCCAGCGCTGCCGGTAAGCGCGCTTGCTGGCAGCATCCCCTGGGTCATTGAGCAGGCGGTGCATCTCCTGTCGGTATGGGGTGGTTGCGATGACCTTGATCGAGCGCCGCTTCTTTGCCGGGATGAGGGAATGGACGCCCAACGTCTCGCGGCAGAAGCGATGATTGGCCTCACTGTCGTATCCGGCGTCCGCGATCACCTCGTCGAAGGCCATCACCGCAGAGGCGTCAGTTGCCAGCGGAACCAGATCGGGGAAATCGCCCGCTGGTCCGGGACGAACCCGTTGAGCCAAAAGCATTTGCGGGCCTACCCACATAGCCAATGCCCACTTCAGCCATCCACGCTGACCGCGCTCGCGTTTCGCCCGCCATTCGAAATACCGTGAGGTATGGCTGAGCCAGAGCCCTGTGCTGTCCAGGGCGACCTGGCACCGCTGGCCATCGCGTTTGACCCGGCGCACGGTCTCCGCCAAAGCCGACGCCACCAGTTCGGCACTGAGCCAGCGGCGGGCGAACCACCAGAAAGTGGAGTGGTCGGGAACGCTCAGGAAGCCGAACAGGCGGCGAAGTTAACCTGAGATCCGCAGCAGGTCCTCCAAGCCGCGATAGTTCAGGCGGAGATGCTCCTTCACGAGCAGAGCGGCAAACAGGCTGGAAGGCCGATAGGCAGGGCGGGCGTACTTGCTCAGAAGTACGGGGAGCGCGCGGCGCGCCACAGCATGGGCCAGCCGCGCAAAGCACAGCAGATGATTTTCCATGATACCCGGCAGATGGGCATCACTCCGTCAGACCGCGAGGCTTTCGACAGAGCAAGGTGCTCTTAGCCGAAAGGCGGCCGTGCTGACCTGTCCAATGGGAACGGTTCCCCTTAGACATCCTCCCGAACCCGACGGAGACCGCGGCACCTGATCCACGGTCTGGCTGGTGTTGAGGCATCCTGCTTCCAGACGAATCCTACGGAACCGCCCCGGTGACCGGCACAGAACCCTGTGCGTTCAGGTGATGAACGCTTCAGGCGGTCAGGATGAGGGCATGTTCGCGTTGAGGGAGGAGGATCGGGTCGCGACGGCTTTTGTCGCCGGCCAGGATCTCCAGAAATTCCACGGTCAAGCCATGCCCGAGCGGCTGGAGATGGTGCGCGAGGCAACCGATGGATCGCAGCGCGGGGAGAACCGCGATCTGTTCGCCGTTGGGCATGCCGGTGCTGACGAACGATCTTCAGCCGGCTGGTGATGGGTGCCGATGAAGCGCGACGGGAGCTTCGCCACAGGTCGGCCCCGGTGTTGTCCAGGGCGCGCATCAGCACGTCGGGGCGGAAGCGGCTCTGCTCGACGAACATGCCCATCATCTTCGAGACGATCTTGGAGGCCCAATAGCCTCGGCGGACACTGCAAGCTCCGCTGAAGGCAAGTGCGCCAGAACGCCTCCAGACTTCGCGGGCCCAACTCGGAACGCTCCGCCAAGATCCATTCGATCCATGGTTCGGAGGTCCGAATCTCGATCACGGCACCGCACAAAGCCGCTTCCAAGGTGCGATCCGGCAGACCCGGAACGGCCTCCCGTCCCTCCGCCCTCCGGATCGCCATGCCGGCCTGGAGGGGAAGCACCGCGAAGCGCCGGTGACGAGTCTCGGTCACCTCGGCAAGCTCGGCAGATCGTCGCGGGTCAGGATGTTCCGGAAGCCGGTGATGATCGCATCGGCCGCGTGATCTCCGACATCCTCGGCAATGCGCCTACGGAAGGCGTCCAGCGTTTCACTCTTCGCCCCGGTGAACGATCCGACCCGCGCAGCCCACTCAAGCGTGTCGAAGGCGGCTCCGCTCCGGATTTCTTCCAGATGCGGGGCCAGTTCGGCAGCACCTTCGGCGCGCCAGCGTTCCTCGGCTTCCCGCTGCCGGCGGGAGCGCGCGATGTGTTCGGCATGTCAAGCTGATCCGGTGTCAGCAGCTTGGGATACAGGCGCCGCAGCAGGGAGGCCCGGAGGTCCTGCCGACGATCCGCCACGGCACCGTCATTCACCGCGTCCAGAAGGGCACGCAGATCACCCTGCCGGTCCGGGCAGGCGTGGGAGAACGCGTCGATCGCGTGCGAACGGACGGCATCGCTGACGCCGTCGTCGCGCGCAACGGCAAGCAGATCGACCCCGAGTTCCGGCCGCGGCGCCCATTCTCGATACTGTCCAGCACGGTCGCGAGCAGATGGGGCTGGCCCGTTTCACAAAGCGTATCGCGGAAATCCGGCACGAACTCCGGGCAGGACAAGCCGCCGAACGGCGTGCCCATGCGCGACCATCCCGGCGTCCGCTCCTGTGCCCGGAACCATGGATCCTCGTCCGCCAGTGCTCTCAGATGGTGGAATGCCGACCGCTTGGCGTCCAGGCTCCACGACGCGGCGTCGCCATACAGATGGCCCCCAGCGGATCACGGCCGAGATGCCGCTCAGCATGCTTCGGCATCAGGGCGACCAACCAAGCATAGACGGCGCGCAGATCGGACAGCGTGCCGCCATCCCAGCCGGTGATCAGCGCCAGCACGGGGCCGAGCGGCAGACCCGCCGCCCGCAACAGGTCGCACAGGTGGCGGGCGGCGATATACTCGGCGATCATGCGGTGGCGCGGCACCACCCGCCGGCCCTCGACCGGCGAGAACGGCCGCCGCGGACAGGGCCGGGACATCGCCGTCCAGGGACAGGATCGCGGCGAACTCGGCTTCGGCCTGGTTGGCGTGGAGCGCGAAGCCCGAGCGGTTGGCGAGCAGAGCCACGGCGGCGAGCCGGTCGGCCGCCGCGGACAGTGCCGGATCGGACAGGGTATCGCCCACCACCTCGGCATGTTCGTCGTTCAGTTCCGTCAGCAGTTGGGCACGGGCGTTTTCGAACAGGGCGGTGCGGGTGACGGGCCAGCCGCCGCCGCTGACATGCGACTCCAGCCGCAGGCCGAGCGGTTCGGGGTTGAGCAGCCAGGGATCCAGGTTGCACGCCCTGGCTCCGGCGATGAAGGCCCCAGCGTCGCCCAGCTGCGCCCCCGCGATGACGACGGCATCCTCGAACCTGAGCGGCAGCAGCTCCAATACCACCGGTTCCCTGCCGGTCTGCGACAGCATGCCGGCATCGCTGCCGTCGTACCAGTCGGCGGAGCGGCAGGACAGCCGGACCATCGGCCCGCCGAGTTCCTCCAACTTGCCGAGGATGTGGTCCATCACGCTGCGCCCGCCGCCAGTGCGCGCCCGGTGCTCGTCGAGCCCGTCCAGGTACAGCGTGCGGCCCCGCGTCGCCGATGCCGGCCGGCTCAGAAATCGGCCGACCGGCATCATCTCCGCATCCGCCTCCCCCGCCGCGGCCCGTTCGAACTCGGTGGACTTGCCGACCCCCGGCTCGCCCAGCAGCACGACGAGGCGGTTGTCCAGGAAGTCCGCGAACACCCCCACGCGCGGCTGCCCGTCTTCGGATGCGTGTCAATCGGCTTGAGATAGGGACCCCGGATCGGCATGGAAAAGGGGGGCTGTCGCAGTTTTGATGGTGCTGGATTGTTGTCCGTTCTGGCTTCATCAGCGGGATCAGCATCATGGCTCGGTCGCTTCGCTGTACGGGATGCGTACCAGCCGGCTTTCTGGTCCTCGGGACGGCGGACAGCGACCTCGCAGTTCAGATCACGGTGCGCTCCGCCGCCGCGTTCAGTTCTTGTCCGGTCTGTGGCGAACACTCGTTCCGGGTGCACAGCCGATACCAGCGCCTCCTTCTCGATCCGCCACTCTCGGGCCGTAACAGCAGCAGATCGCCATCGTCGCGCGCGACCGTAGTGGCGCCCACGCTCAAGCGATCTCGAAGGCTCTGCCGCAGTCCAGGTCGCGGACCGCTGGCATCTGATGGAGAACGCCAGCCACGCCTTCCTGGATGCCGTGCGCAAGTCGATGCGCCAGATCCCCATCGTGATCGGAGCGACAACCGTTGATCCCGCTCTGCTCACCGCAGCGGAGCATATCCAGTACGAGGGCTCTCTGCGCCGAGAGGAAACCAACGGCGTCATTCTCGCCTTGGCCAAGGAGGGCGTCGCCATCAAGGAGATCGTCCGCCGTACCGGTCACCGCCGCAAGCTCATCCGCAAAGTCGTCCGCGGTCAGCGGTCCGACATCTTTCGGCTCCGGGAAAGCTCGCTTGACCTGCATCTTCCCTGGCTGGATGCGCAGTGGAATGCCGGGCGACACAATGCGACGGATCGCCCGGCTCGATCTGCTGATCCTGGATGACTGGGCGATGACCGAGCTGGCCGCGGCACAGCGCCTGGACCTGATGGAGGTGATCGACGACCGCCACGACCGCGCCGCAACCATGCTGGCCACCCAAGTTCCCGTGGCCAACTGGCATCGGCTCATCGGCGATGCCACCTACGCCGACGCCATCCTCGACCGCCTCGTGCACCGGGCCTACCGCATCGACCTACATGGCGACTCCATGCGCCGCACCAAGGCCGATCCCGCCAGCGAAACCCCCGACATCTAAGGCCGGTGCTTGGCAACCAAACCCACAACCTTCATAACGTAAATCCAGGGTTCGGCCCCGGCACCCACCAGCTTCCGGTTCGGGTGGGCGGTTTCGCCGAAACGGTGGGCGCTTTCAACCGAAACGCCTTGGCGAATTCGCCGAAATAGGCAGGCAACGTAGACGAAGCCTTGCCACGTCGCGACATACGTGAAATCCGCCACCCACAAGGCAGTCGGGTGCGGCGCCAGGAACTGGCGTTTCACCCGGTCAAGGGGACACGGCGCCGCCTTGTCGCTGATCGTCGTCCGCACCGCCTTACCGCGTGTCGCTCCCTTCAGGCCGATGCGCCGTATCAGCCGGGCCACCCGTGCAGCGGGCCGCATCGATGCCGTCTCGCCACAACTGCCGCCAGACTTTCCGCATCCCGTAAACCTGGAAGTTTTCATCCCAGAGTCGTCGGATAGCCAGCCCCACAGCGTCTCGGGGTTGCAGCCGATCTGCGCCGCAATCGAGCTGATCGCCGCCCATTGCGAGGCGTGCTCGACTTCCCGGCGCGGTTCAGACCAAGCAGATCGTCCGTCGAACCGGAGTGGCTCGCAAAGGGCACGTCGGAAAAGAGGATCGCGTGACGGCCGTGCTGCCGTCACGCGATTTTTTCGCACTCTTGCTTTGGTCAGCGGTCGCGGGCAACGGCGACGGCCGGCATGGCAACGACGGTGTCGCTCTCCTGGTCCACCAAGTCCCGGAGATCCAGCCCCTTGGTCTCCGGCAACAGAAGGGCGGCGATGGTCACCAGCACATAGCCGGCGCCGGCGACCACCGCGATCGACAGGCCGAGCGGCAGGTGGCCGGAGCTGACCATGCCCACCGCCAGAGGGAAGAGGGAGCCGATGACCCGGCCGACGTTGTAGGAGACGGCGTAGCCCGTCGCCCGCACGCTGTTGGGATAGGATTCGGAGATGGTCGCCCCGATGCCGGAGAACATGCCCTGCATCGCGACACCCAGCGGAAAGCCGAGGAACAGCATCGACGTGTTGGACACGGGGATGATCATGTAGACCAGTGCCATGACAAAGGCGCAGGCGGCGAACAGGATGTAGGTCCAGCGTCGGCCGATCCGATCGGCCGCGTAGGCGCCCACCATATAGCCGACCAGCGAGCCCAGGATCATGACGGCGAGGTAGGAGCTGGTGCCAAAGACGGACAGGCCGCGTTCGGTCTTCAGGTAGGTCGGCAGCCAGGTCGCCAACGCATAGTAGCCGCCCAGCATGCCGCCTGACAGCAGGCTGCACAGGATCGTCTTGCCGACCAGCGGCGGGGCACAAACCCGGCCGAGCCCGCTGAAGGCGCCGCCTGTCCGCCCGCGCGCGGCTCGCGCGGCCTGGGCCTGGGTGAAGACCTCAGGCTCCTGGATGTTGCGGCGCAGGTAGATGACGACCAGCGCCGGCAGAACGCCCAGGAAGAAGCAGGCGCGCCACGCCGTCTCCGCCGGGAACAGCGAGAAGATGACGCCGTAGGCGATGGCCGCGGCCCCCCAGCCGAAGGAATAGCTGCTGGCCGTGAAGCCCGAATATTTGCCGCGGTGTGCCGGGTTGCGGATCATCTCCGTCACCAGCACCATGCAGAGGGAGGATTCGCCGCCGAAGCCCAGACCCTGCAACATGCGGAACAGCATCAGCTGTTCCGGCGAATTGGCCAGCCCGCACAGGAAGCAGGCGACGGCGAACAGCACGATGGTCCAGCGCAGCACCCGCACGCGGCCGTAGCGGTCGGCCAGCACGCCGGCCCCGATGGCGCCCACCAGGGACGCGAGCAGCGTGTAGGTGACGATGGACCCGGCCACCGCCTTGTCCATGCCCCACAGCGCGATCAGGGTGGAGATCAGGAACGAATAGATCATGAAGTCGAAAACATCGACCGCGTGTCCCAGAAAGGCGCCGTAGAAGGCTTTCCTTTCCTGCGAGGTCAGCGTGCGAAACCAATCAAGCATTCATCCCTCCGATGAACGTGGGGTTTTTCAGGCGGTGGCGAAGGCCTCACCCGATGACGTTGGGCGCGACGGGCGGCCGGATGGGGTCCGGCGGCACGAAGGCGTATCCGGCTTCTTCGAGCCGTTGTGCGAACCGCAACGACCGGCGGTCGTGATGGCGCGGCGCGACGATCTGCACGCCGACCGGCAAACCCTCCCGGCTGAACCCGACGGGCGCGACGGTGGAGGGCAGATGACACAGGCCGGAATGGCCAGCCCAGAACAGCTGGGTCGTGAGCGGCTGCGGGAGGCCGTTGACGGTCAGGAAACGCTGCCAGGGCTCCCCCTCCTCGTTCAAGGGGAAGGCGGTGGTCGCCGCGGCGGGGCAGAGCAGCACGTCGACGTCGGCGAAGAAGGCGTCCCAGGCCGCCGTGAAATCACGGCGCAGGCTCTGCAGCCGCAGCCATTCGCGATGGGGCAGGGCGGCACCGACGTGCTGGAGCACCCCATAGGACAGGTCGTTCGGCGCCTGCTCCGCGGCGAGCCGTTGCGTCTCTTCGAAAGCCGCGTCGGGCATGTGGATGGACGTCGCGGCGCGCAGCAGCAGGACGTAGGTGTGCCACAGGGCCGCCGCGTCGATGGCGGGGCGGGCGTGCCAGGACACGGCCACGCCTTCACGCTCCAGCCAGCGGCCCAGCGTCTCGATGGGGGTGGAGACGGCTTCGTCCACCTCCGCGAAGGGGTGGGTCGGCAGGACGGCAACGCGGAAGTCGGTCAGGCGCTCCAGGGGGCAGTCGGGAAGCTCCAGCCTGTGGATCGCCGCCGCGGCCCCGTCCGGGCCGGCAATGGCGTCCAGCACCAGGGCGAGGTCGCGCGCGGAGCGCGCAACCGGGCCGGCGACGTTGATGTCCGGCACCTCCGTCCCGCCGTCGGTGCCGTGGCCAAGCATCGAGACCAGCCCGTGGCTGCTCTTGTGCGAGAAGACGCCGCAGTAATGCGCCGGATTGCGCAGGGAGGAGCCGATGTCGGAGCCCACGTCAAAGAAGGACATGCCGGCGCAGACCGCGGCGGCGCTGCCGCCGGACGAACCGCCGGGCGTGCGTTCCGGATCGCGCGGGTTGCGCGTGGTGCCGTAGACCGCGTTGTAGCTCTGCCAGTCCCGCAGGTGCAGCGGCACGTTGGTCTTGCCCAGCAGCACCGCCCCGGCCTCGGCCAAGCGGCGCACCACCGTGGCGTCGCGCCGGGCGACGTTGTCCCTGAAAGCCGGGTTGCCGCAGGTCGTGGGCCAACCGGCCACGTCGAAGGATTCCTTGATGGTGAAGGGGATGCCGTGCAGCGGCCCGCGGATGCGCCCGGCCCGACTTTCGCGATCCCGTTCCTCCGCCACCGTGCGGGCGCGGTCGAAGTCGGACAGTACCAACGCGTTGATCGTGCCGTTCGTGTCCCGGACCGCCGCGCGGCAGGACTCCACCAGATCGACACTCGTCACCGCTCCGTCGCCGATGAGTTGGCCGACGGCCCAGACGGGCTGGAAGCGGAGCGCGGAGGAGGACAGGGCCATGTCGGTTCTCAAAGATCGTTTGAGGGCAAATCATAATGGCGCATCGGAACATGCGGTGGCCATGGGTGGCGCGCAGCCTCCGGTGCGGCGCGTCGGATCGACACAGCCGCGTCGTCAGAGAAGGGTGTGCTGTTCCTTGCCCGGCGTGGCCCGGCAATGCCGGCCGCGGGGGTGATCTACCGAACGAACCGGATTCTATGATCAACCCGGGAGGGGGGACGGAGCCTAGGATCGAGGCTCCGCCCTCGGATTCCATACTGTATACAGTTTATATGTACGTCAAGCGTATTTTATGGTGCACGAACAATCTTGCCGGTGGGGCGTCAAAAGGCGAGCGCGATCCCGTCTTTACGCCGGTCGGACCCGGCCGCCCAGCCCGTGCCGCAACGCTGGATCAGCTGCCCGCCGCCGAAATCGGCGTTGCCGACGCCGACCGCGTAGCCCGCCGCTGCGAGCGCGTCGCGCATCGCCGGGGCGATTCCCTCCTCGACCGCGACTACCTTCGGCTGCTGCACGCGGAACCGCGGGGCGTCCAGGATCGCTTGCGGGTCGGTGGCCCCGCGGGCCATGCGGCTGACCATCTGCACGTGACCCTGCGGCTGCATGTCGCCGCCGACAAGCCCGAAGATCGCAAAGGGCAGGCCCTCGCGAAGTGCGGCGCCGGGAATGACCGTGTGGTAGGGCCGGCGGCCGGGCGCCACGCCGTTGGGATGGCCGGGCTCCGCGAATCCGTGCGCGCGGTTTTGCAGAACGAAGCCGCCGCCCGGCACGGCGACGCCGGAGCCAAAGCGCTTGAAGACGCTGGACATCAGGATGCAGCACCAGCCCTGCGCGTCGACCACCGCCGTCGCGACCGTGTTCCCCGCGTCGCAGACGGTGGCGCGGGCTTTGGTCATAGCGTGGTCCGTGGCCTCGACCATCCGCACCAGCCCGGCACTCTCATCATGGTTCACGGGATCGGGGCCGAGCGACTGCAAGGCGTCGAGCACGGCAACGCCGTGCGTGTTGGGCGGCAGTTCGATCACCTCCAGCGCGCCGTGGCGGCGGCGCAGGGGGGTGCAGAAGATGCCGCCCTGAACGCCGGTATGCGCCAGGATGTCTGTGCGGTCCAGCACGCCGCCCGCGGCCTGCACTGCCTCCGGCGCGCGGGCGGCGAGCCAATGATAGAAACCTTCCGCCCCGTCCTGGGCGATGAGGTCCAGCGTCGCGGCGAGGTCTGGGTTGGCAAAGCGCTCTCCCGGGCCCGGCGGCCGATCCGGCCGGAAGACCCGCGTGGCCTCCGCGTCCGCGCGCAGCATGTCGGCGAAGCGGCGCCATTCGCGGGCGACGATCGGGCCAACCGGAAAGCCGTTGTTCGCCAGCGCCGCCGCCGGCGCCACAAGGTCGCGGAAGGGCAGGCGCCCGAAGCGTTCGTGCAGCGTGGCCCAGGCGCCCACCGCGCCGGGCACCGTCACCGACCACGGCCCGCGCAACGGTACGCGGGCGGAGCCGGTCGCCCGCTCCAAGGTTTCGGCCGTCAGCCCGCGCGGCGAGCGGCCGGTGCCGTTGAAGCCGGCCACCGTCCCGTCGGGCGCGATTACCAGCGCCAGGGCGTCGCCGCCGATGCCCGTGGCCATCGGTTCGCAGACGCCCAGCACCGCGTCGGCGGCGATGGCGGCCTCCACGGCGTGCCCGCCGCGGCTCAGGATGTCGAAGGCGGTCCAGCTCGCCAGGGGGTGGCCGGAGGCCACGGCTCCCCGTTCCCCCCAGGCGGACCGGGGGGCGAGGGCGTTGTTCTGAGTCATGACACCTCCTCAGGCGGGCGGCCGGTCGCTCGCTCGCGCCGGCCCGGCCCTGTTTTGGATGCGCTATGGGGCGTCGGCGCCGACCTTGCTGCGGATGGAGGCGCGGAAACGGCGCGGTCGCGGTTCGGCGCTTTGATCCGTGGTCGTGACGGTCTTCTTCTTGCCGGCCTTCTCTTTGATGGTGAGTGGCGTTCCGGCATCCAGGTCGGGCACGCGGCTCTGTTGGAAGGCGCTGCCCGCCGTCACCACATGCCGGTTCGCCAGCACCGAGGCCAGTTCGCCGTCGCCATCGACGATCGCACGCAGAATGCCGGCGTGCTCCCGCCAGGCGTCCCTGGCGCGCCAGGACATGGAGCTGACGTACATCCAGTGGGTGCGGTGGCGCAGGATGCGCATGAATTCGGCCAGGAAGCGGTTGCGCCCGGCGTCGGCCAGGAAACCGTGGAACCAGTCGTTCAGCGCGCGCAGTTCGCCCTCGTCCTTCGCCGCGATGGCGCGTTCGCCGCGGTCCAGGATCTCCAGAACGGCGGTGCGCTGGGCCTCCGACAAGCGGCGGGCGGCGAGTTTGGCGCTCAGGGCCTCGATGGCGGCGCGGACCTCGACCAGTTCGGCCAGTTCCTCCTCCGACAGGGCGGCGACGAAGGCGCCCTTGCGCGGGATCACCTCGATCATCCCCTCGGTTTCCAAGGCGC
Source organism: uncultured Azospirillum sp. (assembly GCA_966212305.1). Lineage (GTDB taxonomy): Bacteria > Pseudomonadota > Alphaproteobacteria > Azospirillales > Azospirillaceae > Azospirillum. Next base: position 17,079 of record CBIHQY010000012.1, read on the forward strand.
GGATGGCCTCGCGCACCGGGTTGCGGGATACGCCGAAATCAGCGGCCAGCCGGTCCTCGACCAGCCTTTCCCCTGGCTTGAAGGTGCCGGACAGGATGCCCTGCCGCAGCGCATCCATGATCATCTCCCGCAGCGAGCTGTGCGACTGGCCCAGGCGAGGCGAGGGAGAGAGCGCGGCTTTGCGGTGGTCGTCGTTCATGGTCGAGTCCTGGTGGGGGCGGAACCTGATTCGCTGGTCAATCAAACTGTATACAGTCTTCGCTTGGAGTCAAGCCCGCCCATCGCTCTTTTGCCAACCCGCTCAGCAAATCCACCCATCCGGGAAGTGGACTGCCTATCCGAAAGGCGGTTTTCCCCAGGCCGGGGACTGCAAAATGATTGTTGGCCCACAAATCATGTTGACAGGGACAGTCGACTGTATACAGGATAGCGGCGACACGGACCGCCGCGGTCTTCCATGGACTGCCGGCCCCCCGGACGCCCCCGTTCCACGGCTTGGCCGTCCGCAATCTCCCTGACGCAACCTCCCTGGTGCGATCTCCCCAACGCACATCTTCCCCCCGACGCAGAGGAAAACATGACCGAGTTGATGAACCAGAGCGAGTTCCGCGCGGCGCTGGAAAAGGCCATCCAGGGCAAGAGCGCCAACCAGTCACCCTTCAGCATCGCCTGGGCGTCCGGCAAGCTGACACGCGCGCATCTGGCGCGCTGGGCCGAGAACCACTACCACTACGTCGGCCCGTTTGCCGACTACCTCGCCTCCATTTACGCGCGGATGCCCGACCACTTCACGGAGGCCAAGGATTTCCTGCTCGCCAACATGTATGAGGAGGAAATCGGCGGCGACCGCCACACGGACCTGCTGATCCGCTTCGCGGAGGCCTGCGGCACGACGCGGGAGCGCGTGGTGGACCCCGATAACATGTCGCCGACCACCCGCGGTCTGCAAAGCTGGTGCTACGCCGTGGCCATGCGGGAGGATCCGATCGTCGCCGTCGCCGGCCTCGTCGTCGGGCTGGAATCGCAGGTGCCGTCCATCTACCGCAAGCAGACGCCGACCCTGCGCGCGACCTACGGCTTCACGGACGAGGAGGTGGAGTTCTTCGACCTCCACATCGTCTCCGACGAAATCCACGGGGAGCGCGGCTACCAAATCGTGCTGGAGCACGCGACCACGCCGGAGCTTCAGCGGCGTTGCCTGAAGATCTGCGAAATCGGCGCGCAGATGCGGCTGCTCTACACGACCGCGCTCTACAACGACTACGTCGCGCGGGAGCTGCCGCTTCCCGACCTCGGCCTTGCCGCCTGACCTGACGCGCGGCGCTCCGGCGCCGCCCCTTTTCTGCAAACGCCCTTTTCCCAACAGCCCTTTTTCCAACAGGGGGCACGACATGCCGACGGTGATCTTTTACAAGGACGGGCAGACCCACCGCGACGAAGTGCCGGAGCGGACCAACCTGGTGGTGCGCACCGGCGTCCGTAAGTTTCCCTTCCCGCACCTGCGCTACAGCTGCGGTATGGGGAAGTGCGGTGCCTGCGCCTGCCGGGTGATCGCGGGCGGGGAGCATCTGCCCGACCCCAACTGGAAGGAGAAGCGGCAGCTCGGCGACCGGCTGGCGCAAGGCTACCGTCTGGCTTGCCAGCTGTGGGTCAGCCACGACATTGAGTTGGCCCAGGACAGTGAGCGGCAGACCGAACAGCCCGGTGCCGAACAGCCCGGTGCCGAACAGCCCGGCGCGGTCGCCTGAGGGAGCCCTTCATGTACGTCATCCTGACGAGCAAGCCGGGCCAGTTCCGGACGGAATCCGGCCCCGGCCTGCGGCCGGTCGAAAGCTACGACTATCTGCTCTGCGGCACCCGCAAGGCGCGGTTCGTGATCGCGGAGCTGCGGCACGACACCAAGGTCACCATCGTGGACGAGACACCGCCCGCGTGCGTGAACGTCGTTCCGTCCAAGCTTCTGGAGCGGTTCGACACGGTGGAGCGGGCGCGCGGCGCCCTGGAAAGCCTGACGGCTTTCGGCCGCATGGACACCACGCTGTTGCGGCTGGAGCCGAATGGGGCGGCACCATGATTCGGGTCACCTTTCTGAACACCGACGGCAAGGTCGCGACCGCGCCGGAGAACAGCAACCTGCTGCGCGTGTCCCTGCGCGAGAAGGGCGGCATTCCCTTCAAGTGCGGCGGCGGCCTGTGCGGCACCTGCAAATGCCGGATCGAGCAGGGCATCGAGAACACCGACGCCGTGAAGGCGAAGGAGCGCAAGCACCTGACCGAGGCGGACCTGGCCGAGGGACGACGCCTCGCCTGCCAGACCTTCCTGCTGGGCGACGTCAGCGTCTCCTGGTGACGGACCCCTTACATCGCGAGGAAACTGCCATGACCGATGCGACGAGGATCGATGCGACGAGTCCGGCCGCGGACGGCGTGTTCGCCAATCTGATCGACGGCGCCTGGGTGCGGTCCAGCACCGGCGACCTGTTCGCCGACATCAACCCGGCCGATACCACCGACGTGGTCGGCCATTTCCAGGCCTCCTCCAAAGCGGACGCCGACCGCGCCATTGCGGCGGCGGCGGCGGCCTTCGAGGGCTGGCGGCGCACGCCCATCTCCACCCGCGCCGGGGTCCTGACCCGCGCGGCGGATCATCTGGAAGCCAACGCCGGCCGCATCGCCGAGGAGCTGACACGGGAAGAGGGCAAGCCCCTGCCGCAGAGCCGTGACGAGGTACTGCGCTCCGCCCAGACGCTGCGCTTCTACGCCGTGGAGGGGCAGTCGCTGACGGGCGAGACCTTCGTGAACGACGACCTCGACATGGACGTGTTCACGGTGCGGGAGCCGCTGGGCGTCTGCACGGTCATCACGCCCTGGAACTTCCCCATCTCCATTCCCGCGCGGAAGATCGCGCCGGCGCTGATCACCGGCAACACGGTGGTCTTCAAGCCATCGTCCGACGCGCCGCTCAGCGGCTTCCGCCTCGCGGAGGCGCTGTCCGCCGCGGGGCTGCCGAAGGGAGTTCTGAACTTCATCACCGGCAGCGCCGGCGCCATCGGCGCCGCGATCACGGAGCCGCCGGTCGTCCGCGCCGTGTCCTTCACCGGATCGACCAGGGCCGGGGAGCACATCCACCGCGCCGTCCCCTTCACGACGCGCACGCAGATGGAACTGGGCGGCAAGAACCCTCTGATCGTCATGGAGGACGCCGACCTGGACAAGGCCGCGGACCTCGCCGTCAAGGGCGGCCTGTCGCTGAGTGGCCAGGCCTGCACCGGCACCAGCCGTATCCTGGTGATGGCGTCGGTGCGGGACGCCTTTACGGACAAGCTGCTGGAGAAGGTGCGCGCGCTCAAGATCGGCAGCGGGTTGACGCCGGGCATGGACCTCGGCCCGCTCGCCACCGCCGGCCAGTTGGAGACCGTGCTGTCCTATGTCGCGCAGGGCAAGCGGGAGGCCACGCATCTTTACGGCGGGGACAAGCTGTCCGGTGGCGCGTACGACCGCGGCTACTACGTGACGCCGGCGGTCTTCACCGACGTGACGCAGGACATGCGCATCGCGCGGGAGGAGATCTTCGGCCCGGTCCTGGCGATCATCGCCGTGGACGGCTACGCCGACGCCATCGCCAAGGCCAACGACACGGACTATGGCCTGTCGGCCGCCATCGCCACGCGCGATCCCCGTCTGATGCACGCCTTCGCCCGCGACATCCAGTCGGGCACGGTGAAGATCAACCGCACCACCACGGGCAACCTGATCAACGCGCCCTTCGGCGGGCTGAAACGGTCCAGCACCTCCACCTTCCGGGAGTCCGGGCGCACCGGGCTCGACTTCTATACCCAGACAAAGTCGGTCTACCGCGGCTGCTGAGCCCTACGAAGCAGGAGACGAGACGATGAAAAGCGTTCTGAAGCTGGAACTGCGCGAGGCGCGCGCCATGATCGCTGCGGCCATCAGGGAGGCCGAGGCCATCGGCGTTTTGGAATCGGTCTGCGTGGTGGACGACGGCGGCTATCCCATCGCGCTGGAGCGGATGGATGGAGCGCGCATCACCGGCCCGCAAATAGCCTGGAACAAAGCCTTCACCGCCGCCGGCCACAAGCGGTCCACCCACCTGTTCAACCAGGCGCCCAACGGCCCGGCGCTGCCCGGAAACGAGGCCTTCGGCATCCAGTGGAGCTTCGAGGGGCGGTTCGCGGTGTTCGTCGGCGGTTTCCCGGTGGTGGTCAACGGTGCCGTGATCGGCGGCGTCGGCCTCAGCGGCGGCAACGGGGAGCAGGACACCGCCTGCGGGCTGGCCGCGCTCAAGGCGCTTCGCGATCTGCTGGCGCCGGAGGACCTCGACGTCCTCGTCCAGGCCGACATCAAGAAGTAGGGGAGCCGCCATGGCCTATCGGATCGCGATCCCCGCGGCGGGGGAAAGCTTCAGAGCCGAGCCGGGGGAAACGCTGCTGGCGGCGGCCGAGCGGGCGGGTGTCCAGCTGCCGCACGACTGTCAGGCGGGCGGCTGCGGCACCTGCCGGATCCGGCTGCTCGACGGGGCAGTCACCTATGACGAGTTCCCCTTCGGCCTGACGCCGGAGGAAGAGGCGGAGGGCTACGCGCTCGCCTGCCAGGGCGTGCCCGCCGGCGACCTCGTCATCGCGGTGCCGAGCGTCGCCGACGACCTGCCGGAGCCGCAGCGCCACGCCGCCACCGTGACCGCCGTCGAGCCTGCTTGCGACGGCGTCACCCGCCTGACGCTCGCCCTGCCCGCCGGCGTTCCTTTCGACTATTGGGCCGGCCAGTACCTGAACATCCGGCTGGAGGATGGGGAGCCGCGCAGCTTCTCCATGGCCTCGGCCCCGGCGCGCGGAATGCTGGACGTGCATGTGCGGCGCTTGCCGGGCGGACGCTTTACCGATGGGCTGTTGCCCCGGCTGAAGCCCGGCGACCGGCTGGAGGTGGATCTGCCGCTCGGCAGCTTCGTCTATCGGAAGGCGGACTACCGGCCTTTGCTGATGGTCGCGACCGGCACCGGCATCGCGCCAATCCGCGCCATCCTGGACACGCTGAAAGGCGACCCGGACGCGCCGCCGGTCGATCTCTACTGGGGCATGCGGACCGAAGCGGACCTGTATCTGGACGCGGAACTTCGGTCCTGGCAAACCGGATTCACGGAGTTCCGCTACGTTCCGGTCCTGTCGCGGGGTGGTCCGCTTTGGGAGGGCCGGCGTGGCTACGTCCAGGACGCCGTGGCGGCGGACTTCGACGACCTGTCGGAGCACGCGATCTATCTCTGCGGGTCGCCTGCGATGATCGTAGCGGCCAAACGGGCCTTCCTTGATCGCGGGGCGAGTGCTCAGCACATCTACGCGGAGGGCTTCACGACAGCCGCGCGCTCGGCGGTCGCTGCGGACAGCGTGTTGCACGGGGCGAGGCCCGCCTCGACGTTGGTGCAAAAAAGCCGGGCTGGTGGCGGTCTGGAGGGCGAGCGGGTATAGAGGCACTCTAAGACGCGGCGCTGCGACCTGACGATTTGGGTGACGCCGGAGGCGATCGCCGCGTGGACGCCGCCCTCCACGGGGCGACGTGGCTGGCCGTCGCGCTACTCGGACGTGGTAATCGAAGCCGGGCTGAGGCTGCGCCTGACCCTTGGGCGGCCGTGGCGCCAGACCGTGGGCTAGTTGGGCTCGCTCATGCGCCTGCTCGGCCTGAACCTGCCGGTTCCCGATCACACCACCTTTTCCCGGCGTAGCGCCAACCGAGAGGTGGCGAGCGCCCTGGCGAAGGCGGGCTGACCGACGACTCTCCTGACCACCTCCCAATTTCCACCACCTTGACGGACGTGACCCTGCTGTCGCGCTTCCCGATCTGGCGGATCGCCTTCGTCTCGATGCTGATGACGCTGGGCATTTTCGGCATGTTCAAATGGGCGCTGTGGTACGGCGCCGACGAAGCCACGGCGCGCACGCTGGCGGTCAACACGCTGGTAGTCATGGAGGCGCTCTTCGACACCCGGCCGCTGGGCGTGATGCAGGGGCTGCCGGTGTTGGCCGCGGGCGTCCTGCTGTTCGCGGTGCTTGAGATTGAGAAACAGGTCCGGCGCCGGCGGGGTAGCCAATCGCCATGAAGGATGCGCGGCCACCATGATTATCGTCCTTCGTCAGGGAAACAGAGGTCCGTATCGGCACGCCAGCCAGGCCGGGGCGCAGCCGATGGAACGTAGTTTCCTAATGTCTAATGGATTTGCTTGCGATCCGAACAACCAGGGGCCAGAGTGGCATCCATCGGTGATGCGGCACTGGCGACAGGATTGATGCGGCATCCCGCCACCGCTCGCGGAAGGGTGAGCAGAGCAGGGGTGCGGCCACCTCCATATCGTGGTTGGCCTCAAGGAAGCACATCGGGGAGACGGTGTTGGATCGCACTGCGACCATGGTTCGGAGACTGGTGACGGGCCTGCTCATGCTGGCCGCGCTGGTTGCCGCCGCCGGTTCGGGCACCGTCAAGGCGTTTCCCGGTGCGGCCTTCGCCCAGACGTCGGGTGCGGTCAGCGCGGTGGCGGACCAGCGGCAAGACAGCGTGCAGGAGTTCGTGTCCACCGACCGCGACACCGGGCGGCCCTGTGGCCGCAACGGGGACGCGCCCGGTCTGGCGCGGTGTTCCACGGTTCAATGCATCACGGTCTTCGGCGGCCTGCCCACGGCCACATTCGCTATTCCCCCGCCCTCTGCGGACGGCGACGCGCATGGCTTCGTGACCGACGATCCGTCGCGCGGCATCTCCACCACCCCGGACCTGCCTCCCCCGCGTCCGTCCGCCTGAGCGGTTACGGAGCCTTCCGCGCGACCGGGCATCGCCTGTCGCCCCTGTCCTCCGTGACCGGATCGCTGGACATCGCCGCCCGCAGGGCGCGGTGCCCGTTGGCTCGACCCAGCTCACGGACCATACATGCTCTCCCTCCTGATGCGGCGCCACGTGCTGGCGCCGATCGCAGCGACCCTCGTCGCCATGCTGGCTCCGGCCTCCGCCGACGCGGCCGCCGGACCGGTCTCGGCGAGTCAGGCATCGCACACGCAGATCCTGTCCCCGGTGAACGCCACGGGTGACATGGAGACGGTTCCCGCCGGTTTGCGCATCCTCCTGGAGGACGGGTGGAAGACCTACTGGCGCAGTCCCGGGGACGCAGGCATTCCGCCCCAGATGGACTGGACCGGCTCGACGAACGTCGCTTCGGTTGAGGTGCACTGGCCCGCGCCGCACCGGTTCTCCACCCTCGGCATCGAGACCCTCGGCTACAAGGGCGAGGTCGTTCTCCCCCTCGAGGTGAAGCCTGAACGGCCGGGCGAGCCCATCTCGTTGCGCGGCAAGGTCGACCTGCTGGTGTGCAGCGACATTTGCGTTCCGGCCGCGCATCAGGTCCGACTGGACCTTCCCGCCGGTACGGCGGCGGCCGATGCGGATGCCGGAAACCTGATCGCCCGGTTCGACGCCCAGGTCCCAGGCGACGGAAGCGCCTCGGGACTGGCCGTCGAGCGGGTCTGGGCCGACACCGCGCAGAAGACACTCGCCGTCCGCGTGACATCGGTCACCGCGCCATTGACGGAACCGGATGCCTTCATCGAGAGCGGCGACTGGGCGTTCGGCAAGCCCGATGTGGCGTTCGAGGATGGTGGACAAGCCGCAATTCTGACCGTGCCGATCGCGGCGGGGCCCGACCCCGTCACCCTGCCGGGCAAGCCGCTCACCGTGACGGTCGTCGACGGCGGGCGGGCTGTCGAGGCCCCCGTCACCGTGTCGGCCGAGGCGCCCGCGGTCGCCGGCCGCATGGCCGATCTCCTGCCGTTTCTCGCGGTGGCCCTGCTGGGCGGCCTCGTGCTCAACCTGATGCCCTGCGTGCTGCCGGTGCTCTCGCTCAAGCTGATGTCGGTCATCCGGCAACAGGGGCAGGAAGTCCGCCGGGTGCGGCTGGGCTTCCTGGCGACGGCGGCGGGCGCCATCGCCGCCATGCTCGTCCTGGCGGGAACTTTGGCCGCCTTCAAGGCAGCGGGCGGGGTGGTCGGCTGGGGCATGCAGTTCCAGCAGCCCGTCTTCATCGCCGCCATGGTCGTCATCCTGCTCGCCTTCACCGCCAGCATGGCGGGTGCCTTCGAGATCCGGCTCCCGTCATCGGTCATGACCGTGCTGGGTGGTGTCGGCGGCAACGGCTTGGCCGGGCACGTCGCCATGGGCGCCTTCGCCACCCTGCTGGCGACCCCCTGCTCGGCGCCCTTCCTCGGCACCGCCGTCGGCTTCGCCCTGGCGCGCGGTCCGCTCGAGATCCTGGCTGTGTTCGGCGCGCTCGGCGTCGGGCTCGCCAGCCCCTATTTGCTCGTGGCGGCCTTTCCCGGCGCGGTCCGGCTGCTGCCGCGGCCGGGGCGGTGGATGGGAGCCCTCCACCACCTGCTCGCCCTGGCTTTGGCCGGGACGGCGGTCTGGCTTCTCACGGTCCTCGCCGCCCAGACCTCGGTGGCGGTGGCCGGGAGCATCGCGGTGGCCGCCGCCGTCGCCATCGCCGCCATGACGCTGGCCATGCGCGGTGGTCGGAGCCTGCGCCTTGCGGCCGTGCCGGTCGCGGTGGCGGCGCTTGCCGGAACGCTGGCCATCCCGGCCTTCCTCGGGCACCGCGCGATGGCGGCGTCCGACGCTGTGGTGTCGTCGGCCCAATGGCGACGGTTCGACCAGGCGGAAATCGGCAAGCTGGTCGCCCAGGGCCAGACCGTCTTCGTCGACGTGACCGCCGATTGGTGTGTCACCTGCATCGTCAACAAGAAGATGGTGGTCGAGCGCGAGCCGGTGGCGGGCGCCCTGTCGGCCGATGGCATCGTGGCGATGAAGGCCGACATGACCAGCCCGGACGCGGCCATCATGACCTACCTCGCGCAGCACGGCCGCTACGGCATCCCCTTCAACGTGGTCTACGGCCCCGGCGCCCCGCATGGCGTCGTCCTGCCCGAGGTGCTGTCCGAGGACGTCGTCCTCGGCGCTCTCCGCAGGGCCCGCTCGGCCGGGTAGGCGGCGCAACGCAGACGGGGGCGGTCAAGCGGCCTCTCCCCTGTGCGTCGCGGACGGCCTCTGCCTGAACATCCGAGACATTCCCCACATTCCGAATACGGAGAACCGCTCTATCATGGCTTCACATCCGACCAAAATCGTCGCGGCCCTGCTGGCATCAACCATCGCCGTGGGTGCCGGTGCCGTCGCAGTCTCCTCCTTCGTGGCGCCGACCTCCGCCGAAGCAACGGCGGTCCCGCCCATGGTCGCCGAACTCGGCCCCGAAGCACTGGCACGTGGGCCGAGCGCCGTGGTGGCCGGCAACCCCCAGGGCGACGTCACCCTGATCGAGTATTTCGACTATCAGTGCCCGGTCTGTCGTCGGGTCCATCCCGCCGTCAAGCAACTGGCCGCCGAGGACAAGGGCGTCCGGATCATCCACAAGCACTGGCCGGTGTTCGGGGCCTCCTCGATCTATGCCGCCAAGCTCGCGCTCGCCGCGCGTTGGCAGGACCGCTACGAGCAGGTCCACGATGCCTTCATGACCATCCCCGGCCGTTTGGACGATGAGAAGATCCGCAAGGCAGCCGGCGAAGCCGGTCTGGACCTGGCACGGGCAGAGCGCGACCTGAAGGAGCGTGATGCGCAGATCGACGCAGCCTTCAAGGAAGTGTCGGCGCAGGCCGCCGTGCTGCAGCTCCGGGGCACGCCCGGCTTCGTCATCGGCAATTATATCGTTCCCGGTGGCCTGGACCTGAAGGCGATGAAGGAGATCGTCGCCGATGTTCGCGCGAAGCGGAAGAACGGGGGGCAGGGATGAACGCAGACGTGATCGCCCCGTCGACCGATGTTGGTGGTCTCGCGCCGGTGCGGCCGTGGCACGGCATAGCCGGGGCCATCGGCACGTTCCTGGTGCTCGGCACGGTCACGGCGGTGTGGCCGAACCCGGTGTTCGCGCGGATGACGCCGATCCAGGGATTCGAGGTCTGGCTGCTGGCCATTCAGTCCATGCTGGTCGGTGCCTATATCGCCATCCGGCGGCCCCGGTGTCCTGTTCGCGGTGCCGGTTTCGGCAGCCTGCTCGGGTTCCTTGGCATCGCCTGTCCGACCTGCAACAAGATCCTGCTCTTCGCCTTCGGGTCGGACCTGCTGCTCACCTATTTCGAGCCCTACCGGCTGCCGCTGGCCGCAGCCGGCGCGGCCGTGACGGCGGCGGCGGTCTCGTGGGAGTGGAGGCAGCGCACCCGAACCGTGACCTGCCCTGTCGGGAGCGGTTTCGGATCGCCGGACGGCATCGGTACGGGCCCGCAGTGAGGATCCGGCGCCATGCCGTACTCCTCCGTTTCCAACCCGGGACGGCATGGCGCCAAGGCGGTCGGAGCCCGATCGGGAACACTTCAGCCATATCTAATGTTGGGATGGGACACCGCTCAGCAATTCCGACAGAGGAGGGAGCATTGCTGCCCGCTACCGCATCCCGCGTGGAAAACGCCACGTCCGAAGACCTCAACCGCCATTTCGCCGCCGAGATCGAAGAGAGCCTGCGCCACCACGCCGAACACCCGGAGCACATCGCCGTCCGCCTCGACGAACTCGACCACGAATGGGACATCGAGCGGACGCTGGAGGCGAATGCGGCGACCCTTGCGCTGACTGGTACGCTGCTGGGCGCCTTCGTCGACCGGCGCTTCCTGGTCCTGCCCGCCGTTGTGACGGGATTTCTTCTCCAGCACGCTCTCCAGGGCTGGTGCCCGCCGGTTCCGGTGTTCCGGCGCCTCGGCATCCGCACCACGACGGAGATCGACCGCGAGCGCGCCGCGCTGAAGGCCCTGCGCGGTGATTTCGGACGGATCGGAGCAATCTCCACAGAGGCGAACCCGCACCAGCGGGCTCAGGCCGCGTTGGAGGCTGCCGAAAGGTAACCGACAACTCCAGGGCAAGATCGTTCCGCCAACACGATAGGCGGGAGAGATGTCGCCTGAGCCACCTCGATCATCCTGATGGAAGGATTGAACCACAGCCATGCAAATCCAGCGAACCGCTTTGCCCCTCGCGCTCCTCGGCACGCTTGCCGCCTGCACCGGTACGGGCACCGTGGCGCCGTCCGTCAGCCCACAGGGCAGCGCCGAGAGCACGAAGACCAACGTGCTCGAGGCCGGAGCGGCGGCGCTCCAGAGCAATGCGCCGGTCGATGGCATGGACATCTACCTCGTCGGCTTCCATCCCATGAAGAACGACCCCAACCACCAGATGGAGGCGCATCATTTCTGCCGTCAGATGAACGAGGACTTCGCCCAGTGCGCGCTGTTCGACGGCAACACCGCGAGCGCCAATCTGACGGGCGTCGAGTACATCATCTCCGAGCGCCTGTTCGAGCAGCTGCCACGGCGCGAGCGCCAGTATTGGCATCCCCACAACGGTGAGATCCTGTCCGGACAGCTGGTGGCGCCGAACCTGCCCAATGTCGCCGAGCACGAGTTGATGAAGAGCAAGATGAACAGCTACGGCAAGACCTGGCACACTTGGCAGTCGGAGAATGGCACGCAATCAGGCGATCGGCTGCCCTATGGTCCTCCGATGTTGGCATGGTCGTTCAACCGTGACGGCGAGGCCCAACCAGGACTGGTCGAAACCCGCGACCGTGAGATGAACATATCGACTGCGGAACGCCGCCGTGCCCGCCAGGATCTCGTGCCCACCGCCCGGCCGCAGGAGGGCGTAGATACCCTCAAGGGCAAGTTCCCGCGGCCGACTCAGGACATTCCCGGCGTCGTGGACAAGCGCGCCGGGCGCTGAAGCCTCGGCTGTCCGGTGTCGTAGTCGCGATCTTCATCCGATTCATCCGCTGCTCCCCCAGGTGGGTCGGATGGTGCGCTCTCTCGGCGCGGTCGGCACCGGAACAGTCATGTCCGAGCGGATGGGGATTTGTCGAAATTGATCCGATCCGAAATCCGCCGCAGCGATCCATCCTTTCGGCGGACCCAGACATCGACATCATATCCCAGTTCCCGAACCCGCACCGCATCATGCAGCGCGGACTGCAGAGCCTCCCGTCGCGAAGGGTATTTTCCGCAATCGTCGCCCGGTGCGAAGCCGACGGTCCAGTGATTCTCGTTCTGGCAAACGACGTAGCTGAGGTGCGGTATCGGTGCCATGGCTGACCTCCCAAGGCTCGGGGCTCATCCGTTCGGAGAATATGCCAAAAGAATCCGGCCAACGCCTTTATCGAGGTTAAGGCCAATGCACATCCGGGGTGGGCGTTGGAGGTAGGGGTCCCCGGACGTCAGTGGAGCGCGTCAGCGCCGGACGAGCACGACAATCGATCGCGCCTCCACCCTGTGGTGCGGTTCGGTGACCGGTGGCGCATCGTCCTGGGAAACGATATCGCCGGGGCTTTCGCGCGCCGTGTCGATCACCCGGCGCCAGCCCTGTGGCGCGGTATCCTGAATCAGGAACTCCTGCTCCGCCGCCGAGGCATTGATCATGACATAGAGATCGAAATCGGCTTGCGTGCCGCCGCGCAGGAGGAAGGCGAGCGTGCCCGTGTCGGCCGAAGGGTCGAGGCTGCGGGTCGTTCCGAACCACGTCACATCCTCGCGCCAGCTGCGGCTGCGGCACAGCGCGGGATGGGCCTTGCGGAAGGCGATCATCGCCCGGCAGAAGCGGTGAAAGTCGGCGTTGGTCCGCAGCAGATCCCAGTCGAGCCACGTCGTCTCGTTGTCCTGGTTGTAGGGGTTGTTGTTGCCACGCTGCGTGTTCAGAAACTCGTCGCCCGCCACGAACATCGGCGTGCCGTTCGCCAGCATCAGCAGGCAGAACAGGTTTTTCGCCTGCCGGCGCCGAAGCCTGGCCACGGCCTCGGGCAGATCCACGTCGCCTTCCCAGTCGCAGTTCCAGGATCGGTTGTCGTCACGGCCGTCGCGGTTTCCTTCGCCGTTCGCCTCGTTGTGCTTCCGGTCGTAGCTGACCAGATCGTACAGGCAGAAGCCGTCGTGGCAGGTCACGAAATTGATGCTCTGATAGGCGTGATAGGCGTCCTCGGGCGTATCGGGGAAGATGTCGTCGCTGCCGCCGAGCCGGCGGATCAGACCGGCGGTGACCCCTCGATCCCCACGGATGAAGGATCGGACCTCGTTGCGGAACGTATCGTTCCATTGCAGCCATGTGGTTCCGGGAAAGGAGCGGCCGAGCTGGTAGCTGACCACGTCCCAGGCCTCGGCGATCATCCGCAGGCGCGCCAGATCGGGATGCGTCTGGATCGCGCTGATGACCGGCGGCTCTTCGAGATCGATGGAGCCGTCATCCCGGCGTGTGAACAGCGAGGCGAGATCGAAGCGGAAGCCGTCGATCCTGAACTGCCGCGCCCAATGGTGCAGGCTGTCCATGACCATGCCGGAGACATAGCGGTTGGCCGTATGCAGCACGTTGCCGGTGCCGCTGTCGTTGCGGTAGCGGCTGCGGTCCTCGGCCAGGAGATAATAGGTGGTGTTGTCGATGCCGCGGAAGCTGTAGGTCGGACCGCTTTCGTCGCTTTCGACCGTGTGGTTGTAGACGACGTCGAGGATCACTTCGATGTCGGCGGCGTGCAGCGCCTTGACCAGCGTCCGGAACTCGTCGAGCTGGCCGGCCGGCTCGGGGTGGGCCGCGTAGGTGTGATGCAGGGCGAAGAAGTTGAGCGGCATGTACCCCCAGTAATTTCCCTCCTGGGGATCGAACTGGAACACCGGCATCAGTTCGACCGCCGTGACGCCGAGGTCGCGCAGGTACGGAATTTTGTCGATCAGGCCCGCGAAGGTGCCCCGACGGTCGGCTGGAACGCCGGAATTCGCCCGTTGGGTGAAGCCGCGGACATGCAGTTCATAGATGATGGTGTCGTGGGTATGACGCGGAGCATGGTCGCCGGCCCAGTCGAATCCGGACGGCTTGGCATGCAGGACGCCGAGGGGGGCACGGCCGGGATTGGGTCCCGGATGGCGGGCGGCCTCGCGGCTGAAGCCGGACGGAAAGAAGACCGCCGTCGCATAGGGGTCGAGCAGGTTCTTTTCGGGATCGAACCGCTGCCCCTCGGCCGGGGCGCGCAGTCCGTCGACGCGATACGCATAGTAGGCCGCGCGGTCGACCGTGGGCGCGGGCAACCGGCAGTGCCAGATACGGCCGCTCTTGTTGCGGCGGGGATCGAAGGGCTGGATCGCGATGGGGTCAATCGGATTCTGTGCGGAGAAAAGCAATAGAGTGACGGATGTGGCGTGCTTGGAATAAAGAGCGAAGTTGTAGGCGTCTTCGTCGGGGATGAAGGAAACTCCAAGCGGCGAGGGTGAGCCTTCGTGTCTTGTCCAATCGTTCATCGGAACATCGCACTCCGCGTCATGCGAACCCGGCTTTTGCCGCAATCGCCGGTTCGGCCATGAGGTAGGCGACCGCTCCATCGAGGGTGGTCAGGCGCGGGTAATCGACCTCGGGGATCGCGACGCCCAGCCGGTTGTGCAGCGCCGTCACGAAGTTCAGGTGATCCATGGAGTCGATGTCCAGCGCCTCCCGGAGGTCGGCCGCCGGGTCGAGGAGGGCAAGGTCGGCTTCGGGGGCGATGTTGCTCAGCTCCTCCAGCACCACATGTCGTACGTCGTCGGGCGTCATAGCGATCCGGGCTCCTGCAGCAGGCGATCGATTTCGGAAAGGAGAAGGGCGCCACGATGGCCGTCGCTGATCCGGTGGTCGGCCGCGAGGGTCGCCGTCGTCACGGGGCATGGAACGACCTGCCCATCCACCACCCAAGGCCGCTCGACCGGCTTGCCGAAGCCGACGATGGCGACCTGCGGCGGGTAGATGACGCCGAACACCCCCTCTACCCCGCGGTCGCCGAGGCTGGTGACGGTGATGGTGGGATCCTGCAGCTCAGAACTGCGCAGCCGCCCGGAGCGTGCCCGGGCGACCAGATCGCGCAGGCGGGCCATCACCTCGTCCACGGCCAACCGGTCGGTGTCGTGGATCGCGGGTGCGACGAGGCCGCCGCCGCGGATCGCCACCGCGGTGCCGATGTGGATGCCATCGGCCGGCCGGAACGTCCCGTCGATACAGGCTCCGTTGAACTCGGACAGGCGCCTCAAGGCCAGCGCGACGGCCTTCAGTTGCAGTGCCGCCAGGAGCAGCCGCTGTTCGGGTGGGCGTTCGGTGTTGTGGGCCGCGAGCCAGGCGTTCGCCTTGGCCAGGGCCACCGTGGTGCTCAGATAGTAGTGAGGGATTTCCTGATTGGAGCGCGCCATGGCCGCAGCGATCGCCCGCCGCATCTGCACCACATCCAGCCCACGCGGCTGCGGGGAGGCGGACGGCAAGGCGGCGGCCCGCTCGACGTCAGTCAGAAGCACGGCACCTCCCGGCCCGCTGCCGGTAACCGCGGTCAGGGCGATGCCGCGCTCAGCCGCCAGCCGCCGTGCCGCCGGCGACGCCGGCGGATGGACGGTCGCCGTCGTGACTGGAGGGGACTGGAGCGGAGCCGGCGCCCGCGTCGGCGGGGGAGGGAGCGCCGATGGCTGCGGCCCAGGGGTGCGCAGCTCGACGCTCTCGCCGGCTCCGGCGAGCAGGGCAAGCGGTGTGCCGACCGGAACCGAGGTGCCGGGAATGACGAGGAGGCGTTCGATCACGCCAGCCTCGAAGGTTTCGACCTCGATGGCGCCCTTCTGTGTTTCCACCACGGCGACGATGTCGCCGCGGGCGACGGCATCGCCCGGCTGCTTGAGCCATTCGACCAATACCCCCGCCTCCATGTCGGCGCCCAGCGAAGGCATGCGGAAAATGCCCATCACGCCCCCATCAGTGCCTTGACCGCCGCCACGATGGCGGCCGGCTGCGGAAGCGCCGCCTGTTCCAGATGCCGGGGGTAGGGGATCGGCACCTCGGCCGTGCAGACCCGCGCCACCGGAGCGTCGAGCGACCAGAAAGCCCCCTCCATGATCCGGGCGCTGACCTCCGCGGCGAAGCTGCCGGTCCGCCAGCCTTCGTCGACGATCACCGCCCGGCGGGTGCGGGCGACCGAGGCCAGCACGGTTTCGGCATCGAGCGGCCGCAGGCTGCGCAGGTCCACGACTTCTGCCGATATATTGTCCGCCGCCAGGGCTTCCGCGGCGGCGAGTGTCTTGAACAGGCTGCCGCCGTAGGTGATCAGCGTCACGTCCCTGCCGCCCCGGCGAACCGCCGCGCGGTCGATGTCGACCGGACCGGCCGCGGCATCCAGCGTTCCCTCCATGTTGTAGAGCATCACATGCTCGAACATCACCACCGGGTCGGGGTCCTGGAGTGCGGTCCACAGCATGCCGCGCGCGTCCTCCAGGGTGGCCGGCGCCACCACCCGTAGGCCCGGCACATGGGCGTACCAGCCCTCCAGACTGTGCGAATGCTGCGCCGCGAGCTGCCGTCCCGCCCCGGTCGGAATGCGGAAGACCACCGGTACGCTCACCTGTCCGCCCGACATGTGGCGGAGCGTCGCTGCGTTGTTGACGATCTGGTCGAGCGCCAGCAGGCTGAAGTTGACGGTCATGATCTCGACGATCGGGCGCATGCCGTTCAGCGCGGCGCCGATGCCGGCGCCGACGAAGGTGGATTCCGACAGCGGCGTATCGCGGATGCGGTCCGACCCGAATTCGTCGTACAGTCCTTTGCTCACGGCGTAGCATCCGCCATAACACCCGACGTCCTCGCCCATCAGAAAGACCCGCTCGTCGCGCAGCAGCGCATCACGAAGCGCCTCGCGCATGGCGTCACGGTAAGTGATCGTACGGCTGGCCGCCGCCACGGTGATTTCCGCCTCGGTCATGGATGCACCTCGCGGGTATAGACGTCCTTTGCCAGATCCTCGACCGGCTCCCATTTCGCGGCCTCGGCGAATGCGACCGCCGCCTCGATCTCCGCCTCGGCTTCCCGTTCGATGGCGGGGAGATCGGCGTCGTGCAGCATGCCGGTTTCCCGCATCCAGGCGGACAGCCGGGCGACGGGGTCGTGGCGCCTCCAATCCTCGATCTCCGCCTTGTCGCGGTAGAGCTGGGGGTCGAACATGGAATGGGCGCGGAAGCGGTAGGTCCGGCATTCGAGGAATTGCGGCCCGGCGCCATCGCGTATCGCATCGGTCATGCGCCGTGCCGCCGCCTCGACGGCGACGACGTCCATGCCGTCCACGGCCTCCGACACGACCTGATAAACGGCGGCCTTGAGGTGCAGGTCGGTCTGCGACTGTGCCCGGTCGAGGCGCGTGCCCATGGCGTAGAGGTTGTTTTCGCAGACGAACAGGACTGGAAGCCTCCACAGGGCAGCGAGGTTCAGGCTCTCGTGAAACTCGCCCTCGGCAACGGCACCGTCGCCGAAGAAGCATGCGGTTACCCGTGGCCGGCCACGCATGCGGTCGGCCAGCGCCATCCCTACCGCCAGTGGCAGCCCACCGGCGACGATGGCGTTGCCGCCGAAAAAGCGGGTGCCGACGTCGAACAGGTGCATCGATCCGCCGCGACCGCGGCTGCAGCCTTCGGCCTTCCCGTACATCTCGGCCATGACGGCGGTCATCGGGACACCGCGCAGGATGGCGTGTCCATGCTCGCGGTAGGTGGCGACGACGGCGTCTTCGGGTTGCAGGCACCCCATCACCCCGGCGGCGACCGCCTCCTCGCCGATATAGAGGTGAAGAAAGCCGCGGATCTTTTCCTGCTGGTACAGCTCGCCGCACCGCTCCTCGAAGCGGCGGATGCGCACCATCTGTCGCAGCAGGCCAAGCAGATGGTCGCGGGTCAGGCGGGGTTTCGCATGCGGGGGCGGAGACTGGTCGCTCATCGCTCGTCCCTTTCCAGCGTCGACAGATCGCCTTCGGGCAGGCCCAACTCGCGCGCCTTCAAAAGACGGCGCATGATCTTGCCGCTGCGCGTGCGCGGCAGGGAGGCCCGGAAATCGATGGATTTCGGGGCGACCGCCGGACCCAGCCGGGCGCGGCCATGTCCCAGCAGTTCCTTGCGTAGCGCGTCCGACGGTGTCCAGCCCGGCTTGAGCGCAACAAAGGCCTTCACCGCCTCGCCGGCGATGGGATCGGGAACCCCGATTACCCCGGCTTCGGCCACCGCGGGATGCTCCATGAGGGCGCTCTCGACCTCGAAGGGGCCGATCAGGTGGCCGGCCGACTTGATCACGTCGTCCGCGCGACCGACGAACCAGAAATAGCCGTCGGCATCGCGCATGGCGAGGTCGCCGCTCAGGTACCAGCCGTCGACGAAGCAGCGCCGATAGCGTTCCTCCTCGCCCAGATAACCGCGGAACATGGAGGGCCAGCCGGGCCGCAGGGCCAGTTCACCGACGGTCATCGGCTCTTCCACCGGCTGGACGCGGCCGTCGGTTGTGTGTTCGACGATTGCCGCCTCGACACCGGGGATCGGACGGCCCATGGACCCCGGCTTGACGTCGGCGGAGGCGTAGTTGGCGATCATGATCCCGCCGGTTTCGGTCTGCCACCAATTGTCGTGGAAGGGTCGGCCGAACGTCTCCTGGGCCCATGCCACGGCCTCGGGGTTGAGGGGCTCCCCCACGCTTGCCATGAAGCGCACCGACGACAGGTCGTAGCGCCGCGCCACCTCCGCACCCACCTTCAACAACATGCGGATGGCGGTGGGGGCGGTGTACCAGACGGTGACGCGCTCCCGCTGGAGGATGCCGTACCACCGCTCCGCATCGAACTCCGCCTCATCCACCAGCAGCGTGGCGCCGATGGTCAGCGGTGCGATGATGCCGTAGGAGGTGCCGGTCACCCAGCCGGGGTCGGCGGTGCACCAGAAGACGTCGCCGGGCCGCAGGTCCAGGGCGCAGCGGGCCGTGACATGGTGGGCGACCACGGCCTCGTGCACATGCACGGCTCCCTTCGGACGGCCGGTTGTGCCGCTGGTGAAGTGGAGAAGAGCCATGTCGTCCGGTGCCGTTTGCGCACAGACGAAGTCCGGCGACGCTGCCGGCAGCGCGCGCCGCAGATCCAGGACACCGTCGCCCGGCCCAACTCCGCCATCGACGAGCAGCACATGCTTCAATCCGGGAAGCTCGTGGCGCCAGGGCTCGATCTTACGACGGTAGAGCGCTTCGCTGGTCACCAGCACACGGCCGTCGCCGAGCGACAGGCGCGTTCTTATCGGCTCCGGGCCGAAGGCGGAGAACAGGGGCGAGAAGACGCAGCCACTCTTCAGCGTGCCGAGGGCGGCGACATACAGGTCCGGCTGACGACCGAGCAGACTGAAGACGCGCTCGCCCTTGCCGACACCCAGCGAGCGCAGGAGACTTGCAAACCGGCTGGAGTTCTCGGCCAGATCGCAATACCGGAACTCACGGGACGCTCCATCCTTGGCCAGCCAGCGCAGGGCGATGCGGTCGCCCCGACCATGCGCCACATGCCGGTCGACGGCCTCGTATGCGATGTTGAGTCCCCCGTCCGGCAGGCCGTCCAGATCGGCGCGCGCCCCCGACCAGGTGAAGGCGGCCCGTGCCCGATCGTAATCCGTCAGGACGGCGCTGGCCTTGTCGTCAGGTCGTTTGCGAATGGTTTCCCAGGGCATGGGTGCACCTCATCCTGAACGCACCGTCCGGCGAGCAGGTGCTGATGATGGCGGTATCGCGCAGCAGGTTACCCCCGTGTCCGGTGGCTGGGTTTAACCCAGGTTAGGAGCCGCCCGGAAATCCAATGCCTAAATCCGGTGTCTTGCCGTTATGGATGGTGCGGTCGGACCTGACCGATGCTGTCGGCCTGTTCGGCGAGTGCTTCAAGTTCGGGCGAAATAACGGCTTCAATGGTCGCATGATGCGTCAGGTCGCGCACTGGCTCCGGCAGGCTCGCCAATTCAGCCGCAGCGTGGGAGCGAATCGCGGTCAGGTCCGGCAGTGCCCCGACACGGCGCCCGTTCCGCAAGACGGGGATCAGCAGCGGACGTCCCGGCTCTTGCGCGTCGGCGACGGACAGCAGGTCCGTCCGGACCCGGCCACCGGCATCGTAGCTGCGGAACACCTGTTTGCGCCCCGGCCATGTCGCTTTGCCGGGCGAGCGCTTGCGCCGAGGCAGCCCGGCATACTCGACCAGCTTGTAGGCGCAATCGAGCGCGGGCACGTCGCTGGAGGTGGTCAGGCTGGTGCCGATACCGAAGCTGTCGATGGGCGCATTCGCGGTCAGAAGCGACCCGAGCACATACTCGTCCAATCCACCGCTCGCCACGATGTGCGTCCCGCTCAATCCACCGGCATCGAGGATCGCACGCACCCGGCGCGACAGCGCGGCAAGGTCGCCGCTGTCCAGCCTGACGGCAGACGGATGGACCCCGTCGACCGCCAGCATGCCTGCCAGCGACACCACGGTCCTGGCTGCCGCCTCGGTCTCATAGGTGTCGAGGAGCAGGGTCAGATTCCCTGGACGTGAACGGGCGAAGTTGATGAATGCCTCGGCTTCCAGCCGATGGGCTTGCACGAAGGAATGCGCCATCGTCCCGACCATCGGAATGCCGAAACGCCCGCCGACCAAAGCGGTTGCCGTTCCGGCGAAGCCCGCGATGTATGCGGCTCGTGCAGCCAGGAGCCCGACTTCAGCGCCGTGTGCCCGGCGCAGACCGAAATCGAACAGCGGGCGACCGTCCGCCGCCAGTACCAGCCTTGCGGCTTTTGAGGCGATGACGGTCTGAAGGTGAATCAGGTTGATCAGGCGCGTTTCCATCATCTGCGCTTCCGGCAGGCTGGCCGTCACGCGCAGGATCGGTTCATGGGCGAAAAAGGCCGTCCCTTCGGGGAGCGCGTCCACATCGCCGGAGAAGCGGAAGTCCCCAAGGTATTCGACGGTCCGGTTCGACAACTGGGCATGGTCGCGCAGCCAAGCCAGATCGTCCGGAGCAAATCTGGCCGTCTCCCGCCCAAATGCGTTGCGCCGGCTGCCATGTCGCGGCCCGACACAGCAGCCGGCGGTGCCGGGAACTCAGACCTTGGCGATTTCGATGGTGCGCCTGGTCGGCTTGCTCGGCTCGCTCTTCGGCAGTACGACGGTGAGTACGCCGTTCTTCATGCTGGCCGTGATCGCGTCCGCCTTCACATTGGCCGGCAGCCGGAAGGTGCGGGCGCACAGACCATAGCGGCGCTCGGAGAAATAACGGTTCTTGTCCTTTTCTTCCGTCTCCTCCTTCTTCTCGGCCTTGACCGTCAGGATGTCATCCTGGACGGAAACCTCGGCGTCCTTCTCGTCCATGCCGGGGATTTCCAGGGTGACGCGGTATTCCGTCTCCCGTTCATCCACTTCCGCCGGGGGCACGATCGCTTCCAGATTGGCGTCGCTGCGCAACAGCGGTTCCAGGCCGAATACGGGGCGGCGGCTCCACGGGAAGCGCAGCATGGACGACGCCTCGTCGAACAGGCGGTCGAATTCGTCGCGCAGGGCGAAAAGCGGGTGGCGATTGCGCTCCGCCACTTCCTTGGCCGCCATGCCGGTGGTCTTGAGCTCCTTCGGCTTTTCGCTGGCGCTCGTTTCAGTCATGCTCATGGCATCCTCCTGGTTTACCCTCGGGATTACCCTTGTGACGCGATGGTTTTTAGCACCCGGCGAAGCGGGCCGCCTTTATCTGGATTAAGGCCGCGCGACGTTTCGCCGGAGAAGGCGGTCGATGCCGTGCTTCGGCGGCCCCGAACAACGGCCGTGTTGCAGGCCGGTGGCGAGGCGACAGCGAGGATCAGCGTCGCCAGGGTGTCCTGGAGCGCGGGCGCCGTGCCTTCGTTTGCAAAGCGGTGTGGCGGAAGAACAGCCGCTTGATCGTCCCCAACTCCGTCAGGACAGCGGAGATTCGCTTTGTCCAGATCTCGTCCGTGATCCTGTCCTCCTGAACTTCCTTCCGCCGAAGGATGAACCGATCAGCCGATTTCGGCCTCGAGATCTCCAAAGAAGTATTCCCGTCCGAATGCGCCATGTTGTTCTTAACGTGGATTAAGGGCCGAGAAAAAGATTCTCTTCTAAATCCCGCGATGCCCAGCCTGGGCTGGCCGGCGGCAAATGCCGGGCAGAAGAGGAGGAGTATCGATGCGGAGCCACGCGATCAACACACCGGCTTTCCCCCAATTGGAAGGCGCGTTTCCGGTATGGACCGCCAACACACTGCTGCAAACCAACTTTCTGCAACGAACCGAGGCAATCTTGCGCATGCAGTCGAACCTGTTCGGCGGTTTTGAAACCATGAGCCGGAACTGGCTGGAACATCGCCAGGACGATCTCCAATCGGCATTGTCCACCGTGGAGCGGATGGGAACGGTGGAGGATGCGGCGGAACGATCCTCTCTCTGGAACGACTGGATGGCCGACCGCCTGAAACGCTGGTCGGAAGAGGCGACCGCGGTGATGGAGCAGGCGCAGGGCATGTCCCGCGCCATGGCCGAGCAGGCCTCCGCCGGCGCATCGGTGGACCGGCCCTTCCATCCGAGGGAACGGCGCTTTCGGAATGCAGAGGGCCGGCGCGAAGGCAAGCCCGAGGAAGCGCGCGGCTGAAGCCGCTGTCCTGAAGAAGCACCGGGAGGGGACATGGGCCATTGGCCAGCCATGGAAGGGGGACACGGAACCACGACCCTTTTCAGGGACCGGGCCGATGCCGGCAGGCGGCTGGCCGATAAGCTGTCGCCATTGCGGGATCAGGCGCCCGTTGTCTTGGCCCTTCCGCGCGGCGGTGTTGCGGTGGCGGTGGAGATCGCAAGGAGGCTTCACGCCCCGCTCGGGCTCGTTCTGGTCCGCAAACTCGGTGCTCCGTACCAGCCGGAACTGGCGATCGGTGCGATTGCCAGTTCCGGCGCAGGAAGGAACGCGGCGATCGAAACGGTGATCAATCCCAACGTCGGCCTCCCTTTGCCCGATTCATGGCTGGGAGAGGAGACAGGTCGTCAACTCAAGGAGTTGGAGCGACGCCGCACCACTTATCTCGCAGGTCGGCGTCAGCCTGCCATAGCCGGCCGTACCGCCATCCTGGTCGATGATGGCATTGCCACCGGTGCCACCATGCTCGCCGCTCTCCAGGCGGTGCGCATGGAGGGGCCGAAGGCGCTCGTGTTGGCCGTTCCGGTGGCGCCGGCGGACAGCCTGGCTGCATTCGCCGAAACAGCCGACACAGTCATCTGTCTGGAAACTCCCGCCTCTTTCATGTCCATCGGAACGTTCTACCGCGACTTCCGTCAACTGGATGACTCCGACGTGATCGATCTGCTCGACGCTGCCGGACAGGGAACGGCCGAGTTTCCGTGATCCGGTGCCGGTGAATTTTGAGCAATCTCTTGATCTCGGTTAACGAGGATCGCTCCCTTGGCGTCCATTGTGAAAGCCGAAGAAAAGACATGAACGCAGCTCGGCTGTCCGGCTGACCTCCCAGCCAGCGGCCACGAGAATGGAGAGGCACGCCATGGCCACATTCATCATGCTGACACGGCTTATCCAGGGGACGAAAGCTCCACCGAAATCCACCGACAAGGTCCGGCAGCACCTCGCCGAACAGATCGGCCAGAACTGCCCGGATGTCGAATGGCGAAGCAGCTTTGCCGTTCTCGGTCCCTACGACTTCCTCGATATCTTCGCCGCTCCAGGGATTGACGCGGCAATGAGGGTGGCGACCACCGTCCGTACGTCCGGTTACGCCCACACCGAAATCTGGGGGGCAACCGAGTTGCATCCCATCGATGCCGTTGTTCGGACCTCCGATCCTCTGGCCGAATAGGGTCAATGTTTCTCGATGCATGTGAGATATTGATCGATGCGTTCCAACCACCGTCTCCGTTGGGCGGCAGTGGCATCGGCCAACCGATGTGCGGCTAGCCGGATGCGGATACAAGCGCGGACACTGCGATAAAAGGCGACCAGATGGGGGGCGGGTCTGTCCCCGCTCCGCGCCTCGTAAATCTTCAGAAGATGGTTGGCGATCCACCCTTCTCCCAAGCGATCGCATTCAAGGCCGAGATAGGAAAGCTCATCAACGGGATCGAGCAGCCGGAGTGCCCGGTCGAATTCAAGGCAGTCGATGATCTGAAGGGGAACCGTAAAAAAGATGTGTTCGGGGCGAAGGTCGCCATGAGCTTCGATGATCCGCCGGCCTTCCGCCCGCTTCCGCAACAGACCGCGTTGTGTTTTCAGGAATCCTCGCTGCCAGATCGCAGCCTTGTTCGCCCGGTCGGCCATTCCTTTGGGGAGTGTGGTTCTGGCCGCGACCTGGTTCTTTTCAACATCCTGGGCAAATCGGCCTACGTACCTGTCGGCCGGCATCGGAACGGATCGACTGAAGCGGTAAAATCTCGATAGCGTATTCCCGAGATTGCGGACGTCGCTTGTCTGCAAGGTGTTGGAGCCGATCAACTCGTCCATCCGTCGCCCGCTCGGAAGGCGCTGCATCCAAACCACCCAATCGACGACACGATCTGCAGGCCCAGGCCGCTCGCACAAGCTGAGGTCACCATCCGGCCGAAGGGCAAGGCAAAGGGCGGCGTGATAAACCATCGGACTGAGTCGACGATTCAACCGTATTTCGGTCAGACAATTTGCATGCCGCAACGCCACCGTCGACAGATTCACTTCAGGGAGTTGTCGTGGTTTCTTCAATTTGTATGCATGTCCCTCGGTCATGAAGACCCAGGAAAGACGGGTTTCGATCGCTTGGACCTGGCTGGGGCGATCGAAATAAGCATCGGGTCTCTGTAGGAACTCCACCTTCAATTCGAGCGGATAGTCTTGGTCCGCCGGTATTCGATCCGCGCGCTGTATCGGATGGTCATCCACGTCGGGCGATCCGCCATCTGTTTTAAAGAAGATCGCTCAACGAACCGCCGGCATGCATGCGGGCGATCGCCTCTGCGAACAGCGGAGCGGTGTCCAGAACAGTGAGTCTTCGAACCGATATGTCGCCCTCCAATCGCCAAGGCGGTACGGTGTCGGTCACCACGACGCTGTCGAAAACTGGCGACTGCAGCATCTCGACGGCACCTGGCGCGAACACTCCGTGGGTTGCCAGTGCCATCACCGAAAGGGCCCCCGCCGTCCGGCACGCTTCGGCGGCCCGCAGCATGGTGGTTCCCGTCGCAATGAGATCGTCAAGAATCAGCACTCTGCAGCCAGCCACGGTGCCGACCAGTTGTCCTCCGCCGACAACTCCGGCGCTGCGGGTCTTCTCCATGAAGGCCAGACCGACCGGCCGGGCAAGGCTGTGTTCCAGTGCTTCGTGAAGCTGTTCGACCCTCTTCATGCCTCCTACATCGGGGGAAACCAGGGCAATCAAGTCATTCCCCGCCGTCGCCTTGACGTGATCGGCAAAAAGGGGTCGTGCCAGAAGATGCTCGGTCCGACAGCGGAAAGCATTCTCGAATGCGGCCTGATTGTGCACGTCCATCGTGACGACCCGGTCAACACCGGCCGCCTCGAACAGGATCGCCAGTTGGCGCGTTGCCACCGGGTCGCGGGATTTCGTGCGGCGGTCCTTGCGGCTGTAGGCCAGATAGGGAGCCACCACCGTCACCCGGCGCGCTGACGAATCCTTCAGGGCCCCGGTAAAAAGCAGGAGCCGCCAGAGCTTGTCATGCACGCTGTCATGGGCATCGCCCAGCAGGGACTGGACAACGAAAACGTCGCGGTCCCTGACGCTGATCAAGGGGCGAACCTTCATTTCGCCATCCTCGAAGCGTCTCTCCTCATGCGGGGAAATCGGAATTTCCAGATGAGTGGCGATCCGGTGGCCATGCCGCCAATGCGGGTCCAGATCGAACAGCAGCATTCCATCGTGCGTCATCGATGCCTCCCATGCCGGACCATCAGTGGCTGGCTGCCTCAATGTGCCATCAGGACCGAGCATTCGAGAGCGGTCCCCATCACATGGCGGGTTGCGCCGCCCAGGACCATTTCCCGGAACCGGCTGTGCCCGTAACCGCCCATGACCAGAAGACCCGCACCGATCTCCTTCGCCCTTCCGGTCAGCAACTCGCCGGTCGGGCGGCCATCCTTGTGCAGGACGTCGACTGCCACGGAGATGCCGTGCCAGGCCAGATGGTCGGAAAGGCATGTGATCATCGGCGCCGCCGGACCATTGACGTCATCGCCTCCGTCCACCGTCAGTACGGTGGCATTCCGCGCCCGCCGCAGGAGCGGCATGGCCCCGGAGATCGCCCTTGCCGCTTGCCGGCTGCCGTCCCAGGCGATGGCGATCGATGAAAGCGCCTCTCCATCCATGCCTGGTGCCGCCAGCAGGATTGGCTGACCGGTTTCGAACAAGGCAGTCTCCAGCTGCAGGATATTGGCCGGAGCGTCGAATGGCTGCGCGAACAGGAGGAGGTCGGCACAGCGCCCACGTTGAATGAGAATATCCTCCGGCTGGGCAACCATTTCGCGCCATGTTGCTGTGATGGAACCGGACGCGATGGCGGTATCGGCGTCAGGATAGCCGACGCTGTGAATGCCGGCGGCCGCAATTGCGGTGTCGAAGCTGTGCCTTGCGTGCGATGCCCGTTCCTGGTCCGCCTGCTCCGCCTCCCGGATCAGGCGCTCCAGCATGTCGGATGAGAAGCCCTCGGCAACCAGTGGAATGGCTACCCGCGGGTCGGGCCGGGCGTGAAAGGCATCAACATGCCCGTTGAACAGCTTGGCGAGGGTAAAGGCGGCGTTCAGCGTCCGTTCGTCGGCGGCGGCACCATCGAGCAGGACAAGAATATGCTTGATCATGAACCGTCTCCTGCAGCGGAGGATAGGTTCCGTACCGTCGCGCCAAAATTCGCAGCCCACCTTGATCCAGGTTAACCTGAGCGACTCCCACGGTAAATCTTCAGTCAATCGCAAACGGATTTATCCAGGTTAAGGCGGCGTTTTGCCTGGGCGCGAGCATACCGCTTTCCGCTCACCGGGGAGGACGTGGCCATGGGACAAAAACCTCAGAACCGCCGCTCGGCCATCGACGACCGCCTGCAACCGGAGCGGCGAGACCGGCTGATCCAGGAGAAGGAGCACGACCCCTACAAATCGGATCTCAAACCCGCCGATCCCAGCGTCTGTTCACGCTGCCACGCGGTCTACGAGGACGGTCGTTGGCGGTGGGGGGCGAGGCCCGCCGATGCGACGGAGACCGTCTGCCAGGCCTGCCAGCGCATCGAGGAGCGGATCCCGGCCGGCATCCTGACGATGAGCGGCGCCTTCGTCCAAGCCCACCGTGCCGAGATCATGGCGCAGCTCCGTCATCAGGAGAAACTCGAGACCGCCGACCATCCGCTCAACAGGATCATGGACATCCAAGACACCGCCGACGGGATCACCGCGACGACCACGGATCTTCACTTGCCCCGGCGTATCGCCGAAGCGCTCGCTCACCATCACCACGGTGAAGTGACGTGGAAGTACGCAGAGGGCGAGTGCTTCCTCAGGGTGAATTGGCACGCCGATTGAGACGCGGATCGGCTGGGAGCGGAGTTGCAGGGAGCAGGGCTTCTCAGGCGATGCGGACCAGATGGCATGGGCCGCTCTTGCCTGCGCCGCCTGGTCACGACGGGCCGATGGGCGATGATCCATGGCATCGGCCAGCCGCTGCCAGTCCATCACGCGCGGTCGCCCCTTGGTGAACGACAGCAGTCCAGCCGCCCGCACCTCGTTCGAGGTCCGGCAGACATGAACGGCAGACATGAACGGACGTAAGCCGCCGGCTCAGATGCTCATGCCTGCGGGTTCCATGGCGACTCTCTCCCGAATGGTTGGCTGCGGGATTGTAGGCTCGGATCATTGGACCGCAAGACTTCGGGTCGCCGCTTGATCCAGGTTAACGCCGGGACTCCTGGAGCCGCCAGAATGGCTGCCGGCGCGCTGTGCATCCCAGGCGGCTGGACTGCTCGTTACCGTCGAGGTGATGGTCATGGAACGTGCCGCTCGCCGGCACACCCTGGTGGACGCCGAACTCAAGGGCGGTTGTACGGCCGCTGACAGGCGGCAACCGACAGGAGGAATGCCATGAAATTCCCGGTGCAGATCACCTTCGACAATCTGGAACCGTCGCCCGCCCTGGAGACGGTCGTGCGGGAGCATGCCGCCAAGCTGGAGCGGTTCTTCGACCACATCATGGCGTGCCATGTGACCATCGACGCGCCGCACCGGCACCAGCATCAGGGCAAGCTCTATGCGGTCCGGATCGACCTGACCGTGCCGGGAGAAAAGCTTGCCGTGCGTCACGCCAAGCCCGAGGACCATGCTCACGAAGATCCAAGAGTCGCCGTGCGCGATGCGTTCGACGCGGCCCGCCGGGAGTTGGAGGATTACGCGCGCCGCCGCCGGCTGGACGTGAAGACGCATGAGGTTCCCTTGCACGGCCGCGTGATCCGCCTGTTTGCCGGAGACGGCTACGGTTTCATCGAAACGACGGACGGGCAGGAGGTCTACTTCCACCGCAACAGCGTGGCGGACGGGTCCTTCGACGCCTTGAAGGTTGACCAGGAGGTCCGCCTGAGCATCGCCGAAAAGGAAAGCGCCCAAGGGCCGCAGGCGACCACGGTCATCCCGGTCGGCAAGCATCATGTCGTCGGCTAGCGACCCGTCACGCCCACGAGCACGAGGCGAAACCGCCACCCGGCCATGCTGCGTCTTTGGGACAAAGAGGCCGGAACAAGGAGGCCGGATATGCCGGACGCCACATACATCCGCTGGTTCTCCGACCTCGGCCGCGACGACGTGGCCCTGGTCGGCGGCAAGAACGCGTCGCTCGGTGAGCTGTACCGCCACCTGAAGCCGCTGGGGGTCGAGGTGCCCGACGGGTTCGCCCTGACCGCGGCGGCCTTCCGCGATGCGCTGACCGCGGCCAAGGCGTGGGAGGACCTCCACGCGCTGCTCGACGGGCTGGATAAGAGTGACGTGGCCCGGCTTGCCCGCGCCGGAGCCCGTGCGCGCGACATCGTCTACTCGGCCGGCCTCACCCCGGCGATGGAGGCGCAACTGCGCACGGCCTTCCGCGCCCTGCTGGCCGAGTACGGGGAGGGCCTGACCGTCGCAGTCCGCAGTTCCGCCACCGCCGAGGATCTGCCGACCGCCAGTTTCGCCGGCCAGCATGAGACCTATCTGAATGTGTCCGGAGAGGCCATGCTGCTCGACGCGGTGCGGCGCTGCCACGCCTCGCTGTTCACCGACCGGGCCATCTCCTACCGGATCGACCAGGGCTTCGACCACTTCAAGGTCGCATTGTCGGTCGGCGTGCAGAAAATGGTGCGTTCCGACCTCGCCTCGGCCGGGGTGATGTTCACGCTGGATACGGAATCGGGATTTCGCGACGCGGTGTTCATCACCGGCGCCTATGGGCTGGGGGAAACGGTCGTCCAGGGGGCGGTCGATCCCGACGAGTTCTATGTTCACAAGGCGACCTTCCGGCAAGGCCACCGTGCGGTGCTGCAGCGGCGGCTGGGCGAGAAGCAGGTGAAGATGGTTTACCGGCCGGGCCGCACGCGCGAGCCGACGCGGACCATCCCCACCCCCGACGCCGACCGGGAGCGTTTCTGTCTGACCGACGGGGAGGTGCTGCGGCTTGCCGAATACGCCATCCGGATCGAGGACCATTACGGCCAGCCCATGGACATCGAATGGGCCAAGGACGGACTGGACGGCGGTCTCTACATCGTCCAGGCCCGGCCGGAGACGGTCGCCTCCCAGCGGACGGCGCTGGAACTGGAGAGCTTCGTTCCGGAGGCGAAGGGGACCGTGCTCGCGTCGGGACGCGCCGTCGGCGGACGCATGGCCACCGGGACGGTGCGCGTGGTGACCGACGCCCACCATCTGTCGGCCTTCCGTCCGGGCGAGGTGCTGGTGGCCGACACCACGACGCCGGATTGGGAGCCGGTGATGAAGACGGCCGCCGCCATCGTCACCAACCGGGGTGGCCGGACCTGCCATGCCGCCATCGTGGCCCGCGAACTGGGCATTCCGGCCGTGGTCGGAGCGGAACGCGCGACGGAGGCCCTGCGCGAAGGGCAGACGGTGACCGTCTCCTGCGCGGAGGGTGAAACCGGCAAGGTCTATGACGGCGCCGTGCCGTTCCGGGTGGAGCGCCTGGATCTTGGCCGGCTGCCGCGGCCGCAGACGCGCATCATGGTGAACCTCGGCAACCCCGATCAGGCCTTCCAGACCGGCCGGCTGCCGGTGGACGGTGTCGGGCTGGCGCGTATGGAGTTCATCGTCAACGAGGCCATCAAGGTCCATCCGATGGCGCTCGTCCACCCGGAGCGTGTCGAGGACGCCGACGTGCGGGCCCGCATCGCCCACCTGATCCGCAACCATCCCGACGGCGGCGCCTATTTCGTGGAGCGCATGTCGGAGGGGATCGGCACCATCGCGGCGGCTTTCTTCCCGCGCCCGGTGATCGTCCGGCTGTCCGATTTCAAGACCAACGAATACGCCTCCCTGCTCGGCGGGAGATGGTTCGAGCCGGTGGAGGAGAACCCGATGCTGGGCTTCCGGGGGGCTGCGCGCTACGCCCATCCCGCCTACGAGGAAGGCTTCGCGCTGGAATGCCGGGCGCTTGCCCGCGTGCGTGGCGAGATGGGGCTGACCAACGTGAAGGTGATGGTGCCCTTCTGCCGACGTCTGGAGGAAGCCGACCGGGTGATCGCCGCCATGGCGCGCCACGGGCTGGAGCGCGGGCGTGACGGCCTCGAGCTCTACGTGATGTGTGAAATCCCCAACAACGTACTGCTGGTGGATGAGTTCGCCCAAAGGTTCGACGGCTTCTCCATCGGGTCGAACGACCTGACGCAACTCACGCTCGGGGTGGACCGTGACAGCCCGCTGGTCGCCTTCGATTTCGACGAGCGCGATCCCGGCGTGCTGGCTTTCCTGCGCCAGGCCGTGGAGGGCGCACGGCGCAATGGCCGGCCTTGCGGCATCTGCGGACAGGCGCCCTCGGACTATCCGGAGATCGCCGAGTTCCTGGTGCGCCTCGGCATCGACTCCATCAGCCTGACGCCGGACAGCGTGCTCAGGACGTTGCGCGCGGTCGTGGAACTGGAACGGAAACTCGGCCGCGCGCCGCGCGAGCCCGGAACGGGAGGAGTGTCATGAAGCACGTCGTCGTTTTCGCGCATCCACGGTCCGGCAGCTTCATCCGGCAGGCGGTGGGCGCCTATGTGGATGAGTTGGAGCAATGCGGGCACGCGGTCACCGTGCGCGACCTCTACGCCATGGGCTTCAACCCGGTCCTCTCGGAGGAGGAACTGGCCGGCGAGGGTGCGGTACCCGAAGACATCCAGCGCGAGCAGGACCTCATCACGGCGTCCCAAGCGGTTTCCTTCGTGTTTCCGATCTGGTGGGCCGGCATGCCGGCGATGCTGAAAGGCTATGTGGACCGTGTCTTCAGTTACGGATTTGCCTGGGAAATGCGAGGCGAGGAGGTCGAGGGCAAACTGCATGGGCGCAAGGGGCTGATCGTCACGAGTTCCGGCGCACCGATCGCATTTCTGGAATCGACCGGTGAGAGGCAGGCCTTCACGGTGACACAGGACGTTGCAATCATGGGCCTGTGCGGCATCAGGGTGGTCGATCATCTGCATTTCGACGATCTGGGACCGCACACCACGCCCGCGCAGGTCGACGACGACATCCGCCGCATCCGCGCGGCCGTGCGCAACCATTTCTGAATGGGGCTTGCGGTTCGGCCTCGCCGCTTGGCCCCGCCGAACCGGGACGGACGCAGAAGCCGTGTCTCAACCATTCCGCCGCCGATCCGATCTAAAGGCGGTTGATTTCGAATTCTTCGCAGGAATAGCCGAGCTGGGCGGCACCCTCCTCCAGGCAGTCTCCCAGGTTGGGGATGCCGATGAGGTAATCCGCGGAACGGGCGGTGTGGCGTTCCCGGGCCAGCGCCTGCGCCTCGGCCCATTCGTTCGCTGAGAAATCGCCGCGCCCCAGCCAGACCAGCGCGATCACATCGACCACCTCGTCGTCGTCGAGGCCGTCGATGGCGTCCTTCAGTTCCGCCTGGGTCGGATCGTCGGCGTAATCCTCCAGCACCGCCCGCATGCCGTCGTCGCTCGGGTTGGAGCCCTCATCCAGATCCGAAGGCTCTACCTTGGCGTCGAATTCGCGGGCCTTGACGATCAGAAAGCACAGCTTCTGCAATCCGACGTTCAGCTCGGGCACCGGTTCGGCGGACGGGGCTGGCTGGGGAGGAGCAGGTTTGGCCATGGCGGTCCGGACTCCTTTGGCGGACTCCCTGAACGGCATCCGTGCAACCGCATCGGGAGAATGCCGCCATTGATCCACGGCTTCACGATGCCGGCCTTAACCTGAGTAAAGGACAGGACGCGGACGCCCCTGCAGCCTTCAGGGGATGCCGGCGGTTCAGCCCGCAGCGGGAGGTGTCATGGACGACAAGAAGGACAGCGACCGCGGCGCCGACCTGTTGTTGTGGCTTGCCCTTGCCCTGTCGATCGGGGCCGGGCTGTTCCTGCTGTGGGCGATTCCCGGCTTTCATCAGGCGCAAACGATACCCTACAGCCAGTTCCAGGATCTGCTGGATCGCGGCAAGATCGAGCAGATCATGGTCGGCGAATCCACCCTGACCGGTACGCTGAGCGAACCTCTGCCCAACGGGTCGCGGACGTTCGAGACCGTCCGTGTCGCGCCCGACATCGCCCGCGATCTCTCGGCCCGTCACATCCCCTTCAGCGGCATCAGCGAATCCGGCTGGGCATCGGGCTTCGTCAGTTGGTTGGGTTGGCTTCTGATCCTGTTCGCCGTGTGGAGTCTGGCCGGGATGTCCGGCATGCGGGCCGGCGGAGGCCTGCTGTCGATCGGCCGCAGCAAGGCCAAGCTGTTCGCCGAGACCGATGTCTCCATCAGGTTCGACGATGTCGCGGGTGTCGACGAGGCGAAGGCGGAACTGCGGGAGGTTGTCGAGTTCCTGCAGAATCCGCAGGAGTTTTCGCGCCTTGGCGCCCATGTGCCCAAGGGAATTCTGCTGGTGGGACCGCCTGGAACCGGCAAGACGCTGCTGGCCAGAGCCGTCGCCGGCGAAGCCAAGGTTCCCTTCATTTCGACCAACGGATCGGAATTTGTCGAGATGTTCGTCGGGGTCGGGGCCGCGAGGGTGCGGGACCTGTTCACGCTCGCACGGGCGCGAACGCCGGCCATCATTTTCATCGATGAACTCGATGCGCTCGGCCGTGCGCGCGGATCATTGCCGATGCTGGGCGGGCACGACGAGAAGGAACAGACGCTCAACCAGCTTCTGGCCGAACTGGACGGCTTCGACCCCAGCGCCGGGCTGGTTCTGCTGGCGGCGACCAACCGCCCGGAAATCCTCGATCCGGCCCTGCTCCGCGCGGGGCGGTTCGACCGGCAGCTCCTGGTGGATCGGCCGGAAAAATCCGGACGCGCGCAAATCCTCGCGATCCACACCAGACGGGTCCCTCTCGGCCCGGACGTGGACCTCGCCCACCTGGCGGCTCTGACCCCGGGCTTCACCGGCGCCGACCTCGCAAATCTGGTCAACGAGGCGGCGATGATCGCCACGAGGCGGAACGCCGACGCCGTGTCGACCGAGGATTTCGAGGCCGCCATCGAGCGGATCGTCGCCGGATTGGAGAAGAAATCCCGCATTCTCAGCCTGCACGAACGATCCATCGTCGCCCACCACGAGATGGGGCACGCCCTTGTCGCCATGGCGATCCCCGGCACCGATCCCGTCCAGAAGGTATCGATCATCCCGCGCGGGATCGGGGCGCTCGGCTACACAATCCAGCGCCCGACGGAGGACCGCTTCCTGATGGGCCGTCACGAGCTGGAAGACAAGATGACCGTCCTGATGGCCGGCCGGGCGGCGGAGCAGATCGTGTTCGGCGAGGTATCGACCGGCGGAGCCGACGATCTGGCGAAGGTCACGGACATCGCCAGGGGCATGGTGATGCGGTACGGCATGAACGAAACGCTGGGTGCGGTCTGCTACGACACCGAACCGGGCCATATTCTCGGTCAACCCCAGGGCGCCTTCTGGCAACCCCGGCATTACGGCGAAGCGTCGGCCAGCCGCATCGATGCGGCGGTCCGCGCGCTGGTCGAGGCCGCCGCGTCGCGGGCCTCGGACATCTTGCGCAGGAACCACGCCATGCTGGAGCAAGGGGCAAGAAGCCTGCTGGAGCGTGAAACCCTGACCGCGGACGAACTGCCGAAGCCGCTGCCGGAATCGGAGGGCACGGAAGAAGACCCTGAAGGAAAAGGGAAACAGAGCGCCGAGACTGTGCCGGATGGGTCGGAGGCTTCTGCCAAGGCCCCGCTGTGCATTCTCGATACGCATTGAGACTTCGCCCCGGCCTGCATCATCGATCCTTCGAGTGATGATGACAGGATAACGGCTTTAACCTGCATCAAGAGGCGGTCCCGGCGGGTCCGATAGGCTGGGGCCGGCACACCCGTGATCGGAACCAACGTCATGATCAGGTCCATCGCCGACGCCATGGC
This sequence comes from uncultured Azospirillum sp., assembly GCA_966212305.1. Classification (GTDB taxonomy): domain Bacteria; phylum Pseudomonadota; class Alphaproteobacteria; order Azospirillales; family Azospirillaceae; genus Azospirillum. The sequence goes on from CBIHQY010000012.1 coordinate 51,546, forward strand.
AGGCGCGCAGGGAATCACCTACCCTTGGGAGCGCAGCTATCCTCCCGGATTGGATTGGCGCCGTCCGCCGCCGGCGCGCCCCCTGCCTGCACTGCTCGAGGAGGCGGCCGCGACCCACCGGGACCGGTCCTGCATGGATTTCCTCGGGCGGCGCCATTCCTACGGTGAAACCCTCGATCTGATCGAAAGGACCGCCAAGGGACTGCAGGAACTGGGTGTCGGCGAGGGGACACGGGTCATGCTTCTGCTGCCCAACTGTCCCTATTTCGTCATTGCCTTCTATGCCATCCTCAAGGCCGGTGGGACGGTGGTGAACGCCAACCCGCTGAATGCCGAGCTGGAGCTTGAGCGGCAGATCGCCGATTCCGCCGCCGAAATCCTGATAACCCTCGACTTGCCAAGGTTCCAGGCCACCCTATCGGCGGTCGGATGGCCGGGCCGGCTGCGCCGGATCATCGTCGCCTCCCTGGCGGAAAGCCTGCCGTTCCCGAAGAACTGGCTGTATCCTCTTTTGCACAAGGGGGATATCGCCCATTTTCCGGATGATGGACGCCATCTCTCCTTTTCCAGCCTGCTCGCCAACGACGGCCGCTGTGTTCCGGTCGGCATTGATCCGCAGCATGCGCCGGCCGTCATCCAATACACCGGCGGCACCACCGGACTGCCCAAGGGAACCGTCCTCACCCATGCCGGCCTCTTCGTGAATGCCTGCCAGTGCCGGGACTGGCTCACCGGAAGCGCCGCGGAACAGGAGCGCCTCCTTGCCGTACTGCCGCTGTTCCATGTCTTCGGCATGACCGCGGTGATGAACTTCGGCATCGCGCTCGGCGCCGAATTGGTGTTGCTGCCGCGGATCGACGTGCGGGAGATTCTTGCCACCATCCAGAACAAGCGCCCGACCATGATGACCGGCGTTCCCCGGCTTTTCCAGGCGCTGATCGACTGCCCCACTGCGGCCCTTCATGATCTGTCGTCGCTGCGGCTGTGCATCTCGGGCGGCGACAGCCTGCCGCCGCTGCTGCAGGAGCGCTTCCATGCGATGACCGGCAGCAGGCTGGTCGAGGGGTACGGCCTGACGGAGGCATCCCCGGTCGTCACCTGCACCCCCTACGAAGGCGCCACCAAGCCCGGTTCGGCCGGGCTTCCCCTGCCGGGGACCATCGTCGAGATCGTGTCCGTTGAAGACGGCACGACGTCGCAACCGGTCGGCAGGGTCGGGGAAGTGTGTGTCAGGGGTCCCCAGCTCATGGCCGGCTATTGGAGCGACGACGAAGCGACCGCAAAAGCGATGGCCGGCGGACACCTCCACACGGGTGACATCGGCTTTCTCGACGAGGACGGCTATCTCCATATCGTCGATCGGCTGAAGGATCTCGTCATTACCGGCGGGCAGCACGTGTATCCGCGCGTCGTTGAAGCCGCGATCCGCGAACACCCGGCGGTGAGCGATGTCGCCGTCATCGGCGAACCCGATCCGGTGCGCGGCCAAACCGTCAAGGCGTTCGTCGTCGTGAAGCCCGATGCCGGGCTGTCGGCGGAGGAGTTGCACAGCTTCCTTGTTCCCCGCCTGTCCCGTTTCGAGCGGCCGTCGACGATCGAGTTCCGATCGGCCCTGCCCACGTCGATCATCGGCAAGATTCTGAAACGCGATCTGCGCAGCGCAACCGAGAAGCCCGACCTGTGAACCGGCATGGACGGAGGGACGCAAGTGGTTGCTGCGCCGCCGGTGCAGGGCCGTCCTGTCGTTACACCTTTTGCGGTACTCTGATCGAGCGCCGCCGGTCTTGATGCACGTCAATGCTGCGGACCGTCGGACGGATAGCCTGGATCGATAGCGTGGACCGTCGAACCGGTCCTTCCGGAGACGGCCGATGACTCTGCCGCTGACCGACCACGGATCGAGCCACGGACGCTCGACCACCCCGGCCCCACCAGCCCAGCGCGCCTTCCGGCACTCGGGCTGGCTGCTGGGGGGCCTGCTCACGCTGTTGGGCGCGGTGGGGCTGCTCTATCACACCATGGGCACCCAGACCGCCGCTCCCGCCTATCGGACCGGACCGGTGACGCGCGGTGCGGTCACCGCATCGATCACCGCGTCCGGCACCGTCAATCCGGTCGTTACCGTGCAGGTCGGATCGCAGGTGTCGGGGCAGATCAGCGAGCTGGTCGCCGATTTCAACACGGAGGTGAAGACCGGCCAGCTCATCGCCCGCATCGATCCCGCGCTGTTCGAAACACAGGTGGCACAGGCGGCGGGCGACCTCGCCGTCGCCCGGGCCGGCATCGAAACCCAGCAGGCCACCGTCGCCCGCGCAGCCGCCGACCTGGAGGCCGCGCGCGCGACCCTGACCAATGTCCAGGCCCAGCTGCGCAAATCGCAGGCGCTCCTGTTCAACGCCAGGACCAGTTTCGACCGCATCCAACGGCTTTTCGAGCGGGGAAATGCGTCCGCTTCGGACCGTGACAGCGCCAAGTCCGCCAGCGACGCCGCCCAGGCCGATGTCGAGGCGCTGAGCGCACAGGAGGTCAGCCAACAGGCCGCGATCCGGTCCGCCCAAGCCCAGCTAAGTCTCGCCCAGGCCAACCTCGCGGCTGCGACGGCCCTGGTGCAGCAGAAGGAGGCTGCCCATCACGGCGCACGCATCAATCTGGAGCATACGCGCATCGTCGCACCGGTGGACGGCACCGTCATCCAGCGCAACGTCGATCGCGGCCAGACCGTTGCGGCCAGCCTGCAGGCGCCGGTGCTCTTCACCATCGCCCAGGATCTGGCCGCCATGCAGGTGGACGCATCCGTGGACGAGGCGGATGTCGGGACGGTGCGGGTGGGCCAGGAGGTGCACTTCACCGTGGACGCCTACCCCGGCCGCGGCTTCACCGGCGCAGTGCTCCAGATCCGCAAGGCACCCCAGGTGGTACAGAACGTCGTCACCTACGACGTGGTCATCTCGGCGCCCAATCCCGATTTGGCGCTCCTGCCCGGCCTGACCGCCAACGTCAGCATCGTCGTCGAGCATCGCGACGACGTCCTGCTGGTCCCCAACGCCGCTCTGCGCTACCGCCCGGCCAAGGCCACACCACCGGATGCGCCGCCATCCCCACAGGCGGGCGAGGTCTGGGTGCTCGGCGCTTCCGGCCAGCCGGAACGCCGCCCTCTTCGTCTCGGCACGTCCGACGGGTCCGTGGTGGAGATCGTCGAAGGCAGGCTGTCCGCCGGCGACCGGGTCATCCTTGGCGAAACCACCCCGGCTGCGGCCTCGGGCACCATGCCGTCCATGGGCGCCGGTCCTCGTCTCTGACATCCGCGCTGCTGACGGGCGCGCCTTCCACCGGGGAGCCCGACCATGGGCAACTGGCTGATCGAGACCGAACACCTGTGCAAGGAGTACCGATTGGGGGACGTGCCCCTGCTCGCCCTGGACGACGTGTCGGTGCGCATCGCCGCCGGCGAGTTCGTGGCGGTCATGGGACCGTCGGGATCGGGCAAGTCCACCTTCATGAACCTGCTCGGCTGCCTCGACAGTCCCAGCGCCGGCCTCTACCGCCTCGACGGGCGCGACGTGTCGCACCTTGCTCCCGACGAATTGGCGGGGGTGCGCAACCGTCTGGTGGGCTTCGTGTTCCAGGGATTCAACCTGCTGCCGCGCACGCCCGCGTTCGAAAATGTGGAGCTGCCGCTCGTCTACGCGGGCGTGTCCGCTCAGGAGCGCCGGCGCCGCGCCCTGGCCCGCCTGACCGAGGTCGGCCTTGCCGGGCGGGCATGGCATCATCCCTCGCAACTGTCGGGCGGCCAGCAGCAGCGCGTCGCCATCGCCCGCGCGCTAGTCAACGACCCGCTGCTGATCCTCGCCGACGAGCCGACCGGTGCACTGGACTCGCGCACCAGCGTCGAAGTCATGGCTCTTTTCCAGGAATTCAACGCGCGCGGCATCACGGTCGTGCTGGTGACCCACGAGCCGGACATCGCCGCCTTCGCCCGGCGCACGCTGAGTTTCCGCGACGGCCGGCTGATCGGTGACCGGCCGGTCGCAACTCCCCGCAGGGCCTCGGAGATGCTGACGGGTCCGCAGACGATGGAGACCGCGACATGACCTCCCTGTCCGCCATCCGCATCGCGCTGGCGGCGCTGCGCCTCAACCTGATGCGCAGCGTGCTGACCATGCTGGGGATCATCATCGGGGTGGCGTCGGTCATCACCATGATCGCGGTCGGCGCCGGCGCGGAAGCGCGCATCGCGCAGCAGATCGACAGCCTCGGCTCCAACCTCATCATCGTGGTGTCCGGAGCGATCACCTCCGGCGGCGTGCGGCTGGGCTTCGGCACCCAGATGACGATGAGCGACGACGATGCCCAGGCCCTGCAACGGGAAATCCCCGAGATTCTGGTCGCGTCGCCGGGCGTACGCGGCACCGCCCAGATCATCTACGGCAATCTCAACTGGTCGACCGTCATCATCGGCACCACCTCCGACTTTCTGGCGGCGCGGGATTGGGCCGTGGTCCGGGGCAGGCCCTTCGAACAGGCGGAAGAGAACCGCGCGGCCAAGGTGGCCCTGCTCGGCCAGACCGTGGCGGCCAGGCTGTTCGGCAGCGCGGATCCGGTCGGGCAACTGATCCGCATCAGGAAGGTGCCGTTTACCGTGGTCGGCGTGCTTGACCGCAAGGGCCAAAGCATGCAGGGGCAGGATCAGGACGACACAGTCGTCATGCCGCTGAGCACGGCGCGCAACCGCGTGCTGGGCGGCAGCGAGGTGAGCCGGCGGGCGGTGGGCGCCATCCTGGTCAAGATGCGCGAGGGTGCCGACATGCACGCCGCCGGGACGCAGATCCACGACCTGCTGAGGCAGCGCCACCGTCTTCAGCCCGCACAGGATGATGATTTCTGGATCCGCAACCTGTCGGAGGTCGCCCAGGCACAGGAGGCATCGTCGCGCGTGCTGACGCTGCTGCTGGCGGCGGTGGCCTCGGTGTCGCTGGTGGTGGGCGGAATCGGCATCATGAACATCATGCTGGTCAGCGTGACCGAGCGAACCCGGGAAATCGGACTGCGCCTTGCAGTCGGAGCCCGTAGCCGCGACATCCTGGGCCAGTTCCTGATCGAAGCATTGACGCTGTCGCTGACGGGCGGGCTGATCGGGATCGCCGTTGGTGCCGCTGTGTCCTTCACCATCGCGCGCTGGGCGCATTGGCAGACGGAATTGAGCGTGCCGGCGATCCTTCTGGCAGTCGGCTTTGCAGCCGTGGTCGGTGTCTTCTTCGGCTTCTACCCGGCCCGCAAGGCGTCCCGCCTCCAGCCGATCGAAGCGCTGCGCTACGAGTGATGCGTGGCGGTGCAACGTACAAGGGGGACGGGCGACATGAAGAACGGTCTCGACAGCGCTCCCACGGCCGGCTGGTGGCATCCGCGGCTGGCGGCGTCAGGCGCGCCGGCATGATGGAAGAACGGGCAGCCGCCGGAGTTGCGTTGCGCGGACAAGGCAATGGACCGCTGCCGGCGTCGATCGGCGGCTATGTCTGGCGCCACAGCGGCAAGCATCAGATCGGGCTGGCGGTCCTTTCCGTCATGGTCTTCCTTTTGAGCATCTGGCCGCTCGAAATCCAGCGGCGCATCGTCAATGATGCCATCTCGTCGAAATCGCTGTCCGCGATCGTCTGGCTGTCGGTCGCCTATTTCGGCATCGCGCTCCTCGAAGGTGTGCTCAAGTTCATCCTGAACCTCTACCGTGGCTGGGTCAGCGAAAGGGCGGTGCGGCATCTGCGCATGACCATCCTCGGCTTGGCCCGCTGCGTTCCACGCCGGCAGGGTTCACAGGAAGAGGAAGGCGTGGAAATCGCGCTGGTCCTGTCGGAAGTGGAACCGATCGGCAACTTCGTCGGCATCAGCTTGTCCGAACCCTTACTGCAGACCGGCATTCTGGTCAGCGTGCTCGTCTACATCGCCCATCTGCGGCTGGAATTCGCGTTGATCAGCGCGCTGGTTTTCCTGCCGCAGATGATCATCGTGCCGCTGATCCAGCGGGCGATCAACCGGCGGGCGGCGATGCGCATCAGGACGCTGCGCCGGATCAGCAGCAACATGATCGGAAGCACCGGCAGCACGGTGGCCGACAGCCGGGACCAGCCCATGCGCATCGACACCGTTTTCGCGCTGAACATGGGCATCTACACGCTGAAGTTCGGGATGAACTTCCTGATGAACCTGCTGCACCACCTCGGCGTCGCGGTGGTTCTTGGCATCGGCGGCTGGTACGTGGTGCAGGGACACATCGACGTCGGTGCGGTCGTTGCGTTCGTTTCCGGCCTTGCCAAGATCGTCGATCCCTGGGGCGATCTGATCAACTGGTTCCGGGAAGCCACCGTCAGCAGTGTGAAATACCAGCTGATCGAGACGGCGGCACGGCGGATCGCCACCAGCGGGGCGTGGGCGGATCGGTCCGTATGATGTGGGATGATTGTCCAGCAGCTGGCCTGTGAGAGCTTGTTCGTGGCCGGCACGTCCCAGCTGGTGCTGTACGGGATGCTACCTCAGGTTGAGCGTAGGTGGTGCGGCGGGGCACGGTCTGGTGGATCTGCGGCCCTCGTTCTGGCCGCCTTGATTGGCACTCTATGGGCACTGCCGTTCGTCCCGCAAGCACCACGTCGGCGTCCTGGGATGCGTTCTCGGACTTCGATGCTTTTGTCGAGGAGGTGCTGAGCGAGCTGCCAGCAATGGCGGCCGATGGCCGTCGCCCAACCCGTTCCGGGCCCAAGCCGGCGCTCACAGGAGCAGCGTTGCGCAAGGCGATCATGGCGATCTGGTGCGTGTGCTTTTGTGGCATGCAATGGCGTGATCTTGCCGCCGATTGTGTCAGGTCTCGGGGCAGGCGAACACCAAGCGCGGGCAGGATCGGTTCAACGGTCGTCCGCATCATGGCCCTGTGCCAGCGGGGGCTGAAGGGCCGGGCGGGGCCGTGGAACCCGGTCCGCCCAGCCCGGCCAGCAGATGTTCGATGAAGCTGCGCACCTTCGGCGAGACATGGCGGGTTGCCGGATAGACGGCATGGATGGCCTCGTCCGTCACCTCCAGCTCCGTCAGGACCGGGACCAGGCGGCCGGCACGGATATCGTCCTCGACGATGAAGTCGGCCAGCCGCGCCAGCCCCAGCCCGCCCACCGCGGCATGGCGGAGCAGCCACAGGCTGTCGGTCTGGAAGCCGCCAGCCGGACGCAGGATTTCGCGCCGGTCACCGACCAGGAACTCCCACTCCGTCCGGCCGGAGCCCGACAGCAGCGTCAGGCAATCATGGCGGGCGAGGTCGGCCGGCGACTGTGGCATGCCCCGGCGGTCGAGATAGTCCGGGCTGGCCACGACATGGCGGCGCAGCGGCCGCAGGCGGCGGGCGATCAGGGTGGAATCGGCAAGCCGCCCAGCGCGGATCGCCAGATCGAAGCCGTCGTCGATCAGCCGCTGCACCCGGTCGCTCAGGCTGGCCTCCAGCGACACGCCGGGGTAGCGGCGCAGGTATGAGGGCAGCAGCGGCGCCACCCGCATCTGGCCGAACATCACCGGCATGGTGACGCGGAGCGTGCCGCGCGGCTCCTCGCCCATCTCGGTCAGCGACTGCTCGGCCTCGTCCAGCGCCGCCAGGATGGCGCGGGCCCGTAGGCAGAAGGTGGCGCCGGCGTCGGTCAGCGCGATCCGCCGTGTCGTGCGCGCCAGCAGACGGGTGCCCAGCCTGTTCTCCATCTGGGCGATCCGCCGGCTGATCGCCGATGCGGACAGCCCAAGGCTCTCCGCCGCCGCCGACAGGCTGCCGCAATCCACGACCTCCACCAGCACCGTCAGATCGTCCAGCCGGTCCATGCCGTCCCTCCATACCCCGATCGGCCCGTTTGGTCTGGGCGCATTCTTGCATTCTGTGCAAAGATATTGTGCGTGTCCCCCTATGTTTCACAAGTCCGGCTTTTGCCAGGATCGGGTCAACGGACACGCCGACAGGGAATTGCCCGATGCGTCTTCAACGCCAACTCCGCACCATCCGGGCGCAGGCCGGAAAGTCCCTGCCGCCGGGGGTGCTGGCGATGATGGACCGGGTGATCGCCGACCTGAAGGCCCGCGGGGTCGAGCTTGGGGCGCTGCGCCCCGGACTCCAGGCTCCCGACTTCGCCTTGCCCAACCAGCTTGGCCAGACCGTATCGCTTTACGAGACGCTGGAGCGGGGGCCGGTCGTCCTGCTGTTCTACCGCGGCGAATGGTGTCCGTATTGTTGCGCTCAGCTCAGGGCCATGCAGATGGCGTTGCCGCAGTTGACCGCCGGCGGTGCCCGGCTGGTCGCGGTATCGCCCGAACTGCCCGACCACAGCCTGACGCTGGCGGAGCGCAATGCGCTCGACTTCGACATCCTGTCCGACCGCGGTGCGGTGGTGGCGCGCAGCTATGGCCTCGTCTTCCGTGTGCCGGACGAGCTGCGCGACCTCTACCGCGACCGCGGCCTCGACCTCAACGCCCGTCAGGGCCGCCCGCCCGGCGAGCCCTGGCAGCTGCCGATCCCGGCGACCTACCTGCTGTCGCCCAGCGGCGTCGTCCGCTTCGCCGCCATCGACGCCGACTTCACCCAACGCCCGGAGCCGCAGGCGCTCGTCGACCTGCTGCACGACCGCGTGCCGGCGTCCTGATCGACGCCGGCCATTCCATGCAACCGGTCATTCCCCACCGCCGGCCCATTCATGCAGAGAGGAATCCGTCCATGACCGCCACCAAGACCGCCACCAAGACCGCCACCAAGACCCTGGCCCTTCTCCCTATCGCCGGCGCGCTGGCCGGTGCCCTGACGCTGATGGCCGGCCCGGCCGCGGCGCAGTCCAACATGGAGAAATGCTATGGCATCGCCAAGCCGGGCGAGAATGGCTGCGCCCACGCCAAAGGCCTGCATTCCTGCGCCGGCAACACCAGCCTGACCTATGACGGCGGCGACTGGAAGCTGGTCAAGGCCGGAACCTGCGCGACGGAAATGGGATCTCTGAAGCCGTTCGACGGCGCCAACCCGAAGAAGAAGGGCTGAGGCGATGGCCGCGGCGGTACCCTCCACGCTCCCCCGGCCGGTGCCGGTCGCCGCCGGCATCGGCCTGCGCGAGCCGCACCGGGAGGCGTTCGTCGCGGCCGGCTCCCCGATCCCCTGGGTCGAGATCCATCCGGAAAATTACTTGGTTCCGGGCGGGCCGCGTCTGGCCGGCATCCTGCGGGTCCGACGTGACCGGCCGGTCAGCTGCCACGGTGTCGGCCTGTCGCTGGGCAGCGCCGGCGGTCTCGATCCCGACCACCTGATGCGTCTGCGCGCTCTCTACGACCGACTGGAACCGGGGCTGATCTCCGAACATTTGTCCTGGAGCGTCACGGACGCCACCTACCTCAACGATCTGCTGCCGCTGCCTTACACCGAGGACAGCCTGCACCGGGTCCGCCGCAATGTCGACCATGCCCAGGATGTTTTCGGCCGGCGCATCCTGGTCGAGAATCCGGCTGCCTGCATCGCCTTCGCCGACAGCACCATTCCCGAAGCCGAATTCCTGGCGGAACTGGCGGCGCGCACCGGTTGCGGCCTGCTGCTGGACGTCAACAACCTCCACGTCTCGTCGGTCAATCTCGGCTTCGACCGGTGGGCGTGGCTCGACGCCATTCCGACGGAGGCGGTCGGCGAACTGCATCTGGCCGGTCACGCCCGCATGACCATCGGCGGCGAGGAACTGCTGGTCGACGACCATGGCAGCGCCGTCGGCGAAGCCGTGATGGCTCTCTACGCGGAAGTGCTGGAGCGCATCGGCCCGCGGCCGGTGCTGATCGAATGGGACAACGATCTGCCGCCGCTCGACGGCCTGCTGGAAGAGGCGGGCAGGGCGCAACGGCTGCTTGATGCGACGATGCAAAAACTGCGAGTGCCGGAGGTCCATTGTGCCGGCTGACACGAAACTGGCGGGATTCCAGCGCGACTTCGCCGCCTTCCTGCTGCGCGGCGATCCGACGGTCGCCGGGGAGCTGCGACCGGACCTGCCGGCCGGGCGGCTTGCGGTCTACCGCAACACGGTGATGGGATCGCTGGCCGCCGTCCTTGGCCACGCCCATCCCACCCTGTGCCGTGCCCTGGGCGAGGAGCGCTTCACCCCGCTCGCCTGCCGGTTCGCGGCGGAAGCGCCGCCCCGCCTGCCGATGCTGTGGAGCTATGGCGCCGGCTTCGCCGACTGGCTGGACGGCCTTGACGCGGCTGACGGCAGCCAACCCTGGGCGCCCGACCTCGCCCGGCTCGACTGGGCGATGCACGAGGCGCTGTTCGCCGCCGATGCCGAACCGCTCGACCTCGCCCGGCTCGCCGCCATTCCGCCGGAGCAGGCGGGATCCCTGCGGCTGGTTCCGCATCCCTCGCTGCGGCTGGTGCGGTCGGGCTGGAACATTCATGCGCTGTGGAAGGACGGTGGTGCTGTCCCGCTGCCGGAGCCGGAAGCGGTGCTGGTCGGCCGCAGTCCTGTCGAAGGCGACGACGGCGCCACGGGTGGCGAAGTGCGCTGCGCCCGGCTGACCGCGGCAGACGGTGCGCTCGCGTCCCGGCTGCTGGCCGGCGCCACGCTGGACGAGGCGGCGGGGGATGTAGCCTCGGCCGACGCCGACCTGCAATCCGTGCTGGCGCTTCTGCTGCAAAACCGCTTGCTGGCCGGCTTCGCGCTGGACCGGCCGCCATCCGTTACCCGACCCGCCTTCACCCGACCTGAAGGGATCGACCCATGATGTCATCGCCGTTGCCGCGGTCATCGTCCGCAAGGTTCGGGCAGGCCCCCGCCCGGTTCGGCCGTCTGCCGGAGATTCGCGACCACCTCGCCGGATGGCTCGACCGTAATGCCGTACCGCTGCTCGACCTCGCGGTCCGGCTGACGATGGCGCCGATCTTCTTCCGTTCCGGCCTGCAGAAGATCGGCGACTGGCAGGCGACGCTCTTCCTGTTCCAGGAGGAATACCGGGTGCCGCTGCTGCCGGCGAACGTCGCCGCGCTTCTGGCCGCCGCCACCGAACTGACCATGCCGGTCCTGCTGGTGCTGGGTCTGGCGACGCGGCTGGCGGCGGTGCCGCTGCTGGCGATGGCGTTGGTGATCCAGTTCGTGCTGGGCGCCGAAAACCCGGCCTTCAACAACCCGCAGCATTACTTCTGGATGCTGTTGCTCACCGGTCTGATCCTGCGTGGCGGCGGACGGCTGTCGCTCGACCACTGGCTCCTTCGCTTCAGCCGCCGGAATGGAGACCGACCATGACCGCCACGCATCCCGCCGTTCAGGATACCCGCGGACATCGGCGGATCGCCCAGCTAGGCTGGCTTCTCTCGTCCGGGTTGGTCGCCGTGCTGCTGCTGGTCCTGGCGGTCAGCACCGTCACCGTGCAGGGCATCCGGCAGGTGGACGAGCGTTGGAATGCCTACGACCTGGGGGCCGCGGCCAAGGCCGACGCCCTGTCCGACCTGCGCGGGGCGCTGGGGTTCGGCGGGGTGATCCACCGCTTCGGCGACTATCTGCTGACCGGCGATCCGGCCCGCGCCGCCGAGATGCGGCAGAGCCTGAAATCCGCCTCCGCCAATCTGGAGGTCTACCGCTATGCCGGCGAGCTTAGCCCGGCCGAAGGTGCGGCGCTCGACACCGTCGCCGCGTCGCTGGCACAGATGGACGCCAAGCTGACGGAGGCGGAAGCCGCGGTGGCGGCGCACACCCCGCTCGACCGGCTGGCCCGCACCGCCGCACTCGACACCGCGCCGGCGGTGGCCGCCATGCGGACGCTGAACGGCGAGTTGACGCAGGCGCGTGCCGCTCTCGGCGAAGCCAACCGCCAGGGCATCGCCGCGCTGAACGGAACGGTGCTGACCGGCGGCGGCGTGGCGCTGGTGCTGCTGGTCGCCATCGCCGGGCTGTTCCTGTGGTTCACCCATCGCCGCATCGTCCACCCCCTGGCCCGGCTGGCCGCTTATATGGAACGGCTGGCCGGCGGTGATCTGGAAACCGCGGTGCCGTCGGTCGGCCGCCGCGACGAGATCGGCGCCATGGCCGGCACGGTCGGGGTGTTCCGCGACGGGCTGGTCCGGCTGCGTGCGGCGGGCGAACGTGAACGCGCCGAAGCCGAACAGGCGCGCAAGCGCCAGGAGGAGCTGGAACGCAACCTCCGCTCCTTCGAGGCGGAGATCGGCGCGCTGGCCGCCGCCCTGGCCGGTCGGGCCGGCACGCTGCACCACACAGGTCAGGAACTGGCGCAATCCTCCAGCCGGACCATCGGCGGCACGCAGGAGGTCTCGGCCGCCGCCGCCCGCACCGCCGGGACCGTCCAGGCGGTCGCCGCCGCCACCGAGGAACTGTCGGCCTCCATCGCCGAGATCGGGCAGCGGGTGCGCGGGTCGGTCGCCATGACCACGGCGGCGGTCGAACAGGCCGACCGCTCCTCCGTCACCGTCGCCAGCTTGGCGGAGGCGGTGCAGCGCATCGGCGAGGTGGTCGGGCTGATCAACGCCATCGCCAGCCAGACCAACCTGCTGGCGCTGAACGCCACCATCGAGGCCGCCCGCGCCGGAGAGGCCGGCAAGGGCTTCGCCGTTGTGGCGCAGGAGGTCAAGAACCTCGCCAACCAGACCGCGCTGGCGACCGAGGACATCAGCCAGCAAATCGCGACCATCCGCAGCGCCACCGACGGCGCGGTCGGCGCCATCCAGGGAATCGGCGGCAGCCTGGAGCAGGTGTGCCGCATGGCGCAGGAGATCGCCGACGCCGTCACCCAGCAGGACGGGGCGACGCGCGAGATCGCCCGCAACATCCAGGAGACCGCCGGCACCGCCGGTGCGGTCAGCGCCGCGATTTCCGAGGTTGCGCAGGCCGCCGAACAGGCCGGCGCGGTTGCGGAAAGCATGTTCTCCGCCGCACAATCGCTCGGCAGCGAGACCAGGCGGCTGGAAGGCGCCGCGCACAGCTTCTCGAAAGCGTTGCGCGCGTGATTTCCGCAGGGTCGGGGGAAGAGGGAAGGGCGGCGTGAGCGACATCGTCAGCGAGGACACCGGAACCGGCGAGGACGCCGGGGCCATCTCCGGCAGGTTACCCCGGGCCGCATCCGGATCGGGCGCCGGTTCGGGCCGCCGGACCCTGACCATCGCGCGCTCGGCGCTGCTTCTGGCGGCGGCGCTGGTCGTCTGTCTGGCCGTGATGCTGGCGGTCGGGCTGCAATTGATGCAGGGCATGGGCGCGGTGGCCGAGGGCTGGCGTGACTACGACCTGCAGGCCGCCACCAAATCCGACGCCCTTTCTGAACTGCGCGGGCATCTCGGCCTCGGCGGCGTCATCGACCGCTACCGCGAGGGTGCGGAAAGCGGCGGCGCCGACCATGCGGCACTGGACCGGGCGCTCGGCCTGTCGCGGGCCAATCTGGAGATCTACCGCGACATCGTCACGCCCAGCGAGAGCGAGGCGCGGGCCATCGCCGCCATCGCCGCCTTCCTCGACGCCATCCAGGTGCAGATGGAGGACCCGGCGGCGGCCATCCCCGCGGACGCCTTCGACACCTGCCGCCGCGACGCCGTGAAGGGGCTGGCGGCGCTCAACAGCCATCTGAGCGCGCAGCGCGCCCGTTTGACCGCCGCCACGCTGGACGACATCGAAGCCCTGCAGCGGCTGATGGCGGTCGGCGGCGGCGTGATCGCCGTTCTGGTTCTGGGGCTGGCGGGCGCGGCGGTGTGGTTCACCCGCAGCCGCATCGTCGGTCCGCTCGGCCGTCTGGTGGAGGACGCCCGCCGGCTGGCCCGCCGCGACCTCGACCGGCCGTTCAAGGGCTCGGGCAAGGCAGGCGCGGCGAGCGCGCCGGATGGCGGCTTCCGCCATGACGAATTGGGCCTGCTCGGCCGCAGCCTGGAGGACAGCCGGGTCGCCCTGCGCGGCCTGTTCGCCGCCATCGAGGAGAAGAGCCGCCGGCTGGGCGAGAGCGAGCGCCGGTATGCCATGGCCGCCGCCGCCACCAACGACGGCCTGTGGGACTGGGATCTGGACAGCGGCGACCTGTTCCTGTCCCCCCGGCTGCGCCAGATGCTTCATCTCCCGGCCGCCGGCGGCGAGCCCGGCCTTGCCACCATGCTGTCCCACGTCCATCCCGACGACCGGCACGCCGTGCTCTCGGCGATCCGCCAAGGGGAGCAGGGGGCGGACGGCGCCAGTTTCGACGTGGAATTCCGCGTCCTGCCGCCAGGCGCCGGGCAGGAGGACGGGAGGCTGCAGCATGGAACCGGCTGGCTCCATCTGCACGGCATCGTCGCCGCGGGTCCGGACGGCCGGGTGGCGCGGCTGGCCGGTTCCGCCGCCGACATCAGCGACCGCAAATCCTACGAGGCGCGGCTGGTCCATCAGGCCACCCACGATTTCCTGACCGGGCTGCCCAACCGAGCCTTCCTGGTCCGCTGGCTGAACGACCGGCAGGCGGCGCAGGACGGCGAGCGGAGCGATCTGGCACTGCTGTTCCTCGATCTCGACGGCTTCAAGCTGGTCAACGACAGCCTCGGCCATGCCGTCGGCGACCGCGTGCTGGTGGCGACGGCGGAGCGGATCGCCGCCTTGTTGGAACCGGGGGAGTTCGTCGCCCGGCTGGGCGGCGACGAATTCGTCGTGACGGTCCCCGCCGGCCGCGAGGCGGCGATTGCCCGCGCCCAGGCGCTGGAGAGCGCCTTCCGTGGCCCACTTTCTGTCGGCGGCATGGAATTGCGGGTCGGGCTCAGCATCGGTCTGGCGGTCGACGACGGCACCAGCGACGATCCGGACAGTCTGCTGCGTGACGCCGACATCGCGCTCTACCGCGCGAAGGAACATGGCAAGGGGCGCACCGTGCTGTTCGACGCCTCCCTGCGCGAGGCGATCCTGATCCGCAGCCGCCTGGAACGCGATCTGAACCCGGCGCTGGAGGCCGGCGACATCTTCCTGGTCTACCAGCCCATCCTGTCGCTGCCGGACGGACGGCTTGCCGGCTTCGAAGCCCTGGTGCGCTGGCGCCACCCCGATCTGGGCTTCGTCAGCCCGGCGCAGTTCATCCCCATCGCCGAGGAAACGGGCCAGATCCTGCCGCTCGGTCGCCATGTGCTGGAACGGGCGGTGGATCAGCTCGCCCGCTGGCGCCGGATGGCGGGAGCGGGCGCCCTGACCATAAACGTCAACCTGTCGGCGCGCCAGATGCTGGACGAGCGCTATGTCGACGACATGCTGGCCTTCCTGGCCGATGGCCGCACCGAAGGGCTGAAGATCGAAGTGACGGAGAGCATGATCGTCACCGACCACGATCAAGCCCGCGCCATTCTGGAACGTTTCCATGCGCTGGGGGTGGCGTTGTGCATGGACGATTTCGGCACCGGCTATTCCTCGCTGTCGCAGCTCAGCCGTTTGCCCTTCGACGTGTTGAAGATCGACAAGAGCTTCATCAGCGCGCTCGGCACCGATCCCAGGCAGGAATCGCTGCTGCGCGGCATCGTCGAACTGGCCCACCGCATCGGGCTGGAGGTCGTCGCCGAAGGGATCGAGACCGAAGCGGAGCGGGAGGTTGTCACCCGGATCGGCTGCGACTACGCCCAGGGCTATCTGTTCGCCCGGCCGCTGTCCGTGGCCGATGCCGAGGCGCTGCTGTCGGCTGCCAACTGACAGCGTCCGGCAACCGCCGCCTCAGATTGGCGGTGACTTAGAAATCCGGCGTTCCGATGTCGTAGGCGTGGTCGGCCACCCAGTCACGGAATGAATCCTCGGTCATCGTGCCGGCGGCAAGCGCAAGAATGATGTCGGCAGCCTCGCGTTCTGAGGCATCCAGTTCGAACCCATTGAGACCGAGTACGAGGCCGAGAGTGATGAACGCGGCACGTTTGTTGCCGTCCACGAAGGGATGATTGCGGCAGACGCTGGCGCAGACCGCGGCGGCGAGATCGAAGATGGTCAGCCGCCCGTCACCATAGGCCATGAGTTGGAACGGCCGTGCCAACGAGGCCTCCAGTGCTCCCAGGTCGCGGATGCCGGGTGCTCCGCCATGCTCAGTCAGAAGCTCGCCATGCAGGTCGAGCACCGCCTGGAGCGGCGGGTTGACGTAAGGACGGCCCTGGATGGTGGGTTCGTCCATGGGAGATTACTTGGACAGAATATCCATGGTGCGGCGGTAGCGCGCAGCAAAGCGTCGACCGACATCCATGGCATGGTTGTAGGTATCGTCAGCCTTGGCAATTTCGATCCGCCCGTCGCGCACTTCGACGGCCACCTCATCGCCACGGTCGAGGCCAGCCGCCGCCAAAACCTCCCGTGGCAGCGTGAGACCCGTGGAGTTGCCGATTCTGGTGAGCTTTGTGGTGTGCATGGATGCCTCCTCGCAGTCATCGGATCATGTAATAACGTTTGTCATTACGTCAAGACCCATCGCTTGCCGTTACGCAGGATAGACCTTAGTCCAACGGGCTTCCTGCGCCGTCAGTCCAGGCATGGAGCGACATCCGATAGAGCCAAACTCCCCACCTCGCGGATCAACCCGTCGACCAATGCCGCCGCATCCTGCGGACGGAACAACGCGCCGGCATATTCCAGCCGCAGGACCAGCGTGTCGCGTGGCACCGCCACCAGGGTCAGCGGATAACTCATCCGCCCGCGGTTGCCGACGTCGCGGAAGGACAGGGTTGCGCGTTCGCTCTGCCGCAGGGCGTCGTCGACCGGATAATTCTCGAAAATCATGATGCTGTCGAAAGGAGCGGAGGCCGGGTCGGTCCAGCATTGTAGGGCTGGCGGCGGCGCATGCTCGTGCTGACGGGCGCCGATGTTGGCGGCCAGCAGCGCGCGCAGCCAGTCGTCCACCCGGTCGTCTTCGTGGTGTCCGGCCTCGATCATCTCGTGGACCAGCGGCAGGACGCCCACCAGTAGGCCGGTCACTTGGTCGATCCCCGGCATCTCGACGGATCGGCCCGACATGACGGCGCCGAAGGCGACCGTGTCCTGTCCGCACAGCCGGGCCAGAAGCCGCAGCCAGCCGGCCTGGATGAGCGTGTTCAGCGTCACCTTCCGGGCGCTGGCGAAGCGCTGGAGTTGCCGCACCGCCGCCTCGTCGATGATGCGCTCCTCAGCCCCGTCGGGTCCCGGTCCGTCGGGGGGCGGCAGGATGGCGGTCAGGCGGGTGGGTGTCGGCAGGGCGGCGAGGCAGGACCGCCAATGGGCGTGCGCGGCGGCGCGATCCTGTGCCCGGCTGCGCTCCCGGGTCCAGGCGACCAGATCGCGGACCCGCGCTGCTGGCGGGGGCACCGTTTCCCCGTCGTAAAGCCGCAGGACCTCGCCCAGCAGGCGCGACATGCTCCAGCCGTCGAGTAGCGCATGGTGCCAGGTCCACAGAAAGCGGTGGGTGGAAGGGCCGGTACGCGCCAGCACGATCCGCATCAGCGGCGCATCGGCGAAGTCGAAGCCGCGACGGTACTCGCCATCGCACAGGCGCTGCCACGATGCGTCGGATTCGGGGTCGCCGCGCCAGTCCAGAAGGGTGAAGGGCAGTTCCGCGGTCTTGCGCACGACCATGACCGGCTCGTCGACGCCGTCGCGCACCAGGGCGCCGCGCAGCACGTCGTGACGGGCGATCACCGTGCGCCACACCGCCGCCAGCCGATCGACATCCAGCCCGTCGATGACCGCCCAGACCTGGACGGTGTAGGCCTGGGACCGCGGGTTGGCGAGGCCGTGATGCAGCATCGCCGCCTGCATGGGCGTCAGAGGCAGGATGTCGGCGATGGCGGGGGCGGGCACCGGCAGGGCATCGATCTGCGCTTGGCTCAGCGGGACGAGCGGGAAATCGGACGGGGTCGCCTGACCCGCCTCGACGCCGGCGCAGTGGGCGGCCAATTCCGCCAATGCGGCCCGGACATCGTCCATCAGACCGTCGATCGTCCCATCGGGGAAGAGGGCACGGCTGGCACGGGCGTGCAGGACCAGTTCGCCGCCCATCACCTGTCCGTCGATGGAGATCATGGCGCCCAGCGGAGCATCGGGATCGGTGCCGGCGCCGCACTCCTCCGGGGCCGGGCGCCAGGGAGCATCGTCCGCGGCATCGAACTGGCCCAGATAGTTGAAGGAGATGGCCGTCGGATTGCCGGACAGTGCGGCGCGGGCCTCCGGCGGTCCCAGATGGCGCAGCAGGTTGAAGCCGATTCCGCCATTGGGCACCGTGCGCAGCGCCTCCTTGACGTGACGGATGGCCCCGTCGCAGGAGGCGGGCGGTGCAAGGCGGACGGGATAGACGCTGGTGAACCAGCCGACCGTCCGGCCGATGTCGATGTCCGGGAACAGCGCGTCGCGCCCGTGCCCTTCGACATGGACGGTCAGGGCGTCGCGGCCGAAGCGGCGCGTGGTGGCAAGGGCGACGGCGGTGAGAAGAAGTGTGTCGATGCGGGTGCGGTAGGCTGACGGCGCCTCGGTCAGCAGCCGGCGGGTCTCCTTTCCGTCGAGCCTCAGGCTGTGGGTGACGGCATGACGCCGCGTGTTGAGCGAAAGCCGGCCGATGGTCGGCAAGGGCGGCGTGTCCAGCGCGGTACGCCAGTGGTCCAATTGGTCGAGGAAGTCGGGGACCGCGTCGGCCAGCCGCCGCGTCCACAGGGCGAAGGGCGTGCCGGAGGCGGGCAGCCGGTCCAGCAGGCACGGCCCCTGCAGGGCCGCCGCCAGTTCCTCCAGCAGGATGCGCCAGGAAACGCCGTCCACCACCAGATGATGAGCGACCAGGAACAGCCGCTGCCCGCCGTCGGCCTTGCGGATCAGCAACGCCCGCATCAGCGGCCCCTGCGCGAGGTCGAGGGCGCCTTGCAATTCGTCGCACAGCCGCGTGACGGCTGCATCGTCGGCGGCCGTCGCCTCCTCCAGCGGGATGGCGGCCGGCCCGTCGGCATGGGTCTGCGTCCAGCCGCCATCCGGCTCCCGGGTGAAGCGCAGGCGCAAGGCGGCATGCCGGCCGGCGACCATGGCGAGCGCCGCCGCCAGCCGTCCGGGGTCCACCGGTGTCGTCGCGGTAAGCAGGACCGACTGGTTCCAGCGGTTGCGGTTGGGGACCGGCTGGTCGAAGAACCAGGACTGGATCGGCGCCAGCGGCGAGGGACCGGCGGGAGGCTCGGCGACGGCCACGGTCGGCGCCGCCTCCTCCGCCACCACGGCCAGCGCCGCAATGGTCTGGCGTTCCAGCAACTGCTTGGGCGTGATGCGCAGGCCGGCGGCGCGGGCGCGGGCGACGATCTGAAGGGCGATGATGGAATCGCCGCCGATCTCGAAGAAATTGTCGGTGACGCCGATCCGTTCGGCCTTCAGCGCGTCCCGCCACAGACGGGCCAGCAACTCCTCGACCGGGGTCGAGGGGGCGGCCTGCGCGTCCGTTTCCCAGCGCGGCGCCGGCAGGGCGGCGCGGTCGAGCTTGCCGGTCGGCGTGACCGGGATCGCGTCCAGCACCATCAGCCGTGCCGGCACCATATGGGCGGGCAGGCGCCCGGCCAGTGCCGCGGCCACCGCCGCCGGATCGGGATTGTGGCCGGCGGCCGGCACCAGATAGCCGACGAGCCGGGTGACTCCGTCGGTCTCCTGGGCGATCACCACCGCCTCGCGCACGCCGGGTTCGGCGGCGAGATGGGCCTCGATCTCGCCCAGCTCGATGCGGAAGCCGCGCAGCTTGACCTGATGGTCACGCCGGCCGAGGAACTCGACGGTTCCATCCTCGCGCCAGCGGGCGAGGTCGCCGGTGCGGTAGAGGCGGGTGCCGGGACCGCCGAACGGGTCGGGGACGAAGCGCTCGGCCGTCGCCGCCGGGCTGCCGAGATAGCCGCGGGCAAGCCCACTGCCGCCGATCCATAGTTCGCCGGTGACGCCGATGGGCAGCGGGTTCAGGTCGTCGTCGAGGATGTGGGCGCTGCGGTCGCCGACCGGCC
Source organism: uncultured Azospirillum sp. (assembly GCA_966212305.1). Classification (GTDB taxonomy): domain Bacteria; phylum Pseudomonadota; class Alphaproteobacteria; order Azospirillales; family Azospirillaceae; genus Azospirillum. The sequence continues at coordinate 71,479 of CBIHQY010000012.1, forward strand.
GGCCGATCGGCACATAGGGGGAATCGGGAAGGCTGCTGCCGTCGCCCTTCCACACCAGCGGCGTCACCACCGTCTCGGTCGGGCCATAGCCGTTGATGGCGTGGCGGGGCCGCAGGCTGCGGAACAGCCGCTCCAGCCCGGCGCGCGGCATCGCCTCCCCGCCGAAGGAATAGAGCTGGACGGGCGGTGGCTCGCCCCCCTGCTGCTCGGCCCAGGATGCCAGCTGCTGCAGGTATTTGGGCGGGAAGCCGGCATGGGTCAGGCGATGGCGGCGGATGGCGTCATAGGTCTGCTCGGCGGTCCACAGGCTGTCGTCGCGCAGCAGGATGGCGCCGCCGGCCGTCAGGCCGGTCATCCAGCGCTCGTGCGCGCCGTCGAAGGTGAAGGACAGGAAATGCAGCTCCCGGCTGTCCGGTCCCATGTCGTAGACGGCGGCGGTGGCGACGCAATGCATGGCGAGCGGGCCGTGTTCCACCGCCACGCCTTTCGGTGTCCCGGTGGAACCCGAGGTGTGGATGACATAGGCGAGGCTGCGCGGGTGGATCGCCACGCCGGGGGCGTGATCGGGTTCCCCGGCTGCGTCCTGCGGGGAGAGTGTCGTCACGCCGTCCAGCGGGATGGCGGCGATCAGCAACGACAGGCCGGCGGCGTCGCGAATGGCTTGCTGCCGCTCGGCCGGGTGGCCGGGGTCGAGCGGCACGAAGGCGGCGCCGGATTTCAGCACCGCCAGGAAGGCGACGATCAGCTCGGGCGAGCGGGGCAGGCAGACGCCGATGCGCCGCTCCGGCCCGGCGCCCAGCGCAATCAGCCGGTGGGCGAGGCGGTTGGCGCGGCAGTCCAGCTCGCCCCGGCTCAGCACACCGTCGCCGAACAGGACGGCGGGGGCGTCCGGCCGGTCGGCGGCGAGGCGGGCGAGCAGGACCGGCACCGGTTCGGGCGCCGCTCCGGTCCAGTTAGGGTCGCGCGACCAGCCGGCAATCGCCCGGATTTCCTCCTCGCTGCGCGCGTCGAGGGCGCGCAGCGGACGGTCGGCATCGGCGGCGACCTGGACCAGCAGACGCTGCCAGCGCCGCAGGATGCGCGCCGCCTGACCGGCCGCGCCGCGATGGGCGAGGCGGACGAGGATCGAGCCGTCGGGCCACCCGGTGGCGGCAAGAGCAAGGTCGAATTTGGCGGTGCGGACCGGCAGGTCCAGCGGTTCCACCTCCAGCCCGTCAAGTCCACCGAAAGCCGTGGGTTCCGGGCGGTGGTCGAACATGACCTGGACCGTCGGGCTTGCGCCCTGCTCCGGCCGGCCGGCTTCGAGGATGGCGTCGAGGGGAAGATCCTGGTTGTCCTGGGCGTCGGCCACCAGCCGGGCAACCTCGCGCAGCCAGTGCCTGAAGGGCTGCGACGGCGCGAGGCGCAGGCGCAGCGGCAGGGTGTTGACGAAGCAGCCGATCAGCCGTTCCGCCTCCGGTTGCCGACGTCCGGCGACGGGGATGCCGACGATCAGGTCATCCTGGCCGCTCATCCGGCCCAGCAGCAGGGCATAGGCGGCCAGCAGCACCACGAAGGGCGTGCAGCCTTCGGCGGCGGCGAGCCCTTTCAGCCGGTCGGAAAGCTCAGGGGAAAGGACGACGGTCTGCTCACCGGTCTCGTTGCCGTTGTCAGTCTCGCCTCCGGGCAAGCTCAGGCGGGCCGGAGCGCCGGACAGGGAATCGCGCCAGAAGGCGGATTGGCGCTCAGCCTCGCCGGCGTCGAGCCACGCGGAGAGCCATACGGCGATGTCGGTATACTGGACCGGCAGGCCGGGAAGGTCGGGGAGGCGGCCTTGGCGGGCCGCGCGATAGGCTGCCGCCACGTCGGCCATCAGCAGCCCGATGCTGGCGCCGTCGGCGGCGATATGGTGCAGCGTGACCACCAGCCAATGCTCGTCGGGGGCGATGCGCAGCAGGTCGGCGCGCCAGGGTTCCGCCCGCTCCAGGTCGAAGGGGGCGGCGGCAAGCTGTTCGGCGAAGCTTTGCGCATCGGCCGGACGGTCGGACAGGTCGAGTCGGCCGAGGCGGAACGGCCGGGGCGGCAGCGTGACCGTCCACAGCCTGCCGTCGCCATCGTCGCGGTAGACGGTGCGCAGGATGTCGTGCCGCTTGGCGACGGCATTCAGCGCGGCCTCCAGCGCCACCGCATAGAGCGCGCCGCGCAGCCGGAACACCCCCGGCATGTGGTAGGCGGCAGATGCCGGATCGAGCCGGTGTAAGGTCCACAGCCGGCGTTGCGCGTGGGAGGCCGGCGCCGGCGCGGACGGATCGTCGCGGCGGGGCACCGGCAGTCGGGAAAAGGCGATGCCGCGTGCCCGCAGCGCGTCGAGGAAGGCGCGCCGCCGCTCCGTCGGCAGGCGGGCGAAGCCCAGTGCGATGTCGTGCAGGGTGGGGGCGAGCGTGTCGGCCATGAACCGGAACCGTCCGTATCGTGAAAGGGGGGAGCCGTCTTAGGCGGCGGCCCGGTCGAGCTGCCCCGGTTCGGCCTCTTCCGCGCGGAGCGCACGGGCGAGACCTGCGGGGGTCGGGTGGTCGAAGACGATGCCCGGCGGCACCTCCACGCCCAGCCGCTTGCGCAGGCGCGACACCAGCTTGATCACCAGCAGCGAATGGCCGCCGAGGTCGAACAGGTTTTCGGCCACGCCGACCCGATCGCGCTCCAGCAGGTTGGCGAACAGCCCGGCGATAAGCGTTTCCAGCGGTGCCGCCGCCTCGTCCGCTCCGGCGGTGGAGCGCACCGTCTCCGGCAGGGCGGCCCGGTCGATCTTGCCGCTGCCGAGCCGTGGCAGACGGTCGAGCGGCAGCAGCTCCGCCGGGACCATGGCATCGGGCAGCTGGCGCCCCAGCTCCTCCCGCAGGGCGGCCGGGTCGATGGTGTTCCCAGCCGAAGGAACGGCATAGCCGACCAGCCGTCCCTCGCCCCAGACCTTCACCGCCGCCTGGGCGACGCCGGGCAGGGCGAGGATGGCGGCCTCGATCTCCGCCGGTTCGACGCGGAAGCCGCGGATCTTGAGCTGATCGTCGGCGCGGCCGACCAGTTGGAGGCCGCCGTCCGGCAGCAGCTGGGCAAGGTCGCCGGTGCGGTACAGCCGCTCTCCGTCGCGTTCCGGATCGGCGCGGAAGGCCGGGTCCTCCGGGCGGCCGAGATAGCCGCGGGCGACCTGGGTGCCGCCGATGACGAGTTCGCCGACGGCACCGATCGGCACCGGCCGTCCTGCCGGGTCGAGCAGCAGCACCCGGCTTCCCGCCAGCACGCGGTTGAGCGGCAGCCGCTCCGGCAGCGGGCTTTCCGGCGACAGCGCGTGGGTCATCACGCCGATGGTCGTCTCGGTCGGGCCGTAGTGGTTGAAGATGCGGCAGCGGGGGGCCGCGGCGCGGATCGCCTGCAGCAGCGGCCGGCCGGTGGGCTCGCCACCGAGGATAAGCGTACCGGGAAGCGCCGGTGCCGGCGTGTCGATCAGGGCCGCCAGATGGGACGGCACGATCTTCACGCAGTCGATGGCCTCGTCGGCTATGAAGCGGGCGAAGGCGGCGCCGTCGGTCATCGTCGTCTCGTCAGCCACCACGAGGCAGCCGCCGGCGACCAGCACACCGAACAGCGTGGTGTTGCCGAGATCGGCGGCGACGGTGGAGGTCAGGGCGAACCGGCGGCAGGTACCGAGGTAGAGCGCCGCGCCGGCCGCCGCCACATAGGCGGCGAGCTGTCCGTGCTCGATCACGACGCCCTTGGGCGTGCCGGTGGAGCCGGAGGTGAACAGCACATAGGCGGTATCCCGCGGGGTGGCGACGGGCAACGCGTCGTCGGACGCCGGCTGTGCCAGGAGATCGGCCAAATCGGCGGCATCCAGGACTCGGCAAGCGTCGGCCGCCGCGATCACCGCGGCCCGCCGCACTTCGGGCCAGTCCGGATCGACCGGCACATAGGCACCGCCGGCCCGCATCACCGCATGCAGGGCGATGACCAGTTCGGCAGAGCGGGGCAGGACCAGCGCCACGCTCTGCCCGGGTCCGACCCCGTCGCGGTGCAGATGGCGGGCCAGATGCCCGACCAGCTCGTCGAGTTCGCGATAGCTCCACCGGCGTGCGCCGTCCTGCAGCGCCGGGGTGTCGGGCTGGCTGGCGGCGAGGCCGGACAGCAGGGCGGGGATGGTCGGCGCGGCAGAGAGTACGGGGCCGGAAAGAGCAGCATGGCAGCGGCGGTCGCGCTCCGCCAGCAGCGGCAGGTCGGCGATGCGGCCCGCGCGATGGCCGGGAAGGGCAGCCAGGGCGGCGAGATACTGGTCGGCCAACGCTTCGGCGGCGGCGGGCGCGATGCGGGCGGGGTCGGCGTGCAGGGTGATGCCCACCGGCTGTTCGTCGGCCATCGTCACCTCCAGGGTGAGGGCGCCGGCCGGACGCGGCGCCGGCCAGCCGCGCGGCTTCCAGCGCAGGCTTCCGGCAGCGATGGTCTCCGGGGGTTCCGTCAGGGCGAAGGCCACTGCGCCGGGCGACAGGACGCCGTCGGGGCGCTGTTCCTGCGCGTCGCGGTGGGCGTCCATCATTGACGCGACGCGGGCGAGCAGCCCGTCGACGGCCTCGTCACCGGGCAGGCTCAGGGCCAGCGGCAGCGTGTCTTCGAAGGTGCCGACGCCGTCGGCCAGCATGTCGTAGTCGCGGCGCGGGTCGTTGATCCATAGGCCGCGGAACGCCTCCTCGCCGGTGATGCGCGCGATCAGCAACCACCATGCGGCCTGCAGCACGGCATCGACCGGCTGACTGAGGCTGACGAGCCCGGCGGCGGTCTGCGGCGGAATGCTGCGGGTGGCGGTGCCGGCCCCCGGCATGACCGGAGCCGGACCGGGGAGCCGCGGATCGTTCAGGCTTTCCAGCCCCAGGCTGGCCCAATAGGCGCGTCCGTGGGCCGCATCGTCCGAAGGGTCCAGCTCCTCCCGCCAAGCGGCGAAGCGGGCAAGGCCGATGCCGGCGGCGGGCGTCCTGCCGGCATGGAGGTCGGCGATGGCGGTGGCGAGCCGGGCCAGTCCGCCGCGGTCGCAGACCAGCGGCGAGACGGCCAGCGTCAGGGTGACGCTTCCGGCCCCCTGCCGCGACAGCTGCGCGCGAAAGACGCGGCCGGCGGCGGGGTCGAGCGGCATGGCCGTCCCGGCGTTGCTCTCCGTCCATGCGACAAGAGGCTCGGCGCCGACGACCTGCCGCGGGGTGCGGAAGCCCGGCACCGGCACCACAGACGTGCGCAATGCGTCGAAGGTCGCGGCGGCTTCCTCCACCGCCCGGCGCAGCCCGTCGGTGTCGAGCAGGCCTTCCAAGTCGATGACCAATTCCAGCGGAGAACCGTCGGGAGCGCCGTTGGCGATGGCGTCGAGGATGTCGCGCTGGCGCGGCGTCAGGGCGGTCGACTCGTCCATCACAGCACCTCCATGGCTCGGCGGTCGACGATGGCGCCCATGGCCACCACGATGCGGCGCGGTCCCTCGAACGGATCGCGGGCGTGGGCGGTCAGCATGTTGTCCACCATCACCACATCGCCGCGCAGCCACTGGAAGCGCACCGCACAGGCCTCGTACGCCTCGCCGATCAGGGCCATGGTCTCGTCCGGGATCGTCTCGCCGTCGCCGAACAGGACGTTGCGGGGGAAGCGCTCTATGCCGGCCATTTCCAGCAGGTCGGCCCGCACCTCCGCTTCCAGGCAGGCGGGGTGGTGGAGTTGCATCTGGTTGAAGAAGCTGCGCTCGCCGCTCAGCGGGTGGCGGATCACCGCCGGGCAACGGGTCCGGGTCTGCGGCGTGTCGGGATCGAGCCAGCGCAGCTCTATGCCGCCGGCGGCGCAGTGGGCTTCCACCGCCGCGCGGTCGTCGGTCTTGAAGAAGTCGCGCCAATCGACATCCAGGCGCGGCGTGAAGGTGCGGACATAGAGCAGCCCGCGCGTCTCCAGCATCGCCACCAGATCGGCCGAAAGCAGCGTCAGCATCCGGCGGCAGTCGACGATGGGGGTGCAGCCGCCGACCGGCGCCACCTGCTCGGCGAAGAACCACTGCTTGCGCGGCCAGCGGTCCAGATGGCTGCTTTCATTGTGGTAGAGGATCATCTGCCGCTCGGGGTACGGCGTTGAGCGGTAGGTGTTGCGCCCGCCCTCCTTCTTCGGCAGGTCGCCGTAGGAACCGAACAGGCCGGCCGGCTCCATCGCCTCGGCGAAGCATTCGAAGGCTTGCGGGTCGGAAATGGCGAAGCCGCGGAACAGGATGGCGCCGTGGCGCAGCAGCAGATCGTCGATCAGCCCGCGGTTGCCCTGCGCCCAGGCGACCGGGTCGAGGTCGAGCGCCGCCGGCTCCAGCACGATCGGAAAGTCCGAGCCCGGCGTCAGGAAAGAGCGGCGTACGGGATCGGCGGCTTGCAGCCGGGCCGGGCGGCAGGGGGCCGCCGGCCCGCCGAGACGGGAGAGCTTGGCGCTGGCGCGCCGGGTCTGGTCCATGGGTGGGAACTCCTGACCGGCAGAAGGGGCGTGGGAGGGGGAAAGAACTGGCTGGGACGGATCGGCGACCGCGCGTTCCAGCAGCGCGACCCAGGCGTCGTGGAACCGGCGCACGGTCGCGGGATCGAACAGGGAGCTGGCGAACACCCAGTCGGCGGCTATACCGCCCGCCATTGGCTCCAGGAACAGGGCCATGTCGAACTTCGACTGGCGTTCGGCGGCCGGGGCTTCGGCAATGACGAGGTCCGGCAGTTCCAGCGGCCCGCCGGGGACGTTCTGCAGCACGAACAGGACCTGGACTAGCGGGTTGCGCCCGCGGTCGCGCGGCACCCCGACCGCCTCGACGATGCGGTCGAAGGGCAGGGCGTCATGCTCGAAGGCGTCGAGGGCCGTCTGCCGGGCGCGGTCGAGCAGCGCGTCGAAGCTGACCCCCGGCTCCAGGCGGGAGCGCAGCGGCACGACATTGACGAAGAAGCCGATCAGCCCTTCCAGGGCGCGATCCGGACGGCCGGCGGTGTCGGTGCCAACCAGCAGGTCGCCGGCGCCGGACTCCCGATGCAGCATGGCATTGAAGGCGGCGAGCAGGGCCATGAAGGGCGTGGCGCCGCGGCGGCGTGCCCAATCCTCCACCCGGGCCAACAAGCCTGTATTCAGGCGCAGGCGCAGGGAATCGCCGCGCGTGGACGCGATGGCCGGGCGAGGCCGGTCGGTCGGCAGGGCCAGCGCAGTCGGCGCCCCGGCAAGGCGGTCGCGCCAGAATTCAGTCTCGCGCGCCAGCCGCTCGCCCGACAACAGGCTGCGTTGCCAGATCGCGTAATCGGCATATTGCACCGGCAGCGGCGGCCAGTCGGGAGCCTCGCCGGCCCGTGCCGCGCGATAGGCGGTGGCGAGGTCGCGGCACAGCACGCCGACCGACCAGCCGTCGGCGATCATATGGTGCATGGCGAACAGCAGCCGGTGGCTGCGCTCGTCCATCCGCAGAAGACGGGCGCGCAACAGCGGGCCGGCCGCAAGATCGAAGGGGGTGCGGGCGTGCTCCTCCTCCCGCGCCCGGGCGCAGGACTCCCGTTCATCCGGCGGCAGCCCGGACAGATCCTCCAACGGAAGTGGGATCGACAGGGCGGGGGCGGCGACGGCGGCAGGCTCCTCGTCGCGCTCCGGATAGGCGGTGCGCAGGATCTCGTGCCGGGCGACGACGGCGTTGAGGGCCGTTTCCAGCGCTGCGGCGTCGAGGTCGCCGGCGAGGTCCAGCCGGGCCGCCATCAGGTAGGCGGTGCCGCCGCCCGACAGGCGGTCGACCAGCCACAGGCGCTGCTGGGCGGGGGAGAGCGGCATCGCCTCCCGCCGCTCCACCGGGCGCAGCGGCGGGGTGTCGTCGCCGCCCGCGCCGGCCAGGGTGTCGAGCCGGGCGGCGAGGACGCGGAGTTCCGATGCTTCGAACACCGTGCGCAGGGGCAGGCCGGGCCAGCCATCCCGGCGCAGCCGGGCGATCAGGCGGGCGGCGAGCAGGGAATGGCCGCCAAGGACGAAGAAGTCGGCGTCACGGCCGATGGCGCTTCCCGGCAGCAGCTCCTGCCAAAGCTGCGCGAGCCGGCGTTCGGTTTCGGTGGCCGGCGGCTGGTCTGTCGCGGCGGAAGATACGGTTTCGGCATCGGGCAGCGCCTTGCGGTCGAGCTTGCCGTTGGCGTTGTGCGGCCAGGCGACCATCCGGACCCAGCGGGTCGGCACCATGTAGGACGGCAGGGTTTCGGCGGCATGGACGGCGAGGGCTTCGGCAAGGACCTCGGCGACGCTTTCGGCTGGTTCCCACCATGCGGTCAGATGGTCGGCCCGGACCTGGACGACGGCACGGCGGACGGCCGGATGACGTTCCAGCGTCGCCTCGACCTCGCCGGCCTCGATGCGGAAGCCGCGCAGCTTCATCTGGAAGTCGCCGCGCCCGGCCCATTCGATGGCGCCCTGCGCCGACCAGCGGCCGAGATCGCCGGTGCGGTAGAGCCGGGCGCCCGGTGCACCGTCAGGGTCGGGGATGAAGGACAATGCTGTCCGACGAGGATCGCCCAGATAGCCGCGGCCGACCCCGATGCCGCCGACGGCGATCTCGCCGACCGTTCCGACGGGGACCGCGGCGAGGTCGCCGTCGACGATGCGCAGTTCCGCGCCGGCGGTCGGTCGGCCGATGGGAATGGTGGAGCCGGGGGCCGGTGCCGCATGCAGCGGATGGAAGGCGACGTCGTCGGCGCACTCGGCCGGGCCGTAGGCGTTCATCAGCGGGACGGCGGGATAGGCGTCGAACCACGCCCCGGCATCGACGGCGGACAGCGCCTCTCCCGTCGGCAGGACCCAGCGCAGCGCCGGCAGCGGCCGTGGGCGCCCGCCGGCATCGCGCGTTTCCGCCAGGGTGCGCATCAGCGACGGCACCGGCTCGAACAGGGTGATGCCCGCTTGCGCCAGCCGGCCGAGCAGGGCGTCGGGGTCGCGCACAACGCTGTCCGGGAGGATTTCCACCACTGCGCCAAGGAGCGGCGCGGTCAGGGTCTGCCAGACCGAAATGTCGAAGCAGGAGGGGGCGGTCTGGGCGATGACGTCCTGTTCGCCGAGCTGCAGCGGATCGACCTTCGCCAGCATGTTGTTCAGCATGCCGTCGCGGGTGACCATCGCCCCCTTGGGCGTCCCGGTGGAGCCGGAGGTGAACAGCACATAGGCGCGCTGGTCGCCGCGGGGCGGTACCGCCGGCAGGCGGCCCTCCCCGGCGCGGGCCAGCAGATCGGCGGCGGTGAGGGCGGGCAGGTCGCAGGGAACCGCCTCGTCACGGATCAACAGCGGATGGCCGGCCTGCTCCATCACCTGGGCCCAGCGGGCCGGCGGATGGGCGGGATCAAGCGGCAGCCACGCGCCCCCGGCGCGCAGCACCGCCACCATCAGGCACAGCAGATCAAGGCCGCGGGGGGCGAGCAGGGCCACCACTTCGTCGGGACGGAGACCTGCCGCGTCGAGGCCGCGGGCCAGCCGTTCCGATCGCCGCCAAAGCTCGCCATAGGTCAGGCTGTCGCCCTCGCACCGGACGGCAATGCGGTCGGGATGGGCCTCGACGCGGGCGGCGACCCGCTCCACCCAGTCCGGCGACAGGCGGGGGGAATCCGGGCCGGCGCTCCAGCCATGCAAGCTCCGCGCTTCGGCCTCGCCCATCCTTGGCAGAGCCGCCAACGGGGTTCCGGCACCACGGGTCAGCGACAGCAGGGCGCCGCGGAAGCCGTCGGCGATCCGGGCGAGTGTGGCGGCGTCGATCCTGCGGCCATCGGCGTCGATGGCGACCGCGAGCCGGTCGCCGGGGAACACCTCAACGGTGAGGGCGTAGTGCGTGCGCTCCACATTGTCGCGCTGGCGCAGGTCGAGCGCACCGACGCGGCGCCGCCGCCCCTCCAGCATCGGCAGGTTCTGGAAGACCAGCAGCGTGTCGAACAGCGGCCCGGCGCCGGCCTGCGCCTGGATGTCGGCAAGCGCGCTGTGTTCATGCTCGCGCATCGCGGCATTGTCGGCCTGGATGCCGCGCAGGTAATCGCCGAGGCGGCGCTGGCCGGGCACGCGCACCCGCAGGGGCAGAGTGTTGATGAATACGCCCAGCATGTGCTCCGCCCCGTCCAGCTCGGCCGGCCGGCCGGAGGAGGTGACGCCGAACAGCACGTCGTCGCGTCCCGACCGGGCGGCCAGCACAAGGCCCCAGGCGCCCTGCACCAGCGTGTTCAGGGTGACGCCGAACCCACGGGCCGCCGCGGTCAGACGGGCGGTTTCCACCTCGTCCAGCAGCAGGGAGTGACCGAGTTGAGTTGCGCTGCCGGTCTCGGGCGCCGGTGCCAGCATCGGCAGCGGCGTTGCGCCTTCCACGCCGGCGAGGAAGCTTCGCCAGAAACCGGCGGCGTCGCGGTCGTCCCGGCGCTGGAGCCACGCGATGTGGTCGCGGAACGGACGGCGGGCGGGCAGAACCGGAGATTCGTTGGCCAGACGGGCGCGGTAGCGTTCCAGCACCTCGTCCACGAGCAGGATCGAACACCAGCCGTCGACCACCAGATGATGGCGGCTCCACAGAAGCCACCAGCGGCCGGTGCCGCAGCGGAACAGTGCAAGCCGCATCAGCGGAGCCCGGTCCAGTGCGAAGCCGCGCGCCCGGTCCTCCGCCAGGAAGGCGGCAAGGGCTGCCTCGCGGCCATCGTCGGACAGGTCGCTCCAGTCGCGGCGGGCGACGGGCAGCGTGGCCGTGCGCTCCACCAGTTGCAACGGACGGTCCACCCCGTCCCAGCGGAAGGCGGTGCGCAGGATGGGGTTGGCGGCGACGGCGTCCTGCCAGGAGGCGGTGAAGGCGTCGGCGTCGAAGGAGCCTTCCGCTTCGATCACCAGCTGGTTGACGTAGGCGCCGCCGGCCGGGTCGATCAGGCCGTGGAACAGCAGGCCCTGCTGGAGCGACGACAGCGGATAGGCATCCTCCAATCCCGGACGTTCGGCGCGCAGCGCTGCCACCGCATCGGCGTCGAGGCCGCAGAGGGCGAAGGGAGCGAAGGGGGTGCGCTCATCCGGGGCAGGTTTGCCCTCGGCCGGTGCTTGCGGCCATGGGGCGGAGAAGGCAGCGGCAATGGCCGCGATTGTGCGTTTCTGGAAGAACAGCTTCGGCTTCAGGGCAAGGCCCTTCGGTCGCGCCTTGGCGATGACCTGAAGCGCCAGGATCGAATCGCCGCCGATGGTGAAGAAGTCCTCATCGACCCCGACCGACGGGCGTTCCAGCACTTCCGCCCAGATGGCGGCGAGCGTTTGCTCGGCATCCGTCAGGGGCCGGCCGGCCGAGGGGGTAGGCGTGGCGGCAGCTTTGTCGTCTGGCAGCGATTTGCGGTCGATCTTGCCGTTCGGCAGGCGGGGCAGCGCCGGCAGGGCATGCAGTGCCGACGGCACCATTGCGTCCGGCAGGGCGGCGGCCATGGCGGCTCGTAGGGCTTCGCCGTCGAGCGTCGCCGGGGCGACGAAGGCCGTCAGGCGCAAGCCGGACCCGCCACTGCCGGCGGTCGCCGGACGGGCGAGGACCACCGCCTCCACCACGCCGGGCTGGCGGCGCAGCCAGGATTCGACCTCGCCCAGTTCGACGCGGAATCCCCGGATCTTCACCTGATCGTCGGCGCGGCCAAGGAATTCCAGGAGGCCGGCGGCGGTGAGGCGCACGCGGTCGCCGGTGCGGTACAGCCGGCCGCCGTTGCGCAACGGGTCGGGCACGAAGCGCTCGGCGGTCAGCGCCGGCCGGCCGAGATAGCCGGCGGCGACACCGCAGCCGCCGATGGCGAGTTCGCCGACGACGCCAAGCGGCACCGGGTCGCCGTGGCCGTCCAGCACCGCGGCATGCACGCCGGCCAGCGGGGCGCCGATGGGAACCGGAATGCTGGGATCTCGAGGGACGGGAGCAGTCAGGCAGCCGACGGTGGTCTCGGTTGGGCCATAATGGTTCAGCACCCGGTAGCCGGGGGCGAGCGCATGGAGGCGGGCGACGAAGCCGCCCTCCAGTGCCTCGCCGCCGAAGACGAGGCAGCGGCGCGGCAGCAGCCGGGCCGGATCGGCCACCGCCATCAGCGCGGCGAGATGCGAGGGCACGATCTTCAGCGCGTCGACCGGCCGTTCGGCGAAATGGCGGGCCAGCGCCTCGGGGTCGTCGGCCAGCGCCGGCGCGATCACCCGCAGGGTACGCCCGCCGAGCAGCGCCCCGAACCACGCGGTATAGCCGAGGTCGGCGGTGACCGAAGCCAACGTGGCAAGGGTGGCCTCTTCCGGCAACTCCATCGCCGCCAGCACGCCTTGGGCATAGTGGGCGAGGTTTCCCTGGGTAACCACCACGCCCTTGGGCGTGCCGGTCGAGCCGGAGGTGTAGATCAGGTAGGCCGGCAGGTCGGGGCTGACCGGGATGGGTGCGGATTCGTCCGACCGGCCATCAATGGATGCGCCGTCGAACTCCAGCCATGCCGCCCCGCCGAGCCAGCCGGGCGCCGCGCCATGGCCGACGACGACGCCTGCGCCGCTGTCAGACGCCAGAAAGACAAGGCGCGCGTCGGGCAGCGCCGGGTCCAGGCAGAGATAGGCCGCACCCGCCTTCCAGGCCGCGATCATGCCGACAGCCAGCGCCGCGCCGCGCGGCAGCCACATCCCGACACGGTCGCCCGGCCGTACTCCGGCCTCGGCCAGCCGCCGCGCCAGCCGGCCGGCCGCAGCGTCGAGGTCGGCGTAGGTCAGGGTCCGGTCGCCGTCCTCCACGGCCGCGCGGTCGGGGTGACGCGCGACGGCGGCCTCGAACAGCGCCAGGGCCGATGTCGGCGCATCGGCCGCGGGTCCCCGGCGCAGGGAGCGATCGGCGTCGTCCGCGACCGCCTCCAGCGCGGCGACCGGGGCGTCGGGATCGGCAAGCGCGCGGTCGAGCAGGGCGAGGAAGCCGCGCCGCATGCGGGCCGAGGTCTCCGGTGCGAACACCGCCGGATCAGCGCGCCACTGGCCGGTCAGCCGCTCGCCGTCGTCGACCCAGCGCAGGTTCAGTTCGTTGGCCGCGCCGCGCTGCTGGGCGAACAGCTCCCGCCGAACCGCGCGGTTGACGGCGGCGCGCTCGCCCACCGGGACATAGGTGGTCATGTGGCGGAACAGCGGCCCGTTGCCGCCGGCCAGCGCGGTGATGCGGGCGAGCGGCAGGCGGCGGTGGCGCAGCAGCGCCATCAGCGTCCGCTGTGCGGCGCGCGCGAGGTCGGCGACGGTGGGGTTGCCGGACAGGTCGGCGGGCCAGGGCAGGGCGTTCAGCGTGTAGCCGATCATCGCGCGGTCGGCGGCGCCCTGCCGCCCGGACACCGGCGTTCCGATCATGAAGCGGTCCTGGCCGCTCCAGCGATGCAGGAAGATCTGGAAGACCGCGGTCAGCAATGGGAAGACGCCGACCCCGGCCCGGTCGGCCGCCGCGCGCACGCGCGCCGTCGTGGCGGCATCGAGCCGGATGTCGGTTTCCTGCGGCCGGCCGGGACGGTCGATGCGGTCAGCCGGCAGCTCAGGTGGCGGTGCCGCGTCCGTCATGCGGTCGCGCCAGAAGGCGTCCAGCCGCGCGGCTTCTGGTCCGGATTGCAGCGCCCGCTGCCGGTCCAGCCAGTCGAAGTAGCGACCGCCTGCCTCGAAACCGGCGGCGGTCGGCGCCTCGTAGGCGGTGAAGGCCTGTTCGCACAGGATCTCGAAGGACAGGTAATCGCCGGCGATGTGGTGCAGGACGACCAGCAGATGCACCGGCCCGTCCGGCTCGGCCAGCAGCCGCACGCGGCAGGCGACGGCTTGGTCGAGCGGCAGCGGCAGGTCGGCCTCGCGCTCGAGCCAGCGCAGGCGCTCGGCGTCGCTCATCGCCCCGGCGGCGTGGACGGCGACATCGGCGGCGAATCCGGGCTGCCGTTCCATGACGAGGCGGTTATCGGCATCTTCGCGGTAGTGGCTGGACAGCGCCTCGTGCCCGGCGATGACGCGGGCGAAGGCGGCAGCCAGCCGCTGCGGGTCGATGCCCGGCGCCAACTCCACCGCATAGGTCATGTTGTAGGCCGGATCCTCCGGCGCCAGACGCCAGGCGGTCCATAGGGCGCGCTGTTCCTCGCCGGCGGGAATGGCGGTCGGAATCGCGGCGGGCGTGGTCGTGATGCTGTCCATGGCCGGATCCTCAGACGGCGGGAAGGTCCGGGGAGCGCACCGGGTCGGCCATGGCGACCACGACCTTGCGCTTGCCGGTGAAGGGCTCCCGCCCATGGGCCGCCAGCATGTTGTCGAGCATCATCACGTCCCCGTCCTGCCAGGGGAAACTGCGGGTGCAGTCGTCCAGAACTGCGCGGATATGGTCCAGCGCCTCGTCCTCGATCGGCCTGCCGTCGCCGTAGAAGACATGGCGGGGAAGCTCGGACTCGTCCTCCACCACCGCCAGCAGGCTGTCGCGCACCGCGGGCGGCAGGTTGGAGACGTGGAACAGGTGGGCCTGATTGAACCAGACCTCCTCGCCGGTCACGGGATGCCGGGCCAACGCCTGACAGATCTGGCGGGTGCGCAGCTCGCCGTCCTCGGTCCATTCGCAGGCGATGGCGTTGGCGCGGCAGAAGCGCTCGACCTCCGCCGGATCGTCGGTGTTGAAGGCGCGCTGCCAGGGAAGGTCGAGGCCGTTTCCGTAGTTGCGCACATACATCAGGCGCTTGGCGGCGAAGCGGGCGCGGATCGCCGGATCGATGCGCCGGGCGACCAGCCGGCTGTCGGCGATCGGCGTCGCGCCGCCGTTGGCGGCGGCGGTCACGCAGTGGAACCAGATCGTCTGCGGCCACTGCAGGGTATAGGCCTGCTCGTTGTGCAGCGGGATCGACTGGTGGGCCGGATATTCGGTGGAGGTGTAGACGCCCTTGTCCACCGCGGAGCGTGGGGTGGAGCCGAAATCATAGTCGAGCAGCGGCCGGCCGAAGCTCTCGGCGAAGGCGCGGAAGGGGGCGTCGCCATGCAGCCCAAAGCCGCGGAACAGCAGTCCACCGGCAACCGGCAGCCGATCGCGCACCAGCGCGTGGATATCTGGCAGCAGATTCCGCCATCCACCATCGTCCAGCGCGCTGTCCTTCGGCGTCACCAGCAGCGGCAGGTCGGCACCGGGAAGCAGCGGCTGCACGGCCAGCGTTTCGGGATTTGCGGCCGGGCTGGGATCGAAAATGCGCTGGTCCATGGGGTGATCGGTCCGTCCAATTGCGGGCAGGTCGACAGAAACGTCTTTACTGCGAGTGAGAATCGTTCTCATATTTTGACAGAGCGTTGCTCCTGCCGGCAGGTGGGGCAGCAATCGCAGCGGGTTCTTGGCCGTGCCTGGGACGGCTCCGGCGCAGGGGTTGGATAAACAACACAGATCTTGCGGGTAATCCCGCCGGGCCCTGCAGCCGGTACGGACGTTAGCGCACTGCAAATCGACTTGCAAACGATAATCATTCGCATTATGCAAGAAGACAGGACGCGATCTTCCGAACGCGCGTTCCCCGAACACGATCATCACTTCCGCGCCCTGACCTGAAGGAGCTTCGGCATGAGCTGGGACAGCCCGGACACGCGATTTCACGTCGTGGTGAATGACGAGGAGCAGTACTCGATCTGGCCCGACCACAAGCCGGTTCCGGCCGGTTGGCGCACGGTCGGCGTCAGCGGTCCCAAGGAGGACTGTCTCGCCCACATCGAGCGGGTGTGGACCGACATGCGTCCGCTCAGCCTGCGACGCGCCCTGGGCGATGCGGCCTGACCGGCCGTGCCCTTTCCCGTTTTCCCGATGAGGGAGATGTGCCCATGACCGCGACCATCACGGCGCCCGCCATCGCAGCGCCGTTCGGCCTGGACGGTTTCCGTGCCCAGCCGGCGATCCGCCTCGGCGACGATCCGATGCTTCGCCGTCAGGAGGCGCGTGAATCGAACGCGCGCTCCTATCCACGGCGCATCCCGCTGGTGCTGACCGAAGGCCGCGGCATCTATCTGCGCGACAGTGCCGGTCAGCTGTTCATCGATTGCCTCGCCGGCGCCGGTACGCTGGCGCTGGGGCACAACCACCCCGATGTCGTGGCGGCTCTGCGTACGACGCTGGACAGCGGGCTGCCGCTGCACACGCTCGACCTGACCACCCCGGTCAAGGACCAGTTCGTCGAGGACCTGTTCGCCGCCCTGCCGCCGGCCTTCGCCCGCGATGCCCGGATCCAGTTCTGCGGCCCCACCGGCGCGGACGGGATCGAGGCGGCGATGAAGCTGGCCCGTACCGCCACCGGGCGGCGCACCATCGTCGGCTTCTCCGGCGGTTACCACGGCATGACACATGGCACGCTGGCGATCATGGGCAATCTGGGGCCGAAGCGACCGCTGGGCGGCGGGACCGGCGACGCCCACATGCTGCCCTATCCCTACGATTACCGCTGCCCCTTCGGGCTTGGCGGCGAGGCCGGGGTGGATGCCGGCCTGTCGATGATCGAGCAGCTGCTGAGCGATCCGGAATCGGGCGTCGTGACGCCTGCGGCCGTGGTGGTGGAGGTGGTGCAGGGCGAAGGCGGCGTGGTGCCGGCGCCGGTGCGCTGGCTGCAGGGGCTGCGGCGGCTGACCCGTGCCCATGGCGTCCCTCTGATCATCGACGAGGTGCAGACCGGGCTCGGCCGCACCGGCCGGCTGTTCGCCTTCGAACATGCGGGGATCGAGCCCGACATCCTGGTGCTGTCCAAGGCGATCGGCGGCAGCCTGCCGCTATCCGTGGTGGTCTACAATGCGGGCCTCGACTGCTGGGGGCCGGGCGCCCATGCCGGCACCTTCCGCGGCAACCAGCTGGCGATGGCGGCGGGATCGGCGACCCTGCACCGGATCCGCACCGACCGTCTGGACGAGCATGCCGCCGCGATGGGCGCGCGGTTGACCGGCCATCTGCGGGCGATCCAGGCCGACCATCCCTGCCTGGGTGACGTGCGGGGACCGGGCCTGATGGTCGGTGTCGAGATCGTGGACGAGCGTCGGCCGCCCTTGCGTCTGGGCGCCCGGCCGGCCGATGGCGAGCTTGCCCGGTCGCTTCAGCGCCGCTGCCTGGAACAGGGCTTGATCCTGGAACTGGGCGGGCGCCATGGCGCCGTGGTTCGGTTCCTGCCGCCGCTGATCGTCAGCGCCGCCGAGATCGACGAGATCGCCGACCGCTTCCGGACCGCCCTGCGGGCCGCACTGGCCGACCGGGCGGCCGGCGCGGCCTCCACCAGCCTCGCGGCGGAATAGGCGGACCCAAAGATGCAAGTAACTCTTAATCTCATTAATCAGGCGGCGCCGCTGTCGCTGGCGCAGGAGCGCCTGTGGCTGCTCCACCGCCTGGACCCGACGGATGCCGCCTACAACCTGACGCGCGCCTTCCGTCTGGACGGAGCGCTGGACGCCGCGGCCCTGGAGCGGGCGCTGGAGGCGCTGGCCTGGAGGCACACCATCCTGCGGACGCGGTTCGAGGAGCGGGACGGCGCGCCGCAACAGGTCGTGCTGTCCCGTCCGACCCTGCGGCTGACGGGGGAAGCGGTCCAGCCCAACGACGTTGCGCTGGCGGAGCGCATCCGCGAAGAGACGCAGCGGCCATTCGACCTGTCCGCCACCCCGCCGATCCGGGCGTCGCTGCTGCCGCTGGCCGGTGGTGGGGCGGTGCTGCTGCTGGCGATGCACCACATCGTGTCAGACGGTCCATCCAACGCGATCCTGGCGCGCGACCTGATGACCGCATACGTCGCCGCCCTGGCCGACCCGGAAGGCAACCCGGCGGTTCTGCTGCCCCCGCTGCCTCTGCAATATGCCGATCATGCGCGGGCGCAGCGCGGCGAGGTGGCGCAGGCACGCATCGAACGGGCGGTCGAGCGGGCTGTCGAGCGGCTCGGCACCGGCATCCCGGCCCTGGAGCTGCCCACCGACCGACCGCGCCCGAGCGTTCGCGGCAGCGCCGGGGCGCGGGTCGATTTCGCCCTGCCGGATGAGACGGTTTCCGCCCTGCGCGCCCTGGCGCGTGCGGAATCCTGCACGCCCTTCATCCCGCTGCTGGCGGCGTGGCAGGCCCTGCTCGGCCGCTGGTCCGGGCAGGATGATTTCGCCGTCGGCGTGCCGGACGCCGGACGGAACGACGAGGAGTTGGAACCGCTGGTCGGCTTCTTCGTCGAGACCCAGGTCTTCCGGGCCCGCCTGACGCCCGGCCTGACCGGCCGCGCCCTGTGCCGGCGGTTGCGCGGGGAAGCGCTGGCGGCGCTGGGCGACGGGGCGGCCCCCATCGAGCGCCTGCTGGAACGGCTCGATCCGGTGCGGGACGGCATCCGGACCCCGCTGTTCCAGACCCTGCTGAACCTGCGGATGGAGGCGCCCGCTACTTTGCGATTGCCGGGCCTGACCGTGACTGCGCTCCCGGTGCCGGAAACCACCGCCAAGCTGGATCTGGCGCTTGATGTGGCGGTGGGGGAGGCGGGGGCGGCCTGTGCGATCGACTATGCCACCGACCTGTTCGATGCCGCGACGGCCGAGCGTCTTGCTGACGGCTTCCGCGCCCTGCTGGCCGGAATGCTGGCCGATCCGGAGGCTGAACTGGCCGACCTGCCGCTGATGGCGCCGGCGGCGCGGGCGGTGGAGCTGACGCGCTGGAACGACACCGCCCAGGCACTGGATCCGGCGGAGGACCTCGTGGCGATGGTGGAGCGAACCGCCGCCGACCTGCCGGATTGCGTCGCCCTGGTCTGCGGCGAAACTGCGCTGACCTACCGGACGCTGAACGCACAAACCAACCGTCTCGCCCGCTGGCTCACCGCCCGCGGGGTCGGTGCCGACAGTCTGGTGGCGGTGGCGTTGCCGCGCGGAGTCGACCTTCCGGTCGCGCTGCTGGCGATCCAGAAGGCGGGCGGCGCCTACCTGCCGCTCGATCCCGACCAGCCGGCCGCGCGCAATGCCCATATCCTGGCCCATGCCCGGCCGGTGCTGGTGATCGACGCGCCGCTGGCGGAGTTCGCAGCCGGATATGAGGAGTTGACGGACGGCAATCTCGGCCGCCCGGTGCATCCGCGCCAGCTCGCCTACACGCTCTACACCTCGGGATCGACCGGCGTGCCGAAGGGCGTGCAGATCGACCGGCAAGCCTTCGCCAGCTTCCTCTACGCCATGCAGGCGCAGGTTGGCATCGTCGCCGACGACCGACTGCTGGCGGTGACGACGCTGGGCTTCGACATCGCCGGTCTGGAGCTGTTCCTCCCGCTGGCCGCCGGTGCCAGCGTCATCCTCGCCACGCGCGAGCAGGCCCACGATCCGCAAGCCCTCGCCGGGTTGATCGAACGCCACGGCGTCACCGTCCAGCAGGCGACACCGGCAACCTGGCGCATGCTGCTGGACGCCACCGAACGGTCCTGGCCGGGCCTGCGCGCGGTGTGCGGCGGCGAGGCGCTGGGCGTCGGTCTGGCCCGTCGACTGCTGGAGCGCGGCGTGCGGCTGCTGAACGTCTACGGCCCCACTGAGACCACCGTCTGGTCCGCCGCCTGGCCGGTGGAGCGGGCCGGGGATGGCGACGGCACGGTTCCCATCGGCCATGCCGTCGCCAACAACCGCCTTTACATCCTGGACAGCCGGCTGGAGCCGGTACCAAGCGGCGTCGCCGGCGATCTGTGGATCGGCGGGCTGGGGCTGGCGCGCGGCTATGGCGGGCAACCGGGCCTGACCGCAGCCTGCTTCCTGCCGAACCCATTCCCCGAGGACGGCGCACCCGGCGCCGGAGCCGGCAGCCGCCTCTACCGCACGGGCGACCGCGCCCGACGGCGCACCGACGGGGCCATAGAGTTCCTGGGCCGCCGCGACCATCAGATGAAGATCCGCGGCTTTCGCATCGACGCGGCGGAGGTGGAGGCGGCGCTCGACAGCCACCCGCAGGTGCGCCACTCCGTGGTCGCCGCCCATATGCCGACCGCCGGTGATGCGCTGCTCTGCGCCTATCTGGTGACGGCCGACGGGACGGTGCCGCCGGACCTGCACGCCCATCTCGCCGCCCGCCTGCCGGCCTACATGCTGCCGTCGGTCTGCGTGGTGCTGGACCGGCTGCCGCTGAACGCCAACGGCAAGATCGACCGCAAGGCGCTGCCGGTGCCCGACGCGCGGGCCGGTTCCGCTGGGTTCGAGCCGCCGGCCACCGACACCGAGCTACGGCTGGTCGCGCTGTGGGAGGAGGTGCTGGAGCGGCCGGGGCTTGGCGTCGCCGATGATTTCTTCCGGCTGGGCGGCCATTCCCTGCGGCTGGTCCGGCTGCAGACGCGCATCCGCGGCGTCTTCGGGCTCGACTTGCCGCTGGCCGAGCTGTTCCGCGCCCCGACCGTCCGCGCCATGGCCGCCGTGATCGACTCCCGCGGCAGCCGGGACGAGGCGGACGATCTCGCCTTCATGGCCGGCCTGCTGGCTGGCGACGGTACGGCCGAAGTGGGCGGTGCGCCATGAGCCTGCTGCTCTCCCTCCTGCGCCGCTTCCGCTGGCGCATGCCGCTGGCGCTGGGGCTGGGCGCCGCCGGAGCGCTGGCAGGTCTGTGGGTGATCGCGCTAGTCAACCGGCTGATCGCCGGCGGTGCTGCGCCCGACGCGCCGACCTTCGCGCTGATCGGCGTGCTGCTGGCGGCGGTGTTCGGCTTCGGCTTCGGCGCGCAGGCGATCCTGACGGCGCTTGGCCACCGGGTGGTGTGCGAGATGCGCACGGCGACTGTGAAACGGTTGCTCGACACCGACGTGGAGCGGCTGGAGACCATCGGCGCCCCGGCGCTCTACGCCACCCTCACCAAAGACATCTCCACGGTCGGCCAAGCCTTCAACCGGCTGCCCTTCGTCTTCTGCAACGGCGTGCTGGTGCTGGGCGGCTTCCTCTATCTCGCCTGGCTGTCCTGGCAGCTCTTCCTGCTCAGCGCCGCGGTGATCGGGCTGGGGGTGGGGGTGGCCTATGGCTGGGTGTCGGCGATGCGCCGGCTGATGGTCGAGGTGCGCGAAACCGACGACCGCCTGCTGGCCGGCTATCGCGGCGCGATCGAGGGCCGCAACGAGCTTGCGCTGAACACGGTGCGCAAGCGCGTCTTCCACCACCACGACGTGGCGGCGGCGGCGGAGCACGCCCGCGACACCGAGATCCGCGCCGACCGCTATTGGGTGCTGAGCCTGAGCTGGACCGCGCTGGTCATCCTCGGCCTGATCGCCGGCATCTTCGCCGCCGGCGAGACGCTGGACCTGCCGCGGCCACACACCGCCGGCTTCGTGCTGGTGCTGATGTTCCTGCGCATGCCGCTGAACGATCTGGTCGGCACGCTGCCGATCCTGCTGTCCGGCAAGGTGGCGCTGGCGAAGGTCGAGGCGCTGCGCCTCGAAGCGCACCGCCCGGACTTCGACCGCCCGGAGCCGGCCTGCGCGGCGCTTCCCGCCAAGGGGCCGCTGCTCAGCCTGTCCGGCGTCGTCTATGACCATCCGGCCCAGGGCGACGAGCCCGGCTTCCACCTCGGTCCGGTCGAACTGACGGTCGAGGCGGGGGAGACGCTGTTCATCGTCGGCGGCAACGGCGGCGGCAAGTCGACCCTGCTGACCCTGCTGGCCGGCCTGCGCCGGCCGGCCGCCGGCACCATCCGGCTGGGCGGGCTGGAGGTGACCGAGGAGCGTCGCGGCTGGCATCGCGAGCAGATCAGCGCCGTCTTCTCCACCCCCCACCTGTTCGACCGGCTGGTCGGCCCCGACGGCCGGCTGGACGAGGAGCTTGCCCAGGCATTCCTGCGCCGGCTGCGGATGGACCGCAAGGTGGCGCTGGCCGGCGACCGCCTTTCCGACATCCGGCTGTCGCAGGGACAGCGCAAGCGCATCGCCCTGCTGGCCGCGGTGGTGGAAGAGCGGCCGATCCTGCTGCTCGACGAATGGGCGGCCGACCAGGACCCGCTGTTCCGCCGCTTCTTCTATGAGGAACTGCTGCCCGAACTCAAACACGGCGGCCGCACCATCATCGCCGTCAGCCACGACGACCGCTTCTTCCATCTCGCCGACCGGGTGCTGCGCTGCGACGCCGGGGTGCTGTCGCCCTGGAGCGAGGTGCCGGTCCAGCCGGCGCATGCGGCGCAATGACCGCCGGGCGGCCGTCGGCCGAACCCCAATCCCTTTCCCAAACGCCTGTCGCCGCGCCCCGCGCGGCCGGACATGAGGAGGCGCTTTCGATGACCGCCGATTCCGACACCCTGACCGCGTCCGGCGGTGTTCCGGTGCCCTGCCGCGCGCTCGGCCGCCCGCTTTGCACCCTGTGGGATGGAGCCGACCTGACTGTCCGGCTGGACGGCGAGATCCGGCAGCGCTGGCGGCTGTCCGGCGGGGCCGGGGCGGCCGAACTGACCCTGGTGGAGGATGCGGTGCCGGCGGCGGACGGCGACGACCTCGGCCGTCTGGCAGCACTCGCCGCGCTCGATGCGGCCTTCATCCGCGCCGATGACCCGGCAACCCTGCGGCTGACGGCTCCCGACCGTCTCGCCGAGGCGCTGCGCCTGGACGGCGTCGTGGTGGAGGATGCCGGCGGCACCCAGCTGGCAACGGCCGGCACCCTGTACCAGCGGCCAGACCTGTGGCTCCTGGGGGCCGGATCGGGCGGATATCCGCAGTCGCACATCGTCTCGAACGGCCGCTACCACCCGCGCCGGCCGCCCAAGCCGCAGGGCACGCTCTATGCCCGCCACATCCCCTGGCTGGAACAGACGCTGTCCTTCCGGGTCGCTGACATCGGCATAGATCTGGAGCGCTTCCATCGCTGGCAGAACGACCCGCGCGTCGCCTTCTTCTGGCAGGAGGAGGGCGATCTGGCCAAGCACCGCGCCTATCTGGAGGCGCAGCTCGCCGATCCCCACACCATGCCGCTGATCGCCAGCCTGGACGGCGCGCCTTTCGGTTATTTCGAGGTCTATTGGGCCAAGGAGAACCGGATCGGCGCCTTCTACGACGCGCAGGATTACGACCGCGGCTGGCATGTGCTGATCGGCGAGGAGCATGTGCGCGGGCGGGCCTATGTCAGCGCGTGGTTGCCGTCGCTGGTGCATTTCATGTTCCTGGACGACCCGCGGACCCAGCGCATCGTCGGCGAGCCGCGCGCGGACCATCACCAGCAGATCCGCAACCTCGACCGCTCCGGCTTCGCCAAGGTCAAGGAGTTCGACTTCCCGCACAAGCGGGCGATGCTGGTGATGCTGCTGCGCGAACGCTATTTCGCCGACCGTCTGTGGGTGCCGCGCGCCGACCCGGCCACGACGAAGCAGGGGGGCTGAGCGATGCATGGCATCCCCTCGCTCATCGGTGACCGCGGACGTGTTCTGGACCTCGTCGGCGTCGGCTTCGGCCCGTCCAATCTTGCCCTGGCGGTGGCGCTGCGCGAGGGGGGAGCCGGTCTGGCCTGCCGGTTCCTGGAAAAGCGCGAAACCTTCGTCTGGCACGGCAACATGCTGCTGGACGGCAGCCGGATGCAGATCTCGTTCCTGAAGGATCTGGTGTCGCTGCGCGACCCGACCAGCCGCTACAGCTTCCTCAGCTATCTGCACGGTCAAGGCCGGCTGCAGGACTTCATCAATCTGCGGACCTTCTATCCCAGCCGGCGCGAGTTCAACGACTATCTGGCCTGGGTCGCCGCCGACTTCGACGATCTCTGCGACTACGGGCTGGAGGCGACGGCCATCGAGCCGGCGCGGGTGGGGGAGGCGGTGCCGCATGTCCGCGTCCATGCCCGTGACCGTGCCGGCCGCGAGCGGAGCTGGCTTGCCCGCAACGTCGTGATCGGGGCCGGGGCGACGCCGTGCATTCCCGACGCCTTCGATGGCCTCGTGCGCCGGGGTGGCGGGACCGGTCCGCTGGTGATCCATTCCAACGATTATCTGGCCGCCGCCGAGGAGTTGGCGCGGGCCGGTCGGGTTGCGGTGGTCGGGCTGGGGCAGAGCGCGGCCGAGATCTTCCTCGACCTGCATGGGCGCGGCGTCGCGGTGGACATCATCGGACGCGGGCCGGCGATGCGGCCGGCCGACAGCAGCCCCTTCGCCAATCAGGTCTTCGACGCCGGCTACACCAACTACCTCTACGGCCTTCCCCCGGCCGAGCGTGCCGACCTGCTCCGTGCCTTCCACAACACCAACTATGCCGTGGTCGACCCCGACCTCATCGATACCGTCTACGGCATCTTCTACCAGCAGAAGGTGGAGGGGGCGGCGCGCCACGCGATGCTGACCCGGCACGAGGTGGTGGCGGCCCGCAGCGGCATTAACGGCGGCGACGGCGGTGGCCCGGTGCTCGACCTCGCCAGCCTGGACGGCGGCGGACGCCACGAGCGGCGCTATGGCGCCGTGGTGCTGGCCACCGGCTATCGCCGCCGCATCCACGAGGACTTGCTGCAGCCAATGGAGCCCTGGCTGACCGGCGGGGAGGTCGGGCGCGACTACCGCCTGCCGACCGTCCCCGGCTGCACCGCCGGCTTGTATCTGCAGGGCTGCTGCGAGGCGACGCACGGCCTCAGCGACACCCTGCTCTCGATCCTGCCGATCCGCGCGCAGGAAATCGCCGCTGCCCTGACGGCGGACGCCGACCAGGGCAGCGGCCAACAAATCCGCACAACGACATCAGCACAGTGACGAATGGGGGACTTTAAGAATGAAGACCATTGGGCAGCCCGGACGCCGTTGGGGAAATAACAGGGGGCGCGTCCGCCTGCTGGGGTCAGTCGCGGCGGCAGCCCTGCTGCTGCCGGCCGTCGCACTGGCCCAAACCGCGGTTCAGAATGGGGCGCAAAGCACCGGCAACGCCTCGTCCGAGACGATGACGCTGCCGACGATCGACGTCAGCGCCGACCGCCAGCGCGATGCCAACCCGCCGACCACCGTCGGCTCCAAGCTGCCGTCGGCGCCGCGCGAGGTGCCGCAGTCCGTCACCACGGTGCCGCGTGAACGCATCGAGGAACAGAAGCTCATCACGCTCGAGGACGCCATGCGCCAGACGCCCGGCGTAACGGTGGAGCCGATCGACGGCAACCGCCTGAACTTCTATTCGCGCGGCTTCGAGATCACCAACCTTCAGTTCGACGGCGTGCCGACGACGCTGGACGACCGCATCTTCGCCTCGCCCGACCTGGCGATGTATGAGCGGGTCGAGGTGCTGAAGGGACCGGCCGGCCTGCTGAACGGCATGGGCGGGCCGGGCGGCGCGGTCAATCTGGTCCGCAAGACCCCGAAGAAGACGCTGGACGGCTATGGCGAGCTGACCGCCGGCTCCTACGCCAACTATCGCGGCGAGGGCGACATCACCGGTCCGCTGAACGAGTCCGGCAGCCTGCGCGGGCGTTTCGTCGGCGCCTATCAGGACCGCAACGCCTTCCAGGATTGGACGGAGCAGCGCCGCGGCCTCGCCTATGGCAGCATCGCCGCCGACCTGACGCCTGACACCACCCTGACGGCCGGCGCCTGGTATCAGCGCATGAGCTACCAGGGCGCCTGGAACCTGCCGGCCTATGCGTCGGTGGTCGGTGGGCGGCCGCAGCTGCGCCTGCTCGACGTCGACCGCTCGACCTCTCTGGGCGAGAAGTGGAACGAGGACGTCTTTACCACCAAGGGCGGCTTCGCCGACCTGGAGCACCGGTTCGACAACGGCTGGGCGGTGAAGCTGGCCACCCATTACATCGACAACGAGATGGACCGGAAGATGGCCTACGCCTATTCGCCGGTCACGCCGGGGGTGAACCGGACGACGCTGTTCGCCCAGAAGCTGCGCTACGACCAGGAGCAGCTGGGCGCCGACCTGTCGACCACCGGCAGTTTCGGGATGTTCGGCCTGACCCACGAGGCGGCCATCGGCGCCAATTACGAGCGGACGACCTTCCGCCACCGCGCAGCCAATCCGGTCGGCAGCTGGTCGGTGACGCAGAACATCTTCTCGCCCGACGCCTCGGCGGCCGAGCCGGCCTGGCGGGACTGGCAAAAGGACACCAAGACCACCACCGACAGCTGGGGCACCTACGGCATCCTGCGCCTGAAGCTGGCCGAGCCGCTGAAGCTGATCGTCGGCGGGCGGATGAACTGGTGGCAGACCAAGGTCGATGCCGACGCGCTTGCCGGCACCGCGGAAAGCAGCGCGTCCGTCCGCGGCAAGGTCACGCCCTATGCCGGCCTCGTCTTCGACGTCAACTCCACCTACGCCCTCTACACCAGCGTCTCCCAGGTGTACGAGCCGCAATCCTACGTCGATGCGTCCGGCAAGGTTCTGGAGCCTTTGAAGGGGCGGCAGTATGAGGCCGGCATCAAGGCCGATTATTTCGGGGGCCGCCTGCACGCCACCGCGTCGGTCTTCCATATCGAAGAGGAGAACCGGCCGCAGTCCGACCCGCGCTTCCCCAACCAGTCGATCTACGTCTCCGGCGGCAAGGCGCAGAGCCGCGGATTCGAGCTGGATGTCTCCGGCGAGATCCTGCCGGGCTGGGACGTCTATGCCGGCTACACCTTCACCCGCGCCAAGAGCCTGGACAGCAGCGCCAACGCCGCGAGCGCCTTCACCGCCATCGCGCCGATGCATCAGGTGAAGCTGTGGACCAACTACCGCCTGCCGGAAACCATCGACGATCGGCTGAGCATCGGCGGCGGCGTCACCGCCCAGACCTCGATGTACAACGAGTTCCCGTCGCTGGGCGGCGCCCGCCTGACCCAGGGCGGCTATGCGACGGTGGACGCCCGCGTCGCCTATGACGTGACGGAGAAGGTGACGGCGGCGGTCAACGTCAAGAACCTGTTCGACCGCACCTATTACCAGCGCGTCGGCACGCCGCAGTCCGGCAACATCTACGGCGAGCCGCGCACCGTGCTGCTGACCCTGCGGGCGAAGCTGTGATGGCGGGCGCCGGAATCCCCACCGCCGGGAGGCGCGCGCCGTCGCGCCTCCGCACCGCCGCGCGGATGACGGCGGCGGTCTTCGGCGCCTATGGCTTCGCTTGGGGCATCGCCGCCTTCGGGGCGGAACTGGGGGCGCTGGCCGGATTGGCCCCGGCCGAGGCGGTGACCGCGGCCAGCCTGCTCGCCCTCCTGGTGCTGCCGGCGGTGTCGCTGTGGGCCTTCGCGGTGCCGCGGGCCGGCATCGGCTGGGCGGTTCTGGGCGGTGGTGCGGTCCTGATGATCGCCGCGTCGCGGCTTGTCGGGATCACAGCGCCATGACGGCGGGAAAGCGCAAGCTGATCAGCCCGGTGTTGCGCGCCGCGATGCTGTGGCCGCACACCTGGGCGGGGGTGACGCTCGGCGGGCTGCTGATGCTGGTCTTCTTCATGGGTTCGCTTGCGGTCTTCGCCTCCGAGATCGACCGCTGGATGATGCCGGACACCCGGATCGGCGCGGTTGAGGCGCCGGCGGCGGCGATCTCCCTCGACCGAACGGTGGTGCCGCTGGTGGAGCGGCTCGCCGCCGGACGGGCGGTCCGCGACTGGTTTGTGCAGTTGCCGGACGAGCGGCGCCCGGTGATGGCCATGCGGGTACGCACGGAAAGCGGCACTGCCGGCGGCATGGCGACGGCGGGCGGCACGCTGCTGCCGCCGGTGGGAACGCTGGGCGCAAGCTCCTTCTTCTATCCGCTCCATTACAGCCTGCATCTGCGGGCGGGCTTCGTCGGCTACTGGATCGTGTCCTTCGCGTCGGTGGCGATGCTGGCCGGGCTGATCTCCGGCGTCATCATCCACGCCCGCATCTTCAAGGACTTCTTCACCTTCCGCAGTTGGGGCCAGCTTCGCCGCTCGCTGCTCGACCTGCACAACCTAACCGGGGTGCTGGTGCTGCCCTTCCATCTGATGATCACCTTCACCGGGATCGTCATCATCCTGCCGATCGTGCTGCCGGCGGGCCTCCAGGCGCTCTATGGCGGGGATGTCCAGCGCTTCTACGACGACGCGCTCGGCAACTACAGCCGGCCGCGCGCCGGCATCCCGGCGGCGGCGGCACCGCTCGATCCGATGCTGGCCGAGGCCAGACGCCTGTGGGGTGGCGGCCATGCCGCGGTGGTCTTCGTCTACAATGCGGGCGATGCCGCATCGGTGGTCCGCATCAACCGCGACACCGGTGACCGCATCAGCCTGGATTCCCAGCCGGTCTTCTTCGATGGCGTGACCGGCGCGCTGCTGAAGTACCGGCCGCCAGGACCGATGGTGGCGGCGCACCGGGTGATGTCGGGGCTGCACTTCGCCGCCTTCGAGCATTGGCCGCTGCGCTGGCTCTATTTCCTGTTCGGCTTGACCGGTTGCGTGCTGATCGGCACCGGCATGCTGCACTGGATGGAGAAGCGGCGCGTCGTCCATGGCCTGCCGGGCGTGGGCTGGCGCAGCGTCGCCGCCCTGACCTGCGGCACCACCACCGGGCTGCTGATCGCCACGCTGGCGATGATGGCGGCCAACCGCCTGCTGCCGTCCGGGATACCGTCACGCGAGCTGATGGAGGCCGGCGTCTTCTTCCTGACCTGGATCGCCAGCGCCGTTCACGCCGCGGTCCGCACCCGGCTGGATCCGCCCTGGAGCAGCCAATGCGCCGCCGTCGCCCTGCTGGCCGCCGCTTGCGTGGTGTTGAACTGGATCACCACCGGGGAGCATCCCGTCCGGGCGGCGGCGGCCGGCGACTGGGCGGTGGTCGGCGTCGATGCCGTGCTGGCGCTGACGGCGGCCGGTGCGTGGCGCGTCTCCCGGCGTCTGTCCCGGCGCGCGCGGCCGGAACTGTCCACCCTGTCGAAGCTGACCGACCATGCCTGACGTCCTGTCCTTTCCCGCGATTTTCGGCCTCTGCTATCTCGCCTTCGGGGCGCTCGCCCTGACGGTGGAGCGGCATTGGCGCGATCTTGTCGATTCCCGGCGGCCTCCGCCCAGGCGGACGGTCCTCCGCCTGCGCTGTGCGGCGGTGCTGAGCCTCACGGCGGCCCTGTCCGCGGCGGTGCACCGGGACGGCGCCGGCTTCGGCATCCTGCTCTGGGTACTGGCGCTGACCGCGGGTGCGCTCGCCGTCAGCGCCACGGTCACATGGCTGTGCCGGCCGGCGCGCAGCCGGACGCGGTGACGCTTCGGACGACTTCGGCAACCCTGTCCGGGTCGATCACGTCACCCCGTGCGCCGCCCCGGCACAGGGCGCCACGGAAACCGAGGATCGACGGACCCAGCATCGCCAGCGGAGCGATGTCCGAAAGCCTCAGCGATCCTGCCAACCCCGCCCACAGTCCGGCATCGCGCGCCTGTCCGATGACGTCCGTCAACGCCTCGGCCGACAGATGATCGCGGAGCGTGCGGCCATTCTTCAGGCCGGTGTCCAGCATCACGCCGATGAAGCCGGCATCGGCCTTAGCGCCGACCAGATCCGGAGTGGGGCTTGTCATGTCGGCCAGGATGACGCCGACCAGCGCGGCGGTGCCGCGCGCCTTCGCCGCCGCGGCGATGCAGGCATGGGGATCGCCTCCGGCGCCGATCCCCATCTTCACGATGTCGACGCCGGTGGCCGCCGTGCCGGCGACGGCGGTCGCCACGCCATCGGATTCCATCGGCAGGTCGCCGATGGTGGCGCTGACCGGTCGCCGTCCTTCGGGTTCTTCAGGTCGATCAGGTCGGCGCCGGCCCTCACCGCGATCTCGGCTTCCTCGGGATTGGTCACGCTGGCGAGCATGTGGATCATGAGAGCACCTGCAGCTTGGTCACGTCGGGAGAGCACGTCTCGGCCCGGAAAGCGGCCACGCGGTCGCACAGCCAGCCCCAGGCCTCCCGCTCCCGTTCCCCGGCGGTCTTCTCCACGGCGATGGCAAGGTAGGCCATTTCACGCTCCACCTTTTCCCACGGCAGCATATGCCGAGCTGCCAGGCGAGGAAGGCCTTTTGCAGCTCCGCCCCCATGTAGAAGGCATGACCGCCATCCTCCGCCACCTCCAACCGGAAGGAGGGGTCGCGGATGCTGCGGGCGGTCTCGGTGATTTCGGCCGGGGTGCCGGCGAAGGGGCGGCGGTCGCGCAGAGCCATCAGCCCGTCGTCGATGCCTTTGGGCGGACTGCCGCTTTCCGCGGCGGTATGCATGATCCGCCGCGCCCGGTCGGCCTCGCGCACCGCGGTGCGGGCGTGCGGGCTGACCTTCAGCGCCGCTTCGAGTTCAGGAACGGTTTGGCGACCGTGTTCGAGGTGGCCGGGCCCACCACCAGCGTGCGGTATTCGCCGAAATAGAAATGCCCGATCTGCGTCGCGCTGGCGGCACGGCCGAGGAACAGGCGGGTGCCCGGCGGAAAGTTTCCGTCGCGGCGGCGGTACAAGCGCATCACCTCCTCCGCCGCCTTGCTGAGGAAGACATCAAGCGGCGCCAGTCGCGCCATCAGGTCGAGTGTCTCCTTGATGTAGTGGCCGGAACCGGTCAGCGCCCAGACCAGCCTCGGCGGAGCGGGAGCCGGAGATGATTCGGTCACGCCCGCACGCCCGGCAGAAGCTCCGCCTCCGGGCTGCGCAGCAGGGGGCAGCCGGGAGTGCCGCGGCCCGCCAGCGCCTCTTCCATCAGGATGTGGTTGTCGCGATGGATGCACCAGCTCTCGCCGGAAAAGCGCGCGCGCCAGTGCGGAAAGGCCGCGTCGACCAGCCCGTCGCGGGCCAGCGCCGCCGCATCGGTCGCAGCACAGGGGCAGGGGCCCGACTTGACCAGCACCAGCGCCGCCGCGTCCAATTCCACCGCCAGCCACGCGGCGAGGCTGTCGGAGGTGACTTCCCAGCTTTCGGCGATCTCGGGATGGTCCAGCACCATGGCGGACGGCAGCCAGACCGCCGGCATCCGTGCCCGGATCAGCGACCGCAGCCGCTCGTGCGTCGCCGCCGTCTGCAGGGCCGGGCAGATGCCGTGCAGCATCAGCCCGAACTGCTCCATCGCCAGCAGGGCCATGCGATGGGCGAGGCGGTCGTCGAAGCGCCAATTGTCCTGGGCGTCGCGCACGGCATCGGCGAAGGGGCCGCCGCCCGGCACGATGACCAGAGGATGGAGATGGCCGGGGCTGGCGATCAGGTCCAACCAGGTTCCCAGCCGATGCCAGTCCGACAGGCTGCCGCCGATCTTGATCACCCAGGGCCGTGCCGCGGCGTCTGGCGATCCGTCTTCTGGCGATGCGTTGGCCGTCATCGGATCAGATCCGCCGGTCGGCCAAGTGGTCGGCCATAACCGTCCGGCGGTGTGACGCCGGCAGGGACGAGCCCGGCATCTGGTCGCGCGTCCGCTCCAACCGGATGCCCGGAACAGCGACCCCGTCGTATATGTCCAGCTTGGCCACCGACACGCGGGCCGACTGCACCTGTTCGTGGGCCAGACACATGCGGGCGATCTTCTCCGCCAGCATCTCGACCAGATTGGTGTGCTCGTCCATCAGGATCCGCTTCAGCCCGGACAGCAGATCGTCGTAGGACAGCACGTCGCCGATATCGTCGGAGAACTGGACTCCGTCCTGGCGCACCTGCAGCAGAAGGTCGATGCGCACCCGCTGAGGCGCACCGCGCTCGTAATCGAAGACGCCAATCCGGCAGGGCAGGACGACGTTCTCCAAGAACAGCTCGTAGAGGCCGGCCGGTATGGAGGACGGCCGGGCATCGGCCGTGGCCGCGCCGCGCGCGCATTGGGCGGAAAGGATCGTTTCGAGCATCGGTGCCGTCCTCCTGGCAGTTGTCCGGCGGGGCCTGGCGCGGATCGGGTGTCTGGCAGGCCGTTTTGTACCTTATCGGCGACCGGAGGAGGACATGTGTTCGAATGCGACAGCGTATTGACGATTCCCGCCACCGCCCGCCGGATTTCCCGGAGCCGGCCCCGACCCGCATCCGGGTATACCCGGTCCGGCATCAGGTCAGGCCGGCGAACTCGTGCGCGGCGGCAAGCGGGCTGTGCCGCTGGCTCTGGCGGTCGCTGCGCGGGGCGACGCCGAAGTGATCGCGGTAGCATTTGCTGAAATGGGTGGCGGAAATGAAGCCGCAGCTGATCGACACCTCCATCACCGACATGCGGGTCTGGCACAGCAGCTGCCGCGCCCGCTTCATCCGGAGGCCGAGATAGTATTTCGCCGGCGAGCAGTTCATGTATTTGCGGAACAGCCGCTCCAGATTCCGTCGGGACTGGCCCAGCTCGGCGGCGAGCGTCAGCAGGTCCAGCGGTTCCTCGATGTTGGCCTGCATCACCGCCACGGCGGCGTTGAGGTCTTCGTGATCCAGCACTGGATTGGCATGCAGTTCTTCCTGCTGGCGAACGCTGCCGGCGCGGATCTTGGTGTGCAGAAGCTGTTCGGCGATGTCCATCGCCAGCTTCTCGCCATGCCGGGCGGCGATCAGGTGCAGCATCATATCGGTGGCGGCGGTGCCGCCCGCGCAGGTGAAGCGGTTGCGGTCGATGGTGAACAGTTCCCCCGTCGCCTCGATCTCCGGGAAGGTCTCGGCGAAGCCGGCCATGTTCTCCCAATGGATGGTGCAGCGGTAGCCGTTCAGCAGGCCGGCCCTGGCCAGGATGTGACTGGCCGTGCACAGGGCGCCGAATGCGATCCCCTGGGCGGCCGAACGCCGCATCCACGAGAACACCGCCCGATCATCGTACCAGTGGCCTCCGATGCCGCTGCACACCATCACAGTGGACAGCGCAGGAGCGTCGGCGATGGCGTTGTCGACGCAGATCCGGATGCCGTTGCTGGCCCGCTCGACACCGCCGGTCGGGGAAAGCAGCACCCAGCGATACAGCTCCTTGCCGCTGATGTGGTTGGCAAGGCGGAGAGGCTCGACTGCTGCGGTGAACGCGATCATGGAGAAATCGGGAACCAGGAGAAAACCGATTGTGTCGACCTTGGAACCGCCGGACTGCTGTTCAATGCACTTCATCGTCCCGTGCCCCTCTTCCGCATTCCTGCTCGTATGGTCGTGGGTCGCGAATGGTCGGCGAACACGCTGCTTTCCCGCGGCCTTGTTTGTTTGGACGGCCACGTTCGGACGGGCGGGAGGACGATCCTTCTCCGCACCATCAGGTTTTCATGACAAGCAGCCTACGCAGGTTGCGGGGCGGCGACATTGAACAAAGCGGACATTATCCTTGAAGGAGCGCGACGTTGATCGAGTTGGGATTGTTTTTCATCCAAATCATCCGTGTGCGCGAACGATAATATCATCCGCCGGGGTAACCCTACATTCCCCAAACGGCTGAGTCCGATGATCATTGGGCTGGAATTTTTCAAAGGCAGGACAGCAGCTCGCCGCGTCCGCCGAAGCCACGGGCGCCCAGCCAGCGACGTGCCCGCCCGGTCAGCCCGTCGATGACGATCTCCAGCACCGATTCCGCCTCCGCCGGCAGGCGGGAGCGGGGCAGGCCGCGCAACGTCGGGCAATAGGCGTCGTTGGTGGATGCCGGCATGCCCTTGTACTTCGCCCCCTCCTTGGAGCCGGAACGCACGACCCCGCCTGGGAACGACAGCACCACGTTGGGCACGGCGCGCATGGCGTCCGCCGCCGCTTCCGCTGCCTCCGGCGCCGCCATCCGGGCATTGGCGAGGATCAGCAGGTTGCCGCCGCCGACCGCCGGGACGCTACAGCTCGATTCCTCGCACAGGAACTCGCCGTCCATCACCGGGATGCGCCAGTAGCGCCGGCCGCCCAGCTGCTTCGACATCTGCTGCCCGTCGCCGAAATAGCGCAGCCTACGGCCCAACGGGATCAGATCCTCCCTGGCGCCGCGCGGCACGCCGGAGAAGCAGGCGGTGCCGGGACAGGTCAGGATGCACTGGCCAAGGCGGGTCTCCACCTGCTTGCCCAGCACGCTGCGCCCGGTGGCGAAGAACAGCAGGGCGACGCCGGGACGCCCGTCCGGGGTTTCCTCCGGCGCCAGCTCCCGCTCGATCCAGGGTTCGCAGCCGCAGGCGATGACCGAGGTGGCGAACCCGGTCGCCGCCATGCCGGCATGGCGCGCCCAAGCCAGCGTGTCGGCGGTCACGATCAGCCGGGTCGCCTTCATGTCGAAGGCCTCGGCATAGGTGTTCTCAATGTAGATGCCGTTCAGAAGCATGAGTCGGACGCCGTCAGGGTCGGAACGATGGACAGGCCGCCGCGGCCGTGGTCGAGGATCTCCCCGTCCGCGACGCGGAGGTTGCCGAGCCGCACGGTCTGGTGATCCTCGAACCACGGCTTCAGCCGCCGTTCGATGGTACGATCGAACTCCGGCCGGACGACGATGGTGTCGCCCCGGCCTGTGGCAGTCAGCTCTCCGTTGCGCGCCACCAGCCGGCCGTTCTTGAACACCACGCCGTCGCGGCGACGCGGGAGGTGGCCGGCTGCAACACCAATCTCGGCATCGTGCTGCTGCTGTCGCCGCTCGCCGCCGCGGCGCTGTGCCGCGATAAGGGCGAGCCGCTGCGGATGAGGCTGGTGCGGGTGCTCGACACGCTGAGCGTTGCCGACGCCGCCGATGCCTTCGCGGCCATCCGCCTGGCGCTGCCCACCGGGCTGGGTGAGTCCCCGCAGCATGATGTCGCGCCAGCGCGGCGGAGGCGGCGAGCGCCATTCATCTGGGCTTCATGGCGCTCCACCCCGACACCCACATCGCCCGCAAGCATGGTGCGGCGGTGGCGGAACGGGTGCGGGAACAGGCCTTCCGGCTGGAGCGGCGCCTTGCCGTTGGTCCCGCCTTCGCCGGCCATTCGGGAGCGGCCCGCCGGATTCTCGCTTTCGACCGCGGGCTGAAGCGCCGCGGCCTCAATCCGGGCACGTCCGCCGACCTGACGGTGGCCTGCCTGTTCGTGCTTCGGCTGGTTGGCGAACTGCCCGCCGGATCGTGGCCGCCGGACGACAACCGGCGGAGCCTTATCAAACCAACCAGCGTAGGGGATGCGCAATGCCTAAGATCGACAGGGTTATGGTCGGCGAAGCTCTGGTGGGCGACGGCAACGAAGTCGCTCACATCGATCTCATCATCGGTCTCCTAATCGGAAGGACGCTGACCGGACGCGAAACGGGCAAGCGTTCCGGCGTCCAGGCGCCGGTCGTGGAGTGCGCTGGCCACCAGCACGGCATCGGCGCCGTGCGTGGCCAGTGCATTCAAATCCGCTGCGTCGCGCACGCCGCCGGCCCCCCACACCCGAACCCCTGGACGCCGGGCCGCCAGCGTGGCGATTCGGTCCAGATCCGGCCCCTCGCCCGACCCGACCCGGTCCAGCGTCATGGCGATCACCCGCGCGGGCCAGCGGGCCGGCTCCTCGTGCAACGCCAGTGGCCCCAGCGGCATTCCCTGCCGGACATCCAGCGACAGCGCCACCCGGTCCTCTCCGGCCAGCGCCAGAGCCGCCTCCAGCGTCTTGCCGTCCGTCTGGCTTTCGCTGCCGATCACCAGATGCCGGATCCCGGCGTCGAGCCAGCGGCGGCAATCGTCGGGCGTCGCCAGCCCGGCATCGACCCAGAACGCCACCTCCGGCCAGCGGTTCTGCAGCGCCGCGACGGTGGAGCGATGGTCGCCATTTCCCCTGATCGCGTCGAGATCGGCGACATAGCAGGCGCGGAAGGGTTGCAGCGCCAGCAGCGCGGCCACGATATCCTGTGGTGCCGATCCAGTGGTCAGCGCGCTTTCGATGGGGCGGTAGCGGTCGCGCTCCCCCCGCTTTGCATGAACCACCTGCTCGCCCAGCAGGTCGATGACGGGAACGATGTCCATGGAGAACAGCCTTCGTCGGGTTCTGGTCTGCGAGTATGTCACCGGCGGCGCGCTGTGCAACGGGCCGCTTCCGACCGACCTGATGGATGAGGCCAACGCGATGGTCGCGGCCCTGGTCGGTGATCTGGTCGCGCTGGATGGAATACACGTCACGCTGTGCTGGGACAACCGCCTTCCCCCACCGGCCTTCCCGCCCGAACGGGTCGCTCTGTTCCCGGTGGCGCCGGGCGAGGATCATGAGACCCGCTGGCGCGATGCGGCCGCCCTGTGCGACGTGGTCTGGCCGATCGCGCCGGAAAGCGACGGGCTGCTGGGCCACGTCGCCGCTCTGTTCCGCGGCACCGGCCGGCCGGTGGTCGCCTGCGCCTCCGAGGCCATCGCTCTTGCGTCTTCGAAGACGGCGACGGCGGCGCGGCTGGCCGCTCACGGCATCGCATCCATCCCCACCGTCCCCTTCGGCGCCCCGCCGCCGCCCGCCGTCCGCCATGTGGTGAAGCCGGACGACGGCGCCGGTTGCCTCGACACCTTCATCGTCGACGACATCGCCGCCTGGACGCCGCCGCACGATGGGCGCTGGATCGTCCAGCCGCTGGTCGAGGGCCTGGCGTGCAGCCTGTCCATGCTGGTCGACGATGCCGGCGGGGTGCGGCTGCTCGGCTGCAATCGTCAGAGGGTGGAGCGCGGGAGCGGCAGCTTCTCCTTCCATGGCGTGGAGGTCGGGGCGATGGAGCACCGCCGTGCCGCCTGGGAGCCGCTGGCCCGCGCCATTGCCGTCGCGATTCCGGGACTGCGCGGCTATGTCGCCGTCGACCTCATCGACCGGCCTGATGGCCCGGAGTCTCATGGTCCGGTGGTGGTGGAGGTGAACCCGCGCCTGTCCGTCGGCTATTCCGGGCTGTCGCGGGTGCTGGGCTGGAACCCGGCGGGCGACATCTTGGATTTGTTCAACATCACATCGGCCGACACGGGCCGGGAGGCGGCGCATGTCTGACACCCGTGTATCGGCCCCCCATGGATCGACCGTAATCGGCTGGGACATCGGTGGTGCCCACCTGAAGGCCGCTTGGGCGGCGGACGGACGGCTGCGCGAGGCGGTGCAGGTGCCTTGCCGGCTCTGGCAGGGGATGGGAGAGCTGGATGCGGCGCTCGCCACGGTGCTGGAGCGCCTGCCGGCCGACGCCGACCATGTGGCGACGATGACCGGCGAACTGGTCGATCTGTTCGACAACCGTGCCCAGGGCGTGCACGCGCTGATCGACCGGATGGCGGCTGCCCTGCCGCGGGGGCGGTTGCGAATCTATGCCGGCCGGCGCGGACTGCTGTCGCCGCCGGAGGCGCGCGGACAGGTGATGGACGTCGCCTCCGCCAACTGGATGGCGACCGCCGCGGTGGTCGCCCGGCTGCTGCCGGCGGCGCTGCTGATCGACATGGGCAGCACCACCACGGACGTCGTGCCGGTGCGCGACGGCGCCGTGGTGGCACGCGGCGTCACCGATCACGAGCGGATGGCGGTGGAGGAACTGCTCTATACCGGGCTGACCCGCACGGCGGTGATGGCGATGGAGCGCACCGCGCTGGTCGCAGGCGAGCGGTTGCCGATGATGGCCGAGTATTTCGCCACCAGCGCCGACCTCTACCGTGTGCTGAGCCGGCTGGACGAGGCCGCGGACCAGCATCCCGCCGCCGACAACGGGGCGAAGACGGTCGAGGCCAGCCTGCGCCGTCTTGCCCGCATGGTCGGACACGATGCCGGCGATTACGATCCGGCGGTCTGGCAGGCGATGGCCGCCGATTTGACCGAACGCCAGCTGCGCCGCATCCATGATGCCGCTTGTCGCGTGCTGTCGGCCGGGGCGCCGATCCTGCCGATGGATGCGCCCGTGGTCGGGGCCGGTGTCGGGCGCGCCGTCGTGAAGGAGGTGGCCGCCCGGCTGGGTCGCCCCTATCTGGATTTCTGCGATGTGGTGGGGGCACCCGGTCAGGATTGGGTCGCCAGTTGCGCCCCGGCCGCCGCCATGGCGCTGCTGGGTTGAGGGAGAAGACATGAGCCGCGCCTTCGTCAAGGAAAGCGACGCCGAAACCGAGGGGCCGCTGCCGCAGATCAACGGCCCCCTGCATGTGTCGGCCGCCACCGTCGCCGTCTGGCAGGAGGAGCTTGCCGCGGCCGACGCCGAGATTGCGCAACTGCGCGGCTCCGATGCGCCGGAGGACCGGCAGGCGATGAGCAGCGCGAAGCGGCGCGCCGACCTGCTGCGCGCCCGTCTGGCCGCCGCGGTGGTGGTGCGTCCGGCCGGCTCGGCGGATGAAGCCGGCTTCGGTTCCGTCGTCGTCGCCGAGGACGAGACCGGGCGCCGGTGGACGTTCACGCTGGTGGGTGGCGAGGAGGCCGATCCCGCCGCCGGCCGGATCAGCTGGCAATCCCCGTTGGGCGAGGCGCTGATGGGCGGACGGGCCGGCGATGTGGTCGAGTGGCCACGCCGGAACGGCCCGCTGTCGCTCACCCTTCGTTCGGTGTCGGCGTCCTGATCCTGGCTCTCAACCGCCGTCCAGCGCGCGCAGCTGCGGGCGGATTTTCACCATCATCTCGTCATGCTCGCAGGTAGGATCGGAATCGGCGACGATGCCGCCGCCGGCCTGGGCGATGACGCGGTCGGGCGTGATGGTCAGGGTGCGGATGACGATGCTGCTGTCCATCGCCCCGTCGAAGCCGATCCAGGCGACCGACCCGCAATAGGCGCCGCGCCGCGAGACCTCCAGCTCGTCGATGATCTCCATGGCGCGGATCTTGGGCGCACCGGTGATGGAACCGCCGGGGAAGGTGGCGCGCAGCAGATCGACCGGCCCCAGGCCCGGCTTCAGCCGCCCTTCGATCACCGACACCAGATGATGGACGGAGGCGAAGCGCTCCACCCCGCACAGGACCGGCACCTTGACGCTGCCGATGCGTGCCACGCGGCCGATGTCGTTGCGCAGCAGGTCGGTGATCATCAGGTTTTCGGCCCGGTCCTTGATGCTGTGCTCAAGCTCTTCGGCCAGGGCGTCGTCTTCCTCCGCATCGGCGCCGCGCGGGCGGGTTCCCTTGATCGGGCGCGTTTCCATGCGGCCGTCGGCATGGAGCCGGATGAATCGCTCGGGCGAGGCGCTGGCCAGACCGGCCCCACCGGGCAGCGTCAGGCAGGCCGCGAAGGGGGCGGGGCTGAGCGCCAGCAGGCGGCGGTACAGGTCGAACACCGACAGACCTTCCGGCCGGTCGGCCAGGAAGCGCCCGGTGAAGTTGGCCTGGAAGATGTCGCCGGCGCGGATGTACTCCAGCACCTGCTCCACCCGCCGGCAATAATCGTCGCGCGCGATCTCCGGCCGCTAGGAGGCGGTGGCGGCGTTGGGGGGCGGCAGGACGGCGGGTGCCGCTTCCAGGCGCTCGGCGAAGTGGTGCAGACGGTCGGCGGCGCGGAGGCGGCGTCCGACCGGGCCGTGTTCGGGAAAGCCGCTGGACAGAATCCAGCCGCGCCGGTCCAGTTCATTGAAGACGATGACGGTATCGTAGAGTCCGAAGGCCATGTCGGGCAGGCCGGTGTCGTCGGCATGACGCGCCGGCAGCCGTTCCAGCACCTGTCCCAGCTCATAGCCGAGAAAGCCGACCGCACCGCCGGCGAACGGAACGGGCAGGTCGGGGGGAATGGTCAGGCGGTGGGCCTCTAACTGCTCTTCCAGCACCGTGAAGGGATCGCCGGCAACCGCATGGCCGTCCACTGTGACGGAGCGGTCCTGTGCCTCGATGGTGCGGAAGGGCTCCACCGCGACGATGCTCCACCGGCCCCGGCCGCCGGCTTCCGCGGCGCTGTGCAGAAGGGCGCCGAAGGGCTGCCCGAACCAGGGTGCGAAGGCGGTGACCGGATCGCGGTAGGGAATTTCGCGGACCAGCAGCGGACACTCGTCGCCCGCCCTCTCCTCGGCCGGGCTATCGAAGACCAGGCCGTCTTGCGGCATCTGTCATGCTCCGATGCTGGTGACGAGAGACTTGACCCAGAAACGAAGGGGTTTGGCGGTCTCCTCCCGGTCGAAGGCGTCGCACCAGGACAGGGTTCCGCCGATCTCCGGCTCCAGCCTGTAGCCCAGCCGCCGCCATGCGGCATCGGGCGTCCGGTAGGTGTTCGGGCGGCGGGGATGGTCGACGGATCGCACGATCTCGCCGAAGGCGATGGACGCGAAGCGGCCGGTATCGCGTATGTGGGATTCGCCGATCTCGAGCAGGGCGGTCCCGATCCCGCGTCCGCGATGGGAGGGGAGGACCACCACCTCACCGAAATAGAAGATCGAGCGCGGGTGGCAGCCGGCATGGGTGAACGGGTCGCGCAAGGCGTCCAGTTCCTGGTCGAGCGGTGCGCCGGTGACGGCCGCGACCATGCGGTTGCGCTCGAAGGCGGCCAGGATGAGCCCGCCCGGCAGGCCGCCGAGATCGGACAGATAGCGTTCCTCATACGCGGCCGAACCAGAATAGAGATAAGGGAACTCGCCCAGCACCGCCAGACGCAGGACCGCCAACTCCACCACCCGGTCGGCCAGGGCGGCGCCGGTCAGCCGCTCCACCCGTATGCCGCCTCCGATGTCGCCCCCATCGTCACCATGCAGCCGCGGCCCGTGGGGTGGCACGCGCCGCGCCGGAAGAGCGGCGGCGAAGCCCCCTTCCGGAAGAACCCCTGCGCTCACCGCGCCGGCACCGGCATGAACCGCCGCAGGAACG
Source organism: uncultured Azospirillum sp. (assembly GCA_966212305.1). Taxonomy (GTDB): domain Bacteria; phylum Pseudomonadota; class Alphaproteobacteria; order Azospirillales; family Azospirillaceae; genus Azospirillum. Next base: position 111,929 of record CBIHQY010000012.1, read on the forward strand.
CGAAGCGTGCCGGGCGTGGGGCGGAGGCGGTCCGGCCGAAGCTTTGCGTGATGCGGTCGAGAACGATCGCCAGCAGCACGACGCTGAGGCCGCTTTCGAAGCCGAGCGCGATGTCCAGGCGCTGGATGCCCTGCAGCACCACGTTGCCCAGGCCGCCGGCGCCGATCATGGAGGCGATGACGATCATCGACAGCGCCATCATCATGGTCTGGTTCACGCCCGCCATGATCGAGGGCAGGGCGTTCGGCAGCTGCACCTTGAACAGAAGCTGGCGGTCATGGCAGCCGAAGGCCTTTCCGGCCTCGACGATCTCGGCTGGCACCTGCTGGATGCCCAGCGACGTCAGGCGCACCGCCGGCGGCATGGCGAAGATCACGGTGGCGAGGATGCCCGGCACGCGGCCCAGGCCGAAGAACATCACGGCCGGGATCAGATAGACGAAAGCCGGCATGGTCTGCATGAAGTCCAGCGTGGTGCGGACGATGCTTTCGACCACCCGGTTGCGCGCCATCCAGACGCCCAGCGGCACGCCGACCAGCAGGCTGAGCAGGGTGGCTGTCAGCACCAGGCCCAGGGTGGAGGCGGTCTCCGTCCACAGCCCCATGCCGGCGATCAGCAACAGGGCGGCGACCGTGAAGACGGCGAAGCCGACGCCGACGCGCCAGAGGGAGATCGCGACGAGCAGCCCGATCAGCAGCCATGCCGGCGCCCCGACCAGCACATAGTCGATGGCGCCGCCGAAGCCGTTCACCACCGTCGCGATCGTGTCGAACGTCGATTGGAAATGGTCGAGCATGAAGCTGACCAGTTCCTCGACCCACTTGCCGATTCTGATTTCGGAACCCATCGGTCAATCCCCCCGAACCAAGGTGTGGAGCATGAGGGCGCGTGAAATGGCGCCGAGGAAGTTGTGGTCGTCGTCGACGACGGGCACCGGCCATTCGGTGTCGGCGACGAGGGCGAGCAGGGCATGGACGGGCGTGGCGGCGTTGACGGTCTGCACGTCGGGCAGGAAGGCATTGACGAAGCGCGGCTGTGGCCCGTTCAGTTCGCGTTCCAGCGTCGTCTGCGAGACGACGCCTTCGAAGCGGCCGTCCTGGGTGCGCACATAGCCGAAGTTGTGGTGGTTCTCGCGCAACTGCTGCAGGGCGGGGGCCAGTTCGCCGGGCAGGCGGATGACGGTGTTGGTCGCCTCGTAGCGCGCCACGTCGCCGGCCCGCAGCACCTTGGAGGCATCGACATTGCGGAAGAAGGAGCGGACGTAGTCGTCGGCCGGGCGGCTGAGGATTTCATAGGGCGTGCCGATCTGCACGATGCGGCCGCCTTCCATGATGGCGATGCGGTCGCCGATGCGCATCGCCTCGTCCAGGTCGTGGGAGATGAAGACGATGGTGCGCTGGTGTTCGCGCTGCAGGCGCAGAAGTTCGTCCTGCATTTCCGTGCGGATCAGCGGATCGAGGGCGGAGAACGCCTCGTCCATCAGCAGGATTGTGGGATCGTTGGCCAGCGCGCGGGCGAGGCCGACGCGCTGCTGCATGCCGCCCGACATCTCGCGCGGGTAGCGGCTGGCGTAGGCGCCAAGCCCGACCTGCTCCAGCGCCTGCTGCGCCGCCTTGTGGCGCTCGGGCTTGGACACGCCGGAGATTTCCAGGCCGAAGGCGGCGTTGTCCAGCGCGCTCAGATGCGGCATCAGGGCGAAGGACTGGAAGACCATGCCCATGTTGCGGCGGCGGGCCTGGATCAGCTCGGCCTTGGACATGCTGACCAGATCCTTGCCGTCGAGCAGGATCTCGCCGCTGCTGGGCTCGATCAGCCGGTTCAGCAGGCGGATCATGGTGGATTTGCCGGACCCCGACAGCCCCATGATGACGAAGATTTCGCCCGAACGGACTTGGAAGCTGGCATCCAGCACGCCGACATTGACGTTCAGCTTTTCCAGGACCTCCGCCTTGCTGGAGCCCTGGCGCAGCATGGTCAGCGCTGGCTTGGGATCGGAGGAGAAGACCTTGTAGACGTTCCGCACTTCCAGGCGGACCGCCGCGTCATCGCCGACGTTCGTCCTGGCAGCCCCGCGGGGAAAGCCGAGGCCGGCGGGACCGCCGACCGAAACCGCGCTTCGCATCATCGTGTTCATCGACAGGCCCCCCCCGATTGCGCAACCGCGTGACCCGTGGGACTGAGAGGATCGTTGTGCATGTTCATGGAAGCATTCCCTGTTCGACTAGGCTGTCGTAAATGGCCAGCGCTCCCGCTTCGGCTGTCGGGTTGACCAGCAGTTGGCCTTTTCCGCTCTTGCTCTCGGTCGCCGCCTTCAGCCGGTCCAGCGCCGAGCCGCCGCGCTTCACGCGCATCAGCTTGGGCTTTGGTCGCCATGGCCGATGCTCGCAGTCCGACAGGAAGAGGTCGGCGGTCGCCTGGGCCGCCACCGGCTCGATGACGCCCCGCCGGGCCGGGCCGAAGGCCGAGGCGCGGGCGGGCGGGGCGGAAGGATGGACGGTCGCTATGAGGCGGCCGGTGGCGGTCAATGCCCGCCGCTGTCCGCGCGGCAGCGCCTGAACGAGGTCCGTCGCGTCCGGCATGGAGTCCGGCGCGTCGGCAGGGCCGATCCGCACCACATCGGGAACGACGGCGGCGTCGAGGCCGCGGGCGATCAAATAGGGCAGCATGCCGCTGCCCTCGCCGTCCTCCGCCTGCCGTCCGGTCAGGACCAGCGACGGGTCGAATTGGCGCAGATGGGCGATCAGCGGTTCGACCGGATCGGTTCCCTCCGGCAGGACCAGCAGCGTCAGCCGCTCCAGCCCCATGCCGAGATAGGCACGCAACGCCTCGCCGTCGGCGGCCGGGCCGGCATGGATCGCCGTCAGGCGTCGCGGACGCAGCGACAGAGCCATCTCCAGCGCCTGCGCGTCGGTGGCGGCACGGCGGGCGCGGCCGGAAACCGGATGGCGGCCGATGGACAGCAGGACGGCGACATTATGCATGGCGGCGCTCCCGGATGAGCCGGATCAGGGCGGGCATGACGGCCTGCGCATCGGCGACGATGGACAGGTCGGCCCGCTTGATCATCTCGGCGTGGAGGTCGGTGTTGACGGCGATCACGTGCCGGACGCCGGTGATGCCCTGGAGATGCTGCGGTGCGCCGGCGATGCCGAAGGCGAGGTAGCAGCGGGCGCTGACCACCGTGCCGGAGGCGCCGACCTGCCGTTCGCGCGGCAGATGGCCGGCGTCGCAGACCACGCGGCTGCCGGCGCGGGTGGCGCAAAGCGCCTCGCCCAATTCGGCGAAGCTCCGCCAGTCGGTCACGCCGTTGCCGGCGCTGAGGATGAAGTCGGTTTCCGACAGCGACAGGGCGTCGGGATCGACGGCCAGCCGGCGGGCGCCGCCCAGGCGGGGCAGAACCTCTTCCCCAGCCGCCAGCGGAGCGGCGAGGTCGAGCGGCCGGGCCTCGTGCCGCACGCCGTCGAGGGGTGCGAAAGCATCCGCCGCCACCGTCATCAGCCGGGTGGGGCGGTGCCCGGTCTCCAGCGATCCGCCGGCCGATTGCCGGGTGGCGCGGTCGAGGCCGAGGCTCTGCACGCCGGCGAACAGCCGCTCTCCCGCCGCCGCGGCTACCCGCCGCGCGACATCGGAGCCGTCCGGGCTGTCCGGGAACAGGATGTGGCGGGGAGACAGCGCCTCCATCAGCGCCGAAGCGGCGGCGGCGCGCCGTTCCGGCACGTAATCGTCGGCCCAGCCGCCGGGCAGGGCGACATGGCGGTCGGACCCGGCCTCGGCCAGCGCCTCCCCCGAACCGGTGGAGACTGTCACCACCGCACCGCCGCCGGCGTCGGCCAGCAGACGGGCGGCGGCGATCACCTGCCTGTCATGCTCGCCGACCTCGCCGGCGGGGCGGTCGAGCATGGCGAGGATCAGATAGGCCGGCTCGGCGATCACCTGCAGCGGGATCGCGGGCGTGGCGGCAATGGCGACGCCCACCGCCGGGGCGATACCGGTCGAGGCCGCCTCGCGTGCCCAGTCGTAGCGCGGGCGCGGCTGGCGCTGGACCAACGCCGCGTCGCGGATGGCGCGGGGGTCGCGACGGCGTTCGTTCGTTGCGGTGATGATAACCGGCAGCCGCAGCAGGCGCGGGCGCTGGCCGGTCAGGACGGTGCGGGCGGCGCGCTCGGCGCGGGGATCGACGCGGCGGCGGGTGGGGGAGGGTTGGCTCATCGGACGGTCTCCGTCGCGGCGAGCACCAGTTCGGCGATCTCCGCGACCTCCGGCCGGGGGCCGACGACGCCTTCCAGCATCAGGGCGCAGTTGGGGCAGGCAACGGCGACCAGCGAGGCGCCGGTCTCACGGACATGCTCCATGCGGACGTCGGGAATGCGGCGTTCGCCCGACACGTCGGTCAGCGGAGCGCCGCCGCCGCCGCCGCAACAGCTCGACCGCAGGCCGGAACGCAGCATTTCCCGGCGCTCCACGCCGATGGCGTCCAGCAGGGCGCGCGGCGCCTCGATCTCGCCGTTGTAGCGGCCGAGATAGCAGGGGTCGTGGAAGGTGACGCTGCGCCCGACCGGCTTGGTGACCGTCAGCGCGCCGCCGGCGATCAGCTCCAGCAGCAGGGCGGTGTGGTGGACGACGGTCCAGCTGCCGCCGAAGGCCGGATATTCGTTGCGCAGGGTGTGCAGTGCGTGCGGATCGGCGGTGACGATGCGATTGAGGCGGCGGGCGTTCAGGGTCGCCACGTTGCGGATGGCCAGCGACTGGAAGGTCGCCTCGTCGCCCAGCCGGCGGGCGACGTCACCGCAATCCAGCTCCTCGTCGCCCAGCACGGCGAAGTCCACCCCTGCGCGGCGCAGCAGAACCACCAGGGCGCGCAGCGAGCGCTGGACCCGCAGGTCGAAGGCGCCGTCGCCGACCCACAGCAGCGTGTCGCAGGACCCGCCGGCGGGAAGCCGGGGCAGCGACAGGTCGGCCGCCCAATCCCAGCGCCGGGCGAGCGCACGGCCGCCGGGGTTGTCGGTGGCGCGGAGTTCCTCCAGCATGACGGCGGCCTTGCCGGGAGTGGCGCCCAGTTCCAGCGTCTGGAAGCGGCGGAGATCGACGACGGCGTCCACATGCTCGATCATCATCGGGCATTCCTGCACGCAGGCGCGGCAGGTGGTGCAGGACCACAGCGTGTCGGGATGGATCATCGCATCCGGCCCGATCAGCGGCAGCGCCGCCCCACCATGGGCGTTGCCGACGCTGCGGCCGGGATGGGGATTGCCGGCATAGGCGGCGTCGCTGGCCTCGCCATCCATGGCGGCGACCAGATCCTGCACCAGCTTCTTCGGATTCAGCGGCAGGCCGGCGGCATAGGCGGGGCAGGCCGTCTCGCACCGCCCGCATTGGACGCAGGCGTCGAAGCCGAGCAGCCGGTTCCAGGCGAAATCGACCGGACGTTCCACGCCCAGCGCGCCCGGTTCGGCAATGTCGGCATCCTCCACCGGCGCGAGCGGCAGCGGCCTCAGCCCGGTGTCGCGGCCCTTGCCGTCGTGGAAGCGGGCCGGACGCGGGTGGAAGGCCAGATGCAGCGCCCCATGCACGGCATGCTTCAGCGGCCCCTTCCACACGCCCCACACCAGATCGGCCATCGCCAGCCCGGCAATCGCGACCAGGACCAGGGCCAGCGCCTCCGGTAGCACTCCGCCCAGCGACTGGTCGAGGGACACCAAAAGCAGACAGCCGGAAAATGCCAGAAGCGACAGCGGAAGGCGGGCGAAGCGGCCCTGCGACAGCTCGCGCGGGCGGACCACCCGGCGGCGATGCCAGACCATCAGCGATCCCGCCAGCATCGCCGCCAGCATCACGGCCAGCAGCAGCCAGACGATGCGCGAGCCGGCCCGGGAACCAGCGAGGCCGACGCCCATCGCCATCAGCAGCCCGACCGCCGCAAGGAAGCCGCCGGCCGCCAAGGCATGGAAGCGGGCGTTGAACGGCGTCCGCCCCACCACATGGTGCACATCCACCAGATAGCGGCCGGGCAGGGCGCGAAGACCGGCGACCACACCGACCGCCGCCGGCCGGCCGGCCAGCCAACGCCGCGACTGCCAAGCGGCCAATGCCGCGCCGATGGCGAGGACGGCAAGGACGACGGTGGTAAGAGCGGTGGCGATCACGTCGGACGGCTCCTGTCGCTTGGCGGGGGTGGCGGTTTCAGATGTCCTTGCAAAGACGCACGGCGTCGTAGATGGCGGCATGGATGTTGCGGCCGGCGACGGCGTCGCCGATGCGATGCAGCGTGTAGCCGCCATGGCCGTTGGCCTGCACCGGTTGCGGCCGGCCGGCGATCAGGCTGTCCAGATCGGTTTCGCCGTGGTTCAGCGAGTGGTCCTTCAGATCGAAATAGAGGCCATCGTTGGGCAGCGTGCCGAGTTCCACCACGATCTGGTCGACGAGACGCTCCTCCTCCTCGTGGGTGTATTCGTTGCGCAGGACGGCGACGCGGCGGTTGCCCTCCGGGTAGATTTCCACAAGCTGGTGGTTGGTGGTCATCACCACGTTCAGCTTGTACAGCTCGCGCAGGTGGATCGGCTGGTTGGTGGTGCCGACCTCCTCCGCGATCATGCGGTCGGGGGTGGCGATCTCAACCAGCGCGCCGCGCTTGGCCATGAATTCGGCGCAGGACGCTCCGTGATGTTGGCCGGTGCCGTCATACATCAGGACCGTTCCGGTCGGCTCCACCGCCCCGGTCAGGACGTCCCAGGTCGATACCGCCAGATCGGCGCCCTTGAAGTCGCCGCGATTGGGGCGGCCGCCGGTGGCGAGGATCACCACGTCGGGGGTCTCGGCCTCGACGGCGGCGCGGTCTGCCTCCACCCCCAGGCGCACGTCGACGCCAAGCTTGGTGACCTGCTGGGACAGCCAGCGGGTGATGCCGCTCATCGCCTCGCGCCAGGTCGCCTTGGCGGCGACGGCGATCTGGCCGCCGGGGGCGGCGTTGCGTTCGAGCAGGACGACCGAATGGCCGCGTTCGGCGCAGACGCGGGCGGCTTCCAGGCCGCCGGGGCCGCCGCCGACCACGACCACGCGGCGCTTGCGCTCCGCCTTCGGGATCACGTGCGGCATGGTGCTTTCGCGCCCGGTGGCCGCATTCTGGATGCACAGCGCGTCGCCGCCGACATAGATGCGGTCGATGCAATAGCCGGCGCCGACGCACTGGCGCACGTCGTCCAGCCGGCCCTCCATCAGCTTGCGCACCAGATGGGGGTCGGCGATGTGGGCGCGGGTCATGGCGACCATGTCGACATGCCCTTCCTCCACCGCGCGGGCGGCGGTGGCGAGGTCGGTCACGCGCTGGGCATGAAAGACGGGAATGCCGGCCTCGCGCTTGATGCCGCTGGCCAGATGCAGGAAGGGGGCGACCGGGAAGGACATGTTGGGCAGCGAGATGGCGTGCGCCAGATGATCGCGGGCCTGCCCGCCCAGCACGTTGACGAAGTCGATCAGCCCGCGTTCGGCATAGGTGCGGGCGATGGCGATGCAGTCCTCGTGGCTGAGGCCGTCGTCGATCAGCTCGTCGCCCGACATGCGCATTCCGACGATGTAGTCTTTGCCGACCTCGGCGCGGATCGCCTCGAACACCTCGATGCCGAAGCGCATGCGGTTTTCCAGGCTGCCGCCATACTTGTCGGTGCGCCGGTTGACCGAGGGACTCCAGAATTGGTCGATCAGATGCCCGTGGGCGGCCGACAGCTCGAAGCCGTCCAGCCCGCCTTCCTTGCAGCGGCGGGCGGCGGCGGCATAGCCGGCGATGATCCGCTTGAAGTCGAAATCCTCCATCTCCTTCGGCGTGTTGCGGTGCGCCGGTTCGCGCGCGGCCGAGGCGGAGACGGTGGGCAGCCAGTTCTCGGTGTCCCAGCGGGTGCGCCGGCCCATGTGGGTCAGCTGGATCATCAGCGCCGCGCCATGGCGGTGCACCCGGTCGGAGAATTCGCGGAAGAAGGGAATGACGCTGTCGTCGGCGACGGAAATCTGGTTCCACGGCGCCGCCGGGCTGTCCACCGCAACGGAGGAGGAGCCGCCGAACATCGTCAGGCCGATGCCGCCTTTGGCCTTTTCCTCGTGGTAGAGCTGATAGCGTTCCTTCGGCTTGCCTTCGGACCCGTAACCCGGCGCGTGGCTCGTGCTCATCACGCGGTTACGGATCGTCAAATGCTTGATCTGCAGAGGCTTCAGAAGGGCTTCGGCGGGTGAGGACATGGCAGGAACGATCCCCAGTATTGATCCTGCCAAGAATTCACCATCGGCGCGATTGTCGCGTTGCCCCCCGCGACCGGGAATTACCTTTTTGCGACAGGAGCGGAACGATGCGATGCCGGCCCGTCAAATATCTGAATTCTTTAGGCGAATTGGGAGTGGCGGCACCCCCTTCAGTCCGTCGCCACACCCTCTTGGGCCGTCGGCGCCGGGTCCTCGAACAGGCGGCGGTCGGGCAGCAGGGAATCGCCGTGCGTGCGCCGGAAGGCGGCGAGAGGCGGAAGATGCGGATCGGCCTCCGCATCCGGCTCGGCGGTGCGGCGCACCTCCGACGGCGATATGCCGAACAGTTCGCGGAACTGGCGGGAGAAATGGGCGCAGTCGGCGAAGCCGGCCTCGTTCGCGATGGCGGTGACCGACCACTTGGTGTTGCGCAGCAGCCAGTGGCCATAGCGCAGACGCAGCGTCCGGTAATAGGTGGCCGGGCTGGTGCCGACGGCCAACCGGAACAGCCGTTCGAATTGCCGGGTGCTGACGTTCAGGCGGCGGACCATCTCCTCCACCGACAGCGGGTCGCTGATGTGCTGCTCCATCAGCAGCAGGGCGCGGCGGACGCGGTCGTTGGTGATCTCCACCACCGTCGGCGGCTGCGGTTGCGACTGGCTGGCGGGGCGCGCCTTGTCGATCAGCAGAATGTGCATGGTTTTCTGTGCGGTGGCGCGGCCCAGATGGCGCTCGATCAGGAAGGCGGCCAGATCCGCCACCCCGGCGCCGCCCGAACAGGTGATGCGGTCGCGGTCCACCACGTAAAGCTGGTCGGCCACCGGCACCAGATCGGGAAATTCCTCGATGAAATCGCGGTGATGATACCAGCTGACGCAGCAGCGCCGGTTCTTCATCAGGCCGATGCGGCTCAGCACGAAGCTGCCGGTGCACACGCCGACCAGGGTCACGCCATAGGATGCCGCAGCGCGCAGATAGGCCAGCGTTTCGTCGTCCAATTGCGGGCCGCCGTGCAGCAGACCGCCCACCACGACCACATAGTCGAAGCGGCGGGGATCGGTCAGCGGTTCCCAGCGGGCGACGCCGATGCCGCAGCTGGACATCACCGGCTCCGCCCGCGATCCCATGATGGTCCAGCGGCACCGGATCTGGCGCGACCGGTCGCCCTCGTCGGCCGCCAGCCGCAGTGCGTCGATGAAGGGGGCGAGCGCCGTCAACGTGAAATTGTTGGTCAGGATGAACCCGACCGACAACAGCGCGCGTTCCTCCTGCCGGGGTGCGGGACCGCTACCGCCGAAACGGCGATATTCCACTGTCTTCCCCACCAGGATACCCTCCCAGTCCCGCGGCCCCAGCCTGACGGCCGTGATCCGTCCTTCGGGATGCTAACGTCAACGGCTCGCCCCCCGGAAGACAATTCGTTGGCGATAATTCTAACGCTCTATCACCAGATCACTGGTCGGACGGCTGCAGCAGAGCAGGATCAACCCTTGGTCGATTTCACGTTTGCGGATGCCGCCGGTGTGGCTCATTTCCACCGTGCCGGAGATCAACCTCGTCTTGCAGGTTCCGCACATCCCGCGCGAGCAGGAGGTCGGAACCCGGACGTCGGCGGCCGATGCCGCATCGGCCACGGCCATGTCCGGCGGGCAGGCGAACACCTTGCCGGTTTTCGCGAATTCGACGCGGAAGCCGTCCGTTGGCACTGCCACCTGGGCCGGTGCGGATCGCGCCGCCGGCTCTCCCGCGGCAAGCTCGGCGGTGAGTTCCTCGAAATTGAAGCTTTCCTGATGGTAGCGGCCCATGTCGAAGCCACCATCCTCCAGGAAGGCGCGCACCGCCTTCATGAAGGGGCCGGGGCCGCAGACATAGATCTCCCGCTCCTTGAAGTCCGGAGCGATCAGCCCGAGCATCGGCAGCGACAGCCGGCCGGTGAAGCCGGCCCAGTGGGCCTCGGTGCCGATGCCCTCGCACACATGGGCGACGCGCAGGCGGCGGCCGGGACCGGTCAGCGCGTCCAGTTCGCGGCGGAAGACGATGTCGGCAGGCGTCCGGGCGGCGTGGACGAAGACGACGTCGTGATCCTCGCCCAGATCGTCGAAGGTCCGGGTCATCGACATCAGGGGCGTGATGCCGCTGCCGCCGGACAGGAATAGGAACTTGCGCCGCGTCCCGGACTCCCCCGGCGTGAATTCGCCGAGGGGACCGACCGCGCGAATCGTGTCGCCCGGCTTCAGCGTGTCGTGCAGCCAGTTCGACACCGGGCCGCCGGGCACGCGCTTCACGGTGATCGAGAGCCGGTGCGGTCGCGCGGCGGAGGACGAGATGGTGTAGCTGCGGTGAATGGTTTCGCCGCCAATGGGCAACTCCAGCGTGATGAACTGACCCGGCTTGAACCGAAACAGGCAGGGGCGCCGTGGCGCGAAGACGAAGGTCTTCACGTCATGCGTCTCGTCCCGCACAGCCCGGCACACCAGCGTGTCGTCGATTTCGGGATCCCAATCCCGGACCGGAGGCGGAGCCGCATCCTGCTGCATCGTGATCTCTCTCCTTGAGCCCTGGACCCTGAGCCTTGAACCGAAGGCGATCCCGGCGGCCTGACGGCCGGGATCGCCCCGGTGTCACATCATTCGGCCGCGACGCTCACCGGCGCCTGCTTGCCCAGCAGATGTTCGGCCATGCGGCCGACATACCATTCCGTGAACTTTTCCACGAGCGGCTCGGTGTAGGGCGAATAGGGACCCGGCTCGTAGGCGGGGCTGATGGCGCCGTTGTGCGAGATCTCGACCAGATCGGCATCCTGCTGGTTGGTCGCTTCCCACACCTCGGTCAGGCGGTTCAGGTCATAATCGACGCCTTCGACCGCGTCTTTGTGGACCAGCCAGCGGGTGCGCAGCAGGTTGCGGTCGGGACCGAGCGGGAACACAGAGAAGGTGACGATGTGATCGCTCATGAAGTGGTTCCAGGAGTTCGGCTGGGTCCAGAAGGACAGGGCGCCCAGCTTCCGCTCGGTGATCGAGCCCAGCAGCTTCTTGGAAGCGCTGCGGGTATCCTTGGTGTGGGCCTCGCCGGCGCCGTCCAGCGGCAGGCGCTCGGCGCGGAAGCCGGTGGTGTCGGTCAGGCGATCGACCTCGCGGCTGGGGAAACCGGCCGCTTCCCAACCGGTGTGGCAGGACTGCACCAGCGCGTCGTACTTGGCGGCATGTTCCATCCGCTTCGGGTTGGTGCCGTCGGGGGCGAAGCCGAAACCGTATTCGAACAGCGGAATGGTCAGTTCCGGATGGTTGCTGACGCAGTGGTAGCATTCACGATTGTTCTCCATCGTGAGCTTCCAATTGCCCTTCTCGATCAGGTCCACCGTCTTGGCGATCTTGCAGTTCTTCAGATCGTGCGGAAGGATGTAGGGCTCGATGGCCGCCGCCATGCGGTCGATGTCGTCCGGCGCTTCCTGCGCCAGGCAGATGAAGATCAGGCCGCCGACCGACCGGATGTGCACCTTCTTCAGGTTCCGGCACTTGCGGTCGAAGTCGTTGCCCATATGCTCGGCGAACAGAAGCTCGCCGTCCTGGCCGTAGGTCCACTGGTGATAGCTGCAGACCAGATTGCCGACCGAGGTCTTCTCCTGGAGGATGATGCGCGCGCCGCGATGGCGGCAGACATTGTGATAGGCGCGCAGTTCCATGTCGTCGTCGCGCATGACGATGACGGAGGTCTTGCCGATATCCACCACCATCACGTCGCCCGGCTCCGCCACGTCCGGCTCCACGCCGACGTGCAGCCAATGGCGGCCGAAGATGATCTCCATGTCCAGCTTGAAGATCTCCTCGCTGGTATAGAACGGGGCCTCCAGGCTGTGCCCCTTCTTTCGACGCGTCAGCAGGGCTTCTATGGAAATCTCGGACGACATGGCGGTTGACCTTCTGCGGGAGTGGGCCGTGTGATCGTGGAAGCGTTCAGCTTCGACCGGGCTGTTGCTATTTTCGATTCCACGACACACAGCCTGCCGCCCGCCGCGGCGCGTCGCGTTCTGGAATGCGACATCAACTTTAAAAAGGCCGACAGACGCACCTGTCTTTTTGCGCAAACCGGACTTCGACAATAGTCGTTTTGCGACATGTCGTGATTATTCAAGAACAAAGGTCGCCCCGGTCCATCGGGAGAGCGGCCGGCCAGCGGCGTGCCGCCATCGCAAGAGAGCCGATCCGTGTCCATGACGCCTCGTCTCCAAAGGGCTACCGCAACACTTTCCTATTTCTATGCAAGACTTTGGGCTATTTGCTTGTGAACCGGGCAACATTCGCCGGCACGGCGGGGTTTGGACGAAGCTGTCGCAAAACCGATATGAATTGCCGCTCTGATGAAGGTTTTTTGCTTTCGGGGCCGGCATTCTTCCTTAATCAGCACTGATGCCAGCAACGATCCCTTTGGTTGGAAACAGCTTTCCGCGTCGATTCCGGACGGTCGCCGGCGGCCCATGCATTCGATCCGGCGCCAGCTTCCGGTCGCGTTCACCGGTAGGACAGAGGTGGTCTTCCGGGCCACATGCTCACGTCCGCTGCAGGTTTCGGCATGGCGAAGCCGGGCCATCCGGCCAAACAGGTCCAAACAAACAAACGATAAGAGGAGGCTTCTTGATGAAAATCTTCGGTAAAGCCTTGGGCGTGCTGCTTTCGGCGGCCATGACGGTCAGCCTGGGGGCCGGCGTGATCGCCGCCCCCGCGCAGGCCGCCGAGAAGTCCATCAACATCGGCTGGACCGCCTGGGCCGACGCCGAGGCGGTGACGAAGCTGGCCAAAGCCGTGATCGAGGAGCGGTACGGCTACAAGGTCGAACTGACCATGGCCGACATCGGCATCCAGTACCAGGGCATCGCCAGCGGCAAGCTGGACGCCATGCTGATGTCGTGGCAGCCGCTGACCCACAAGCCCTATCTCGACAAGGTCGGCAAGGACGTGGTCGATCTCGGCCCGCTCTACACCCGCGCCCGCCTGGGCTGGGTGGTGCCGGACTACATTCCGGTCGATCAGGTCAAATCCATCGAGGATCTCAAGAGGCCGGAGGTTCAGCAGAAGCTGGGCGGCAAGATCCAAGGCATCGATCCGGGGTCGGGGCTGATGCAGGCGTCCGAGAAGGCGCTGAAGACCTATGATCTCAAGGGCATGCAGCTGGTGTCGGCCAGCGACGCCGGGATGCTCGCCGCTCTGGAGCGCGCCATGAAGCGCAACGAGTGGATCGTCGTGACG